>CAZQPC010000115.1:0-13687 GCA_964595005.1 uncultured Magnetovibrio sp.
GTACGACCACATGGTCATGGCCGACACCTTAGGTCTTGGCCGGCCCGGCGGCGATGCCGCTCTGGTACGCGTGCACGGCACCGACAAGGCCCTGGCCATCGCCACGGACTGCGCGCCGCGCTATTGCCAGGCCGACCCCGTGCAAGGCGGCCGGCACGCCGTCGCCGAGGTCTGGCGCAACATCACCGCGACCGGTGCCACCCCCCTGGCGATCACCGATTGCATGAATTTCGGCAATCCAGAACGGCCCGAAATCATGGGTCAGTTCGTCGGCGCCATCGAAGGCATGCGTGACGCGTGCAACGCCTTGGACTTCCCGGTCGTCTCAGGCAATGTGTCGCTGTACAACGAAACCAACGGCACCGCGATCCTGCCGACCCCGGCAATTGGCGGCGTCGGTCTCATTGACGACGCCGCCAAGTCCGTCGGCCTCGGCCTGACCGGCGAAGGCCTGACGTTGATCCTGATCGGCGAGACCAGGGGCCATCTCGGCCAATCCATGTATCTGCGGGAACTGGAAGGCCGCGAAGAGGGCGCACCGCCGCCCGTCGATCTGACCGCCGAGCGCCGCAACGGCGATTTCGTCCGGGATCAAATCGGTTCCGGCAACGCCGCCGCCTGCCACGATCTGTCCGATGGTGGCCTCGCCGCCGCCGTCGCCGAAATGGCCATGGCTGGAAACGTCGGCGTCATCCTGGACGCGGACTCCGCTGGTACCGTGGCCCTGCACGCCTGGTTGTTCGGCGAAGATCAGGCGCGTTATCTGATCGCCACCGATAATCCCGCCGCGATCCTCGAGGCGGCGCAAGCTGCCACCGTTCCGGCTGCCGTCATCGGCAAATCCGGCGGTGACAGCCTCAGCATCGCCGGCTTCACCATGCCCCTCGCCGACATTCGCGACAGCCACGAAGGCTGGATGCCGGGCTTCATGGGGTCGTCCTGAGCCCTATCCAACCCCCAAGACAAACCTGGATATGCTTCGGATTTTACAAAACCGATGGGATCCAAGACGGACAATAATCGATCTTTGCGCCGACCAGCCGACCGAGGCGCGCCGGCACCTATTCCATGGACGGATGGCACTATGCGGGCCGGCGCTGTTGTGTCACGGCCACCGACGGTCGAACATGACCCCTATGGCTTGACCAGCGAACAAGGAGGATGTCGCCATGGCGTTTTATTTGGCACGGGCCAAGGTGTCTCAGGATTTCATGAACAAACTCGTCGAGCGGCCGGAAGACCGTCTATTGACGACGACCAAGCTTTTGCAGGGGATCGGCGGACGGCTGCATTACTACTTCTTCTGTTTCGGCGAATACGACATCGTTTTGATTTACGAACTTCCGGACAATTCGGCGGCGGCGTCGCTCTCCATGGTGTTGAGTGCGTCGGGCTCCGTGACCGAGGTTGAGACGACGCCGCTGTTAACCATGGAAGAAGCGATCTCGTCCATGCACACGGCGGGCGAGGCGGTCGGAATCTACCAGCCGCCGGGGCGGGACAGGAACAAGGTATAAGACCTTCTGATCATTGAATCCCAACGGCAACCAGGCCTGGGGCCTGAATAAATAGACGATCGGATCAATTCATCAGCAACCGCGCCGGCAGTTCGCGGGCCAGCCATTGGCGGTGCGCCATGCGGGCCTCCGCCATCAGGGTCGAAAACCGGTTCTGGCGGTCGCTCACCGGCGCGTAACCCAAAAGCGCGCCGGCCGGCACATGGCGCCCCGATTCCAAGGTCGGCGCGACCTCCGCCAGCAGCGCCGCGGGGATGCGCTCAAGATCATAGTCCACCGACGCCGGCACCGGCCCGGTCAGGCCGACCAGGAAGGCGTTGCCTTTGCCGACCTGGAATTTCAGCACATTGGGGAACGCCGAGGCGATGGTTGCCAGCAGGCGGAAATTGGGGCCCGGGTTGTCATCGTCGAGAAAGGCGTTCATGACGACGCCTCCGCCGGGCTTCAGGCAGCGCCTGAGATCGGTGAAAAATTCGGCGCTCAACAGATAATCCGGCGTCGCGTCGCCCTGGAACAGATCGACGATGGCGACGTCGAAGGCGGCCCGGCAGTCGCGGGCATAGGTGCGGGCATCGGTGATCGACAGATCAATGCCGGCGGCATCGAAGCCGAAATGATCGCGGGCCACCGTCAGGGACAGGGGGTTGATTTCCACGGCGCTGACCTTGATCCCGCGGTCGCGCATGAAGCGCGGCACGTAGCCCGCCCCCAGGCCCAGCACGACGGCGGTTTTCGCTTCCGGAACGAAAGCCCCCGCCAGGCGGTCCAGCACATAGGTGTACATGGACACGGATACATTGTCGGACGTGGCTCGGTTCTGGATCAGGCCGTCCTGGACATAGACCTTGATGGGTTGAGGCGCGGCGTCGCGGTTTGCATCGCGCGGCGTCACGTTGGCAATCTTGATGTTGCCGAAGACCGAGGTGTATTCGGCGACGACGTCAACCTGCAGGTTCGCCGCGTCGACGGCGGCCAGCAGCTTGAAGAACCGGTCCTGGGCGCCGATCAGCGCCCCGCACAGCACACTGACGCCAACCGCGCCGGCCATGACCAGCCCCCGGCGGTCCAGATCGGCGGCCCGCAGGGCGGCGATCAGCGACAGCCCGCAGAGCACGACGCCCAGCCACAGCACGGCTTCGAAGTTGGTGAAGCTGGGGATCAGCACGAACGCCGTCACCAGCACGCCGGCCACGGAGCCCGCCGTGCTGACGAACAATACCAGCCCGGCGCCGCCATCACCGTGGTGTTCAGCGCCTTGCTTTATCCCGGCGCGCAACGAGATGAGAATCGGGTTCATGGCCGACAGGCACACCAGGGGCACCGCCAACAGCACCGCGCTGGCGGTGAAACTGCCGAACACCAGATCGACCCGGGCCATGGCCGGAAACGCGAAGGGGTATATCAGGCATGCCACCAAGGCCGCCGCCGCCGCCATCACCGGCATGGCCAGAAAGATCAGCGCCTGGACCGCCCGGCCAAGCCGTTCGGAAAGCCGCCCGCCCAGGTAATAGCCGACCGCCAGGAAGGTCAGGGTGATCGACAGAATGCCGGCCCAGATATACAGGCTGACGCCGAAATAGGGCGTCATGATCCGCGACGACAACACCTCCAGGGACAGCACCACGGCGCCGGTGAAGAAAATCAGGTACACGGTTTCAACTCATTCCAAGGCCGAAAACGACATTCAACAATACTTCTCCGGCCCGCCCCATTGGCCAACGGAATATCTGTCTCCGTGACACCAGCCGATGGGCAGTTCGGCGTCAATGGCGGCCAGATCGCTATCGCTCAGCTTGAGATCGCCGCCGGCAGCCAGTTCGGCTAGGTGGTCGACGGACCGGGTGCCCGGGATCGGCAGGATGTGGTCACCCTGATGCAAAAGCCAGGCGATGGCCAGGGACGAAGCCTTGACGCCCATGTCAGCGGCCAGGGCGCGGAAGCCTTTCGTGGCGGCGATGTTGCGGCCGTGGTTCGGTTCGACGAAGCGCGGGTTGGCCTTCATGAAGTCCATGGTCTGGCATTTCTCATAGGACGGCGGCGTGTCCGTCAGCAAGGCGCGGCCGACGGGGCTGAAGGCGACCAGCGCGGTGCCGGCCGCCACCGTGCCCTGCACCAGGCCCATTTCCGGAGACCGCGTCGACAGGGAATATTCCGATTGCACGGCGCCGATGGGGTGGATGGCTTGGGCGATGGCCAACTGGGTCGGCGCGATTTCCGAAAATCCCACTTGGCGGGTCTTCCCGGATTTGACCAGATCGGCCAACGTTTCCGTCACTTCCTCGATGGGCCGGGCCGGGTCGCGCCGATGCACATAAAACAGTTCGACATGGTCGACGCCTAAGCGCTGCAACGATGCGTCCAATGAGTCCCGCAGGTGTTCAGGGCTGTTGTTGAACACGCGATTGCCATCCGCATCGCGGGTGATCCCGGCTTTCGTGGCGATGGTGAACATCCCGTCCGCCTGGGCACCCTGCTTGGCCAAAAACGACCCGATGCGGTTTTCCGATTTGCCCATGCCGTAGGCATTCGACGTGTCGATATGGTCGATGCCCAGATCGAGACACCTGGCCAGGATCGCGTGCGACGCGTCTTCGTCCGTGGGGCCGTAAAAGTCCGTAAACGACATGGCGCCGTAACCGACGGCGGACACGGAGGTCTTGAGGGGGCCGAGATTTCGTTGCTGCATGGGGCTGGCCTTGGTCGTTGCGGGAAAGAGTGGCGGCATTGGTCTTGCCCGCGCAATATAATGTCGGCGGCCCGTCAATACACCCTTTATTGCCGCCTTGAATTGGCCATAAAGTCTATCCACCGTCACCCGGATGGCAGGCAGAAATCGGAGTACGGCTCGATGAGCCGAAAATCTGTAATCGCGAAACTCGTTCTGGCGGCTTGGCTGATTTCGATGGCGGGCCAAGCCTGGGCCTTCTGCGGATTCTATGTGGCCAAGGCGGATACCCGCCTGTTCAACAAGGCGTCGAAGGTGGTGATCGCCCGGGACGGCGACAACACGGCGATCACCATGGCCAACGATTACCAGGGTGACCCGCGCGAATTCGCTCTTATCGTGCCCGTTCCCCAGGTCCTGAAACGTGACCAGATTCACGTCACCGAACCGGCGGTGATCGACCATATCGACGCCTATACGGCGCCGCGCCTGGTCGAATACTTCGACAGAAATCCTGACCATGAAGGAAGATTGATGGCGTTGGCCCAACCTGAATCGTTGCCAAAATCGGGCCCAAAGGCCCGCGCCAAAAGCTTGGGCGTAAAGGTTGAAGCCGAATACACGGTGGGTGAATACGACATCGTCATTTTGTCCGCCCAGGAAAGCGGCGGCCTGCTGACCTGGCTGACGCAAGCCGGCTACAACGTGCCGGCCAAGGCGAAGCCCGTGGTCACCAGCTATCTGGGCCAGGGCATGAAATTCTTTGTCGCCAAGGTTAATCTGGCGAAAAAAACGGCGCTGGGATTCACCTACCTGCGGCCGCTCAGGATCAGTTTCACCTCAAAACAATTCATGCTGCCGATCCGGCTGGGCATGATCAACGCCGACGGCCCGCAGGAGTTGTTCATCTTCATCCTGACCCGCGCCGGCCGGGTCGAGACAGCCAATTACCGGACACAGCGCATCCCGACGGATATTTCGGTGCCGCTGTACGTCAAGGATACGTTCGGCGCCTTTTACCGCGACATGTTCGAGCGCACCCGGAAACGCGAGAGCGGCCCGGTGGTATTCCTGGAATATGCTTGGGACATGAATTGGTGCGATCCCTGCGCCGCCGACCCCATGAGCGCCCATGAGTTGAAGGAATTGGGGGTCAAGTGGCTGGACAGTGGGCCGGTCTTGCCGCTGCGTCCGAACGCGCAGCCCACCGACCGGCGGCTGGTCTTCGTTACCCGGCTGCACATGCGCTACGATAAGGCGGCCTACAAGGACGACGTAGTGTTCCGTGAGACCGGCGACCGCAACAACATGCAAGGCCGTTACGTCCTGCGCCATCCCTGGCTCGGCCGGCCGGATTCGGATCGCGGCCGTGCCTATATCCGGGGCTTGCCGGGCCGGTTCGAAAGCGAAGCACAGAATCTGGCCCGGCTGACGGGATGGGATATTGCGACAATCCGCCAACGCATGCAGGACGGCGGTCAGCCCTTCGACATCAAACTTCGGTAACCGATGTAACGGTTGGGGCTGATCCGACGACGCGGCCATTTTCTTTGACGCAAGGTGCTGAGATCATCGAGGCGTATCCATTTGCCGGGATTACGCTGCTTACCCTCGGGCGCATCACCGGCGCCTGAGCGGCATGCCCTTCTGGCAGACCGCGGATTATCCGGTTTTGGACAACCGTCCGGCGTCGGGCGCCCGGTCGCGGCAATCATCGTAAACCGGGTCTCTTCTTGACAGCCATTCAATGGACGAAGTTTCAGCGCATTGCCGCCACAATTGGCTGCCATCTTGCGCGGCAATTCCAGCAGCCAGAGAGTGTTGACGATGATCTTCCGTTCCATGCCGGGCCGATGGATGGTCCGATTTTTAACTGCCGTTGCTGTGGTCGGTGCGGTTTCCTTCCATGGCGTTGCCGCCGAGCCCGAGGCTGGGCAAAAGGCGGTGATGACGACCGTTGAGATCGACCGGCCGGTGTTGTTGGCGGGAGACGGGAAACCGGTCTACGTGCTGGTCCGCTTCAAGGTGGCGGAGGTATCCCCAGAGGCCGGCAAAGACCGGCGCCCGGTCAACATCGCCCTGGCCCTTGACCGGTCCGGTTCCATGGCCGATCAGGGCAAGATTGAATACCTGAAGAAGGCCGCCATGGCGGTGGTCGAACGCCTGGGCCCGAAGGATCGGCTGGCGGTGGTCGAATATGACGATCAGGTGACCGTCGCATGGCCGTCGGCGCCGGTTGAGGCGCCGGCCCTGATCAAGAAGGTGATCGACGACCTGACACCCAGAAATATGACCGATCTGACCGCCGGAATGATGGAAGGCGTCGCCCAGGTTCGCAAACACCTGCGCGCCGACGCCGTCAACAGGGTATTTTTGCTTTCCGACGGCCTCGCCAATCGGGGCGTCACCAATCCCAGGGAGATCCGCAAGCTGGTGCGCAAGGCCAAGACCCAGGGCGTGCCGGTCACCACCCTTGGCCTCGGCCTCGAATACAATGAGGATTTGATGCAGGACATCGCCGACAATTCCGGCGGCAACTATCACTACATCGAAGGACCATCGCAAATGGCCGGCATTTTCCAGCGCGAACTGTCGGAGCTTTTCCAGATCGCGGCGCGAAATGTCGATTTCCGGTTCACGCCGGGCCGCATCGTCCGCGACTTCCAGATATTCGGCTATACAACCCGCAACGAAGGCGGCGCCACGGTCGTCGAATTGCCGGATTTCCATACCGGCGAAACCCGCAGCGTGGTCATCCGGCTGGCGCTCAAAGAGGCCGGCGCCGGTCCCCTCCGGCTTGGCGACATCACGTTTTCCTACGAAGATGCCGAAGCCGGCCACCGGACCCATGAGCGCCGGGAACTGAGCGCCGATGTGACCAACAACCCCGACACCGTCCGCCACGCCTGGAACCGCGAGGCCATGATTGAGGCCGCCTTGGTGGAAACCGAAGCCGGCCACGAAGCCAGCCTGCGCCTGTTGGCGGCCGGCCAATGGCAACAGGCGGAACGCCAGCTGCAAAGCA
Source organism: uncultured Magnetovibrio sp. (assembly GCA_964595005.1). Taxonomy (GTDB): domain Bacteria; phylum Pseudomonadota; class Alphaproteobacteria; order Rhodospirillales; family Casp-alpha2; genus UBA3470. The sequence goes on from CAZQPC010000115.1 coordinate 7,208, forward strand.
TGGCCAAAGGGCTGTCGGCCCGCAATGCGTCGCTCAACGACATTCGGATCGCCAAGAAGATCGAGGCTTTGAGGATCGAGAGCGGCGCGGTGGCCCAGGCCGGCGCCGCACCGGCGGCGGCCCAGTCCATGGACTTCATGAAAAGCAGCAAGCTTCGTATTCATCGGGCGATGCGCGGACAGCGGGGCCTCTATTTGCTGCAACCGGGAGCGAAGGGACACGAGGTATTGAAACTGCAACAGGCCTTGAAAGCGGCGGGCGCCTACAACAAGGTCATGGACGGCGCCTATTCGGCCGACGTGGAAAACGCGGTCCGCAGCTACCAAAAACGCCACAAACTGGCGCCCGACGGCATCGCCGGCCCGGAAACGCTGAACCAGTTGGGTCTCTATTGATTTGGTAGTCGGCCTCACGGAACGATAGGAAGCTTTCTGCCAGGCCTATGTCTACTACGCCAATGCCGCCCTGGAGGTTCTGCTCGCCCATGTCCTACTGGGATCCGGCGCACCACGTCGACGCCGTGACCATCGGCGAGAACCTCGTGGTGGTCGGATTGATCATTGTGTTGTGGCGGCGGTTCCGTGGAAACCTCTGGGCAGCGGCGGTTTTTACGGCGGCGCTGGCCAATTATTTCGCAGTGCCCGCCTACTTCGCGTTAACACTGGGGGGTTAGGCGTGGCCGGGCCTGCACGGATCGCAGGCGACATTCGAGTGTCAGGGACCGAGGCGGCGGTAGGTGAACACGCTGCGGACACCGCCACTTAAGGACACGGTCGAGGTCCGCACGGCGCGCGTTCGCACTTCTCGGCATCCGCCAAAGGGAATTTCCGGAAGGTTTCGCCACTTGTCCCGGTCGATCACCCGGAGTCGCAAATTCGGTGTCTGGTCCTTGCTCTTGTCCGAGGTGCCCACAGCGCAAAACAGAAACTGACAAGGCGATCTGCTTTCCAGCAAGGTGTCATAGACGGTTTTGTTGCCCGCATTGACACGGGTGATAGGGGTCAGTGCACACCTGGGCGGCAGGCGGAAATATTCGAACACACTACGGAGGCCGCTCTTGGTGGTGACTGTCGATGTCTGAATGCCGGTTGTCGAAACCTCGCGGCAGCCGCGAAAAGGAACTTCCGGCAGGTCTGTCCAACTGCCGTGCTTGCGGACGCGAAGCATGAGATTTGGCGTCGGATCCTGGTTTTCATCGGAGGTTCCAACGGCGCAGAATTGATAGCGGCACGCCGATTTGTTGTCCGTCAGCAGATTGTATTCGCCTTTCGCGCCAGCACGGGACCTGGTTTTCGGCGTCTCCCGACACGCTTGCCGCGACGCCAACGTCGGATTCGAAGACTGCGCCGACTGAGTTGTCACAGTAGGTCGTTGCAGACTTTGCAATTTAATTTTGGCAATCGACGCGAACGTCCCGTTCGGATATTTTTTCAGGTAGGCATCGAACATTTTAGGATCGTCCGAATTCTGGATGCTCTGCCAAAATAGAGATTCCAACTGATCCGATGGATCACTGGACGACGATCCCGAGGCAACTTTCCCGGGCTTTTTCATTTTCACTTTTGGCGACGCCAGGACCGAAAACGTCGCAATGACGGGAACGTGTGTCAAAGCCCTCTTGGCGTTGTCGCCGGCGACGATTTGGCAAAACTTGTCGTCCTTATTCAATATCTCGGACCGGTCACTCTTAAGGATCGTGCCGGAATTTGCGGCAAAGATGAAATCCTGGATGGTTGGTGATTTATTGTCACAGATGGTGGGCTGAAGAACCTTCGGCTTAACCCACGTGAAGGCGTTGGCCGCGGTCAACGCCTTGAAGCCGGCGCCGACCTGATCTTGGCCGTCGCTGACCACCCAATCGAAATTATAGTTGCCGACAGCAATGACCGGATACTTAATCTCCTTGATCCATTGCGTCAGTCCTATGGCTTGAGCAAGACGGCGCTGAGCGTCGGTTCGGTACAGATGATTGACCATGAATTTGAATTTCTGATCCGTCTGGTGATCGCGAAACGTCACCACCAAGGGTGCGCGTACGTTACCCCCAATGTTCAGGCCGAAAATTTCATCGATGTCTTTAGCGGCCAGACGATCGCTGTCATAGATTACGGCTAACCGCTCGGCGCCACCGGTGCTGCCGATGGCGTATTTGTAGGTGGTGCCGGTTACCTTCTTCAGGGTGGAAACAATTTGTTGCGCCCACGCCTTGTTCTGGACTTGCGACAATCCCCATACAGAAACCTTATCTTGCTTGGTTATCGTGGCTATCTGTAGAGATATAGTGGCCAAATCCGATTGGCTCGGCCTTAGATTTAGGGAACCCGATACTAGAGGTGTCACCTTTTCCGCTGCTCGGACCGCACTGTCGGCGGCAGCCATCAACATAAAAACAAAAAGAAGTGTTAAGGGCCTCATGGGAATTTTCCCTTACCTTTTACAAATTTGCTGACCGCTCGGATAATTGCCTCGAATACGTCAAACACGGCTTTTTGTCCCAGCCCCGCCAAAAAGGCGATAGCCGCGCCGGTCAGTTCCTGGTTTTCCAGGCTGGCCTTCGCGGCACCGATGTCTTGATCACCGATGGAAACCGATAAATGGAATTCCTTGACAACGATCCAACCAAGCACGGCACCGAGAATAATTCGCGGCCATGTACCTTGCTGTTTCGCGATATCGAACTGGCTGTTGGCGGCGCGATCCGACAAGGCTTTCAACAAATAGAGGCTGGCCCCGACGCCGCCCCAGAAAAACGGCGACATGCCAGCCAGCATGTCATAAAGGCTGAACAGAATGGGATTTTGGCTTTCTGTAATTCCGTAGGTCAAGATGGTCTTTTTGACTGCCGGGATTCCGACATTCGCCGCCACCAGGAAGGCTAGCAGCCAGATCGTGATCCCCGAGACCAGTGGTTGATGCCGCGATTCCAAAATTGTCCGCCCCGTGACTCCGAGACGAGTTTCCGAGATATCGACCAAGGCTTTGTAGCGTTCAGTCAATTCATTCCATTCGCGCGATTGTCCAGGCACGACAGTGCTGCCTTTGCCGCGGATATCAGTGATCGTTTCGCTGAGATTCTTGACCAACTTCGGCGTGCCGTCCATTTGCCGTTCCGCGACAAATCTGAGCAATGCTTCCGCCTCATTGAGTTGGATCGGCGAATCCGGTTGTATCTGTTCCGCGGTCTGGATACCGATGAATTCCAGAACGCGCTTAAATCCGGTTGCGTTGGTCATTTGACGACCCCTAATTCAAAAAACCTAATTGCCTGCCGCCCGTCTCGACAGCCTGATATATTACCTTAAAAATAGAAATGATTTCAATTAAATTACCATTCCGATAAGAGCATGCAGATTTCACCGTTTTCTGAACGCAATCGGTCAGCTTCCTTGAACTGCCGATCCCATCGACAATGCCCAAGCCGTACGTACCTTTACTACGGAAATACGGCATTATTCTGTCCCGGTCGGACAATGCGACGACTTGATTTGATATGAAATATTCACATTATGTTCTTATATAACGATCAATTAAGGGGACCAATTCTATGACAAACCCTGTCTCGCGCAGGCTGCCACGAAACGGACATCCTGCCGGACAAATTGGAAACCGTCCACGAGAGAGCGTTACAGATACAAGCTTTTCATGTAGCGTTCAGGACCATGGAGATGAAAGCCCGGCGGGCGAGCCTGATGCTGTCATTGCGCCAGCGGTTTCGTGTCATTTACCAGAAATCAGCGGAATCGGCGGAAATCAGCGAAAATTGAATGCCGGTGGACTACATTTTTCAAACCGCACATGATGTTTAACCAATTCGCCGCAATGGGGCGACGCCGCTTGCGGGCATCCCCGAGAGCCGTTAAGAGAACCCCATGAAATTTCCCGCGCCGCTCATCAAGGGCACCTTGATCAAACGCTACAAACGCTTCATGGCCGACGTGACGCTGGAGAACGGCGACGTGGTGACGGCGCATTGCGCCAATTCCGGATCGATGATCAGCGTCAATGAACCGGGCGCCGAGGTTTGGGTCAGTCCGGCCCAAAACCCGGACCGCAAGCTGAAATTCACCTGGGAGATGATCCGCATCAAGCGCTCCTTGGTCGGTATCAACACCCAGCATCCCAACAAACTGGTCGCCGAAGCCATCGAGGCCGGCAAAATCCCCGCGCTGACCGGCTTCGACAATCTGCGCCGCGAGGTCAAGTACGGCAAAAATTCGCGTATCGACGTGTTGCTGGAGATGCCCGGCGGCAAGCTTTGTTACGTCGAGGTCAAGAATGTCACGCTGCGCCGCGATCTGACCAAGGGCGCGCCGGCGGAATTTCCCGATGGTGTGACGGCCAGAGGCGCCAAGCATTTGGTGGAATTGTCCGATATGGTCCGCGAAGGTCACCGCGCGGTGATGTTCTATCTGGTGCAGCGCGGCGATGCCGACAACATGGTGATTGCCCGCGACATCGATCCGACCTACGGCGAGGCTCTGGACAAGGCGCTGAAGGCCGGCGTCGAGGTCATCGCTTACAATTGCAAATTGACGTCGAAGGCGATTAATATCGCCGATCCGGTGGAATTCCAAAGCTGACATGACCACATCTAAAGGCGCTTGGCCGATTGGAAAACTGGTCAAGCCGGACCAAAAGCGGGCATAATCGGAACATGCAGGAAGAGCTGATCACACGCACCGTCGGCCGCGATGGCCGGCACATCAAAATTCACGGACCCGACGGGTACGAAGGCATGCGCCGTGCCGGCCGGTTGGCCGCCGAATGTCTGGATTTCATCACGCCCCACGTCAAACCAAAAGTGACGACGGGTGAGTTGGATCAGCTTTGTCATGACTTCATCGTCGACCGCGGCGCGATCCCGGCGCCGTTGGGTTATCGCGGCTTTCCGAAGTCCATCTGCACGTCCATCAACCACGTCGTCTGTCACGGCATCCCCGGCGACAAGCGCCTGCAAGACGGTGACGCCATCAATATCGATGTCACGGTCATCGTCGACGGCTGGCATGGTGATTCCAGCCGCATGTTCGCGGTTGGCAAAGCCAGCGTGAAGACCCAGCGCCTTATTGACGTGACCTTTGAGGCCATGTGGCGCGGCATTCGCATGGTCAAACCCGGCGCGACCCTGGGCGATATCGGCCACGCCATCCAGAAATATGCGGAAGGCGAGCGCTTTTCCGTGGTCCGGGATTTCTGCGGCCACGGGCTCGGCAAGGTCTTCCATGATGCCCCCAATGTCATGCATTTTGGCCGCCCCGGTGAGGGTGATGTGTTGCACGAAGGCATGTTTTTCACCATCGAGCCGATGATCAACACCGGGCGGTTCGACGTCAAAATCCTCTCCGATGGCTGGACCGCGGTGACCAAGGACCGGTCCCTGTCGGCGCAGTTCGAACATTCCCTGGCCGTCACCGCCGACGGCTACGAAGTCTTCACACTGTCGCCGACGGGCCTCGACAATCCACCCTACGACATCTGATTTTACCCGCGGAGAACCATGAACATCGACGGGAAATCCGACGCTCAGATTTTGGCCGACGCGGGGCTCAACCTGAGCGAGCTTCAGGATACAGACGGTTCGCCTATCACGCACATCGGCGGCAACACCCATGCCTTCCGCCACCTGTTGCGCGCCCAGGGCGGCACCTGGGACAAGATGAAGCGGGTCTGGTTTTTCGAGGGCGCGGAACCGGCTGGTCGCATTGCCGAGGCCCTGCGGGCGGAGCCGCCGCCGCCGGTCGGCCTTGCAGACGGTGACAACAAGCCTCACTATTTCGGCCATCGCCAGCGCCTGCGTGAGCGGTTCATGGAACAGGGCGCCGATGGTTTGGCCGACTATGAGCTGTTGGAACTGTTGCTGTTCTTCTCGATCCCGCGCATCGACGTGAAACCGCTGGCCAAGGAACTGATCGAAAAGTTCGGCGGCTTCGCCGGTGTGCTTGCCGCCGACGCCGGCCGGCTTGCCGAGGTCGACAACCTCAGCTATCAGAGCGTCGTCCAGTTAAAGGCCATCCATGCCGCCGGACTGAACCTGGCCCGCGGCGAACTGGTCGAACAGCCGGTCCTCAAGTCCTGGAACAAATTGCTGCAATATTTGCGAGCCCATATGGGCCAGGCGACGGAAGAGCAGTTCCGGATCGTCTTCCTGAACGCCAAGAACGTTATTATCGCCGACGAGGTGCAACAGGTCGGCACCGTCAACCACACCCCCGTCTATCCCCGCGAAGTGATCAAACGGGCCCTGGAACTGGGCGCCACGGCGCTGATCATGGTGCACAACCACCCGTCGGGCGATCCCACCCCCAGCCAGGCCGATATCGACATGACCACGGAGGTCATGGAGGCCGGCGACAAATTGAGCATCGTGTTGCACGACCATATCATCATCTCCAAGCATGGCCATTCGTCGTTCAAGGAAATGGGATTAATACCAAATTGCATTAATAATGACCCATAGAGATCGTCCGTACAGCCCGCTGG
>CAZQPC010000116.1:0-13655 GCA_964595005.1 uncultured Magnetovibrio sp.
TTCGGCAATCTCACTGATGCCCGTATTTGGCGCAACGGTGACGACGTCTGGAGACATAATGTCCTTGGCTTGCATGGCGGCCTCCCATCCTCGGGTTGATACTCATTAAGAATAAGCGGGTAGGTCGCGCGCGTCCTTGACCTCGGTCAACCGATGTTTTGAAGGCCGTTTAACGGCGCCCGGCTCACCCGGACATCAGCCCGTCTTTCGTTGTTGCCCGGTAACGGGGCAGATCGTCCTCAACATGCAGCCAGGAAATGGCCTCGGCGACGAAGACATGGAACTGCGGGCGGAACGAATCGGGATGATCGAAGACGGAGATGTAGACGTGAACCTCACCGGGAAACCGGTCGGACTGGTAGGTCAGGGGCGTGCCGCAGGTGCCGCAGAAACTGCGGGTCACGCCGGGTGAGGAAGAAAATTGCGCCGGCTCTCCGGAAGTGTACCTGAAGGCGTCCTCGGCCCAGCCGACGAAGGTCGCCATGGCCGCGCCGGTATTGCGCCGGCAGCTTTGGCAATGGCAATGGCCGGCCCAAATGGGTGTTCCCAATGCTGCCAATCTGATCGCGCCGCAAAGGCATCTCGCGGAATGGGTGGCGTCGTTCTCGCTCATGGTGGTGCGGGCCTTTCCTCCCAATTCGTTGCGTCGTACGTATACGGCAATTAGCCTACACCATGACCACAATCAGGTCGCAAAAGGAATTTCGTGGGAGATCAGCCATGCCGTTGTCGGAATACAAAACAGCCTTGGTGACCGGTGGCTCCAGTGGGGTTGGCGCGTCCTGTGTGCGGGCTTTGCGTGACCGGGACGTCGATGTCATCGCCCTGGCCCGGCGCGCCGATCGGCTGGCCGAATTGGCGGCGGAAACCGGTTGCCGGACGCTGGTTTTGGATTTAACGGACACGGACGCCATTTACAGCAAACTTCCAGACCTTGAGGCCGGCATTCTGGTCAACAACGCCGGTATCGGACGCGGCCACGAAGGCTTTCTGCATTCGTCCCCCGACGACATCGACCAAATGATCGAATTGAACGTCAGTGCCGCCTTCCATGTGGCCCGGGCCGTTAGCGAAGGCATGGTGGCGCGGAAAAGCGGCCATATTGTGCAAATCGGCTCTATTGCAGCGCTTTATCCCCTGGGCTTTCCCGTTTACGGCGCGACGAAGGGTGCCGTCCATATGTTCTCGCAACATTTCCGCACAGAATTGTCGGGCTCCGGGGTGCGCCACACGGAGGTCTGTCCCGGCCGCATTGATACGGATTTTTTTGAGACAGCCTTTAAGACCGAACAAGAACGTCGCGATTTCTTGTCCGGCTATCAGGCGTTGACGCCGGAAGATGTGGCCGCGGCAGTACTGTTCGCCTTGGACGCACCGTGGCACGTGAACGTGTCGCACATTGAATTAACGCCCACGGAACAGACGCCGGGCGGTGCCATGATCGAGCAGGCCCGTGGGAACTGACTGCAGGATTAACCGCGGAAGTAAATGGGGAACAAGTTGGGGAAGCTGATGAAAACCAAGAAATTCGGCAATACGTCGTTGGACGCCTCGGCCGTCGTCTTCGGCGGCGGCTTTGTCGGCGGCATCATCATCGATGCCGATGACGAGACGCGGCGCCAGGCTATCCGCATGGCATTGGACGGCGGCATCAACTGGATCGACACGGCATCCATGTATGGCCAGGGCAAATCGGAAGCGGCACTTGGCTGGTTGTTGCGGGAGGTCGATGATGACCCCATCGTGTCGACCAAGGTCAATCTGGATACGGGCCGCCTTGATGACATCGTCGGCCAGTTTGAACGCAGTATGGAACAGAGCCTGACCCGATTGAGCCGCGATTCCGTCGACGTCCTGCACCTCCACAATCGCCTGACGCGCCGCACCCAGGACCGCGACATGGCCATGGAGCATGTTTTGAAACCGGGCGGCGCCTTGGATGCCCTGGAGGCCATGCAAGCGAAAGGCCTGACCCGGTATATCGGAATCACGGCGCTGGGCGACGCGGCCTGTTGTCAGCAAATCGTCGAGACCGGCCGCGTCCAGTCGGCGCAAGTCTACTACAACATGATCAACCCCAGTGCGGCGCGCGGCGCCGGTCATGACTTCCCGGGACAGGATTTCTCAGGCCTGCTGGCAGCCTGCCAAAAACATGGCGTCGGTACCATGGGCATCCGCGTGTTCGCCGCCGGCATCCTGGCGACCGACGTGCGCCATGGCCGCGAGGTCATCATCACTGATGAGACGGATGTGGCCAGCGAAGAACAGCGGGCCCGCGAGGCGTTTGCCAAATTGGGCATCGATGAGGATGGCAACACGCCTTATGGGACCCGGGCGCAAACGGCGTTGCGCTACAATCTTGCCGAGCCGACGCTGGATTGCACGGTCGTCGGATTGGCCCAGTTGAGCCATCTTGAGGAAGTGCTGGGTGCGGCTGAGGCCGGACCCTTGCCGGCGGATGCCATCGCCCGGCTGGGCTGAGGGATTAGGCGGGAACGTCGCCCAGCACGGTGGTGCGGCGCATGACGCGCCGCTCGGTGGCCGTGTCGTAAGGCGTCGATTTGTGCAAAAGGCGGCGGTTGTCCCAGATCACCACGTCGCCGGTCCGGTATGTGTGGGCATAGACGAACTCAGGCCGGACGGCGCGATCGTTCAACTCATCAATGAACCGGCGGCCATCCGCGTAGTCCATGCCTTCGATGTATTCCGCATGGTCGCCCAGAAAGAGGCTCTTGCGACCCGTTAGCGGATGGATCCGCGTCACCGGCTGGGCGACAGGTGGGATCGCCGACTTTTGCGCCTCGGTCAACGGATCGTGGGCATGGCGCCGGTTTCTGGAGAAATCCAGGCTATGCACAGACCGCAGGCTTGAGATCTGCCGTTTGGTTGCCTCGTCCAAGGCGTTATAGGCGGCTTCCATACAGCAAAAATGGGTTTCGCCGCCGACGGCCGGCACCTCGTCGGCGACCATGATGGTCGCTTGGCCCGTGCGGTCGCGCCAGGACCCGTCCGTGTGCCAGTACAATGTCCCCTGGTCCGGGTGGGCGCCGGAGGGATTGCCGTCATCGTCCAGGTTGGTCAGGAAATAGATCTCCGGGTAATCGTCGCGCTGGTACTGGTCCATCACATGGATCTGCACCTCGCCGAAGCGGCGGCCCAGGTCGACTTGATCAGGCATCGAGAGCTCGTGATCGCGAATGACGACCAGGCCAAAATCGATAAAGGCCTGGCTGATAGGACCAAAGGTCTCATCGGAAAATCCGTCCGCCAGATCGAGGCCGGTGATCTCGGCGCCGAAATGGGGGTTCAGTCGGTTCAAGTTGAGGACCATGGCATACCCGTACATCATTACGCCTTGAAATGCGACGCCAATAGGTAATGCTATGGGCGCCATTCAGGGTAGGAACCTCGCATCATGAAGATCGAACGCCTTAAAGCGCATGTCCTTCATTGTGATGTGGAGCAGCCGTTCCAATCGTCCTTTTCCACCTTCCACGGCCGCTGGGCGTGTTTGGTGGAAATTATCTGCGATGATGGCACGGTCGGCTGGGGCGAATGCCTGGGCCCGGCGAAGCCCAATGCGGCTCTGGTCGCCGCCATGGCACCGGTGATCATTGGCCGCGATCCGCTGGACATCGAACCCATCTGGTCGAGGCTCTACAATGAGTTTCGCGACCAGGGTCAGCACGGCATCACCATGACGGCACAGAGCGGCATCGACATCGCGCTTTGGGACATCGCCGGCAAGCATTTCGGCATGCCTGTGCACCGCTTGGCGGGCGGCGCCTACCGCACCGAAGTGCCGGCTTACGCCACCGGCGGTTTCCGCCCGGTCGGTCAAGATCATCATGCCTGGGTGACGGCTGAGGCGGCGCGTTATGTGTCCGAAGGATTCAAGGCGGTAAAGATCAAGATCGGCTATGATGTGCGCGAGGACGCGAACCTGATTGCCGCCGTCAGAGACGCCATCGGCTCCGACACGGTGTTGATGGTCGACGCCAACCACGGATATGACGCCATCGAGGCCATCCAGCTGGGCAACAAGGTGGCGCACTTGGATATCGATTGGTTCGAAGAGCCCGTGCAGCCCGAATTACTGGCCGCCTATGGGCAGGTCCGAGCCCGCCAGCCGATCCCCGTTGCCGGCGGCGAGACTTGGCATGGGCGTAAGGCCTTCACCGACGCCATCCGGACCGGGACCGTCGATATCCTGCAGCCCGACGTTTGCGCCTGCGGCGGCATCACGGAAATGCGCAAAATCGTTGCCCTGGCCGAGACTGACGGGGTGCGCATGCAGCCGCACGTCTGGGGCACCGCCGTCGCCATTGCTGCGTCTTTGCATGTGCTCGCGACATTGCCGCCGGCGCCCATGAGCCATAGGAACCGGCCGCCCTGGCTGGAGTTCGATCAGACGGAACATGCCTATCGGCTGGCCATCGCCACGGAAGAGATCGTGCAACAGGGCGGAACCGTCCAAGTGCCGGACGGCCCCGGATTGGGGATCGAAATAGATCGCAACGTGCTGGCGGAATTCACTGCCGATCCCGACTGACAGTGCCACGGGCGGTGAGTGGAGGAGGGCGCAGCCCGTCTTCAGCATGGAGAAAGCGATTGTTCGGCATATGTCGCTTGGTATTTAATGGTATGCGATTGGTCTGAGTTCCACGGGGGCGATCTCAGCTTGCGATTGCTTTCAACTCGCGAATCTATAAGGCTCGAGAAGCCGTGAGGGGTGGAATGTTGAACCAGCCAGAAACCTATCTTGAAGCCCGTGTCCGGGTGCTTGAACACATCGTTGAGGGCGGCATTCTGTCCGAGACCCTGGACCTTCTATGCCGCGTAACCGAGGGGACGGGTTCCGGGATGCGATGCAGCGTCCTGCGCATCGACGAACAGACGAATAGTGTTGATTTGACGGTTGCGCCGAGTTTTCCGAATACTTTCAAGGATGCTGTTGACGGGCTTCACTTGGGGAACGGTGCGGTCTCGCCATTCACCGGCGATCAAGTGATCGTGGAAGATGTCGACGCTCATCCCAACTGGCAATCTTATCGTCAACTCGCCAAGGATGCCGGTTTCCGCGCCTGCTGGTCGCAATCCATTCATTCAAGAAGCAATGAGGTTCTGGGCAAATTTTCCATGTATTTCGATCAGGTTCGCCAACCCTCGGATGACGAATTGCGGCTTCTTCAGTCACAGGCGGATCTTGCCGGATTGGCGATCGAACGCGACCACAAGGAAGCGCAGTTACGTGAATCAGAGATGACAAACCGTGCCCTGCTTGAGGGATCGCCGGTCTGCAACAAGATCATCGATCTTGATTCGCGGCTGGTCTATATGAGCGCCGCCGGTGTGAAGATGCTTAAAATCCCTGACGTGCGGACCCATTACGGCAGCGTCTATCCGCCCGATTTTTATGATGAGCCGTTGCGCGCGCCTTTGACCGAACACTTGGAACGCGCCAAGGCGGGTGAAACGTCCAGCGTCGAATGCCCGCTTGTGAGCTCGGAAGGCGATGAGGTGTGGCTACACACGACCTTCGTTCCTGTCTGCAACGACGCGGGCAACGTTCAATATGTCATTGCGTCATCCGTGGACATCACCGAGCGCAAGCAGGCCGAGGTTGACGCCTATGATGCAAAATCCGAAGCGGTGAAGGCCAATCAATCGAAATCCGAGTTTCTTGCCAACATGAGCCATGATCTGCGGACCCCTCTGAACGCCATCATCGGCTTCACTGAAATGATGGAGAAAAACATATTCGGACCACTCGGCGACGCCCGTTATGAGGATTATGCCAAGGAAATTCGCAACAGCGGCAATCTCTTGGTCAGCCTCATCAACGATATTCTCGATATCTCCAAGATTGAGGCCGGACAATACGAACTGAGCGAAGACACCTTGGATGTCCCATCGATCATCAAGACTTCCGCCAATATGGTATCGACGCTGGTCAAGGCGGGAGGCCTGCGCCTCGACACGGACCTGGAGCCCAATCTTCCCCTGCTGCGTGGTGACGCGCGCTCGATCATCCAAATTCTGAACAATCTCCTTTCAAATGCCGTCAAGTTCACCCCGCCGGAGGGCACGATTACGATCTCCGCCACGTGTGGCGACGGTGCCATAAGCGTCACCGTGGCCGATGGCGGCGTCGGAATGTCGAAATCGGACATCGAGAAGGCGATGAAACCGTTTCAGCAAGCCGACAGCAACATCGCCAGATCGCAAGAGGGTACAGGGTTGGAGCTTCACCTCTGCCAAAATCTCATGAAGCTGCATGGTGGCGACATAACGCTGCAAAGCACGCTCGGCGAAGGTACGATCGCGACTGCCTGTTTCCCGCCGGATAGAACGCTGGTTTCGTAGATTGTATTCCGGGCCATGCGGTCAATGGCCTTCATGACCTGCCAAATTCGATCGTCAATTGGAACCGCAAATTAAATCAAGTCCAATCGAGCATGCCATTCGGCGATGCTCTCGTCGGGATATTCATCAAAGGATTTATCCTGGGCGGCGAGGCAGGGCTGCACCCAGCCCACCTTGCTGGCCAACATGAGGTGCGTGCGCTCAGGCGGAATGGGCAACTCCGTATCAATGATAGAGGCATGCGGATGCACGAGATCCGGCCATCGGGAATCCCACAGCCAGAGCGCGCTGCCGCAGGTACCGCAGAACTTGCGCTCCGCCTCACTCTCGGCCACCTGGCCGGTCCGATCGGTAATTTTCGCTCGGTAGGTCCGGATGTTCTCTTCGCCCACAACTTCCAGGGTTTTGAATATGGCGCTTAGATTGATCGCATATCCGCCGGACCCGGCCGTCTTGCGGCAGATGGAACAATAACAAAGGTTGAATGGGTAGGGGTGTGGAGACTCGACGGTGAATTTCACCGCACCACAGTGGCACGATCCCTCGAACTGCATTTCATTCTCCTCATTGGCGATGATAACCCAAAGAGTGTCGGGACAATACCAGCCGGCAGCATCCGCCGAACCAAAATATCAAGCACGTGTCTTCGCTCAATGCAAATCCGGCCCCGGACGGTCGCCGTCTTCCAGGGAGGCGAAGGCGCCGTTCTGGTAGGTTCCTGCCGCCCCATCATCCCATCAGGCACGCGTTTCTGTCGGGCATGCCATAGATTCTGTCGAAATGAACATCGTTTCGACTTAGCCCGATAGAGGCCGGAATTGAGTCGAATTTTGAAATATTTCGAAACACATATATTAAATCATTTGATATATATAAATATATGTCTTAATAACTAGTCTGTGAGAGATACCTCCAACACGTGGGAATCGATCAGTTGAGGGTAAATGGGGTGAGTTCTCGAAATGTGTAGAACTGAATATCAATTCGATCAGGACAAGTGATAGGCCGGTCTTTGCACCATCGGCGCCAGCGTGCAGTTGCATGCGTTCTTAGGAAATGAGGGTACTGAAATGAACATCGCAAAATTTTCTCTTCGCAAATCAATCGGATCCGTTACAGCGCTGCTTGCCGTTGTTGCCGCCCTGGTAACGGGCGGAACCGGTTATTTGATGTCGCGTGCGTCATTGGAGTCCGCGGAGACAGAAAAACTTGAAGCATTGGCGGCGTCACGCAAAAATGCACTCGGAGATTATCTGAAATCCATTGATCAAGACCTTCGCTCAATGGCCGCGAACGTGAACACGCGCCATATGCTGAAATCGTTCAAATCAGGTTGGGAAGCCATGGGTCCCGATGCCGGGAAGAAACTGCAACGGCTCTATATCGCGGACAACCCCCATCCCACCGGTAAGAAGGAAAATTTGGACGCCGCTAACGACGGTTCACTCTACAGCCGTATGCACGGTCAATTCCACCCAAGCGTCCGGACGTTTTTAAGGGAACGGGACTACTACGATATTTTCCTGTTCGATCCGCAAGGTAACCTTGTCTACACGGTGTTCAAGGAACTCGATTACGCGACGAATTTGTCGTCCGGCAAATACAAGGCCACGGGCCTTGGCAAGGTGTTCCAAGCGGCCCGCGACAATAAGAAGCAGAATTTCATCGTTTATGACGACTTCGCCCCCTATGCGCCAAGTCACGGCGCGGCGGCGAGTTTCATCGCCTCTCCCGTGTTGGATCCCGACGGGTCATTTCTGGGGGTCCTCGCCTTTCAGATGCCAATAGCCAGATTGAACAACGTCATGCAGCAGAAGGCCGGCATGGGTGAAAGCGGCGAAACCTATATCGTCGGCTCGGATTTCCTCATGCGCAGCGATTCGCGGTTCAGTAAAGACAGTACGATCCTCAAAACTAAGGTCGAAACGGAGACCGTCAAGCAAGCACTCAGCGGCAAAACCGGATATGACGTCGTGCCTGATTATCGTGGGATTCCGGTTTACTCGGCCTACGAACCGATTAATTTTCACGGCACACGCTGGGCGGTGTTGGCCGAGATCGATGAAGCCGAGGTATTGCAACCGGTCGCGCAATTGCGCAACTGGATCATGATATTGGTGGTAACGGTTGGCGCCGCCAGTGCCGTGATCGGTATCTGGTTCGGTCGTGCCATTTCCGGCCCGCTGACCGAGGCCGTCAATGCGATGACCGAATTGGCGAACGGCAATCTGGATGTCGAGATTGTCGTCATGGAACGGACCAATTCCATCGGTCGCATCTCGCAGGCCCTTGGCAACTTCCGAGACAAACTCATTGCGAACCGGGATATGGAAGCGCAACAGGCCAAGGACCGCGAAGAGAAGGAAAAACGCGCGGAATTCATTACCGAAAAGACCGCGGAATTTGACAAGGGCATCTCCGAAATTATCGGCTCGGTCGGTGCCGCCTCATCGCAAATGGAGACAACGGCAACGACCATGTCGAATGCCGCCAATGACGCCGGAGAAAAATGCAGCTCGGTCGCCGCGGCTTCCGAACAAGCCTCGTCAAATGTTCAAACTGTCGCCACCGCCGCAGAAGAATTGTCGGTAACGATCAAGGAAATCGGGCAACAGGTTGATAAGGCAAGCGGTATTTCCAGCAGTGCGGTCTCGGAAACATCAATCGCCTCGGAGAAGGTTAAGGGATTGGCCGAATCCGCGCAAAAGATTGGTGATGTGCTCAATCTGATCACGGATATCGCCGAGCAAACCAATCTGCTTGCGCTCAACGCTACGATTGAAGCGGCGCGGGCCGGGGACGCCGGCAAGGGATTTGCCGTCGTTGCCAGCGAAGTCAAAAACCTGGCGAACCAAACAGCCAAGGCGACTGACGAAATCGGCGGCCAAATCTCCGATATCCAAAGCGCCACCCAGGAAACCGTTACGGCGATCCAAGGCATCGGAGATGTCGTCAATCAAGTCAGCGAAATCTCGGCGTCGATCGCAGCGGCGATCGAGGAACAGGGTGCCGCCACCCAGGAAATCGCCCGAAACGTCGAACAGGCGGCGACGGGAACCCATGAGGTTTCGAGCAACATCGTCGGGGTCAACCAGGCGACCCACGAGACCGGTGAAAAATCCAAGGAAGTTTTGGATGCGGCGGGGTTGCTGAACTCACAATCGAACGACTTGAAACATCACGTGGAACAGTTCCTCAACGACATCAAGGCCGCTTAACGGTCGGTACCCATGCCCGCCCTCATCGAATTGAGGGTGGGCAGGGGCCGACGTTGATGTCCGTCACGGGCGACGATGAAGCGGATTTGCGAATATTTATTGCCGCTCGGTTTGCGTCAAAAACCATCATGGCTTCCGCCAGTTCGAAACGATAGTCCTGACCAGTTCCGCCTAGGGCAGATCCGGCTCTGGGCGGCCGCCGTCCTCCAGGGAAACAAAGGCCCCGCCTTGGTAGGTTTCCGCTGCGTCGTCGTCGGAATCCCGGTCGCCGGCTTTCAGGATGTCCGCGGCATAATCTTCCGATTTATCTTCAGGATTGTAGCCCAGGCGCGTCGCGTTGGCGTTGTCCCACCAGGCTCGTGCGTTGTCGGACATGCCGTAGACGATGTCGAAGTGAATATCCGGATGCTCAAGCCCGATAGCGACCAACTGCGCCAGATCCCGGGGGCTGACCCAGATGGCTAGGCGGCGTACGTCAATGGGCGCGCGGTCGACGTTACCGATGCGAATCGCCATGACTTCAAGACCATACTTGTCCGAATAGAGCGCCCCAATGGCCTCGCCGAAGGCCTTGGAGACGCCGTAGCGGCTGTCGGGGCGTGGCGCCACGTCGACGCCGATGGTCTGATCTCGCCGGTAGAATCCGACGGCATGATTGGACGACGCGAAAATCACCCGTTTGACGCCGGCCAGGCGCGCTGCCTCAAAGAGGTTGCGGCAGCCAACGATATTGGCGGCGTGAATGGCCTCCCAGGTGTCCTCGGCCGGATTGCCACCAAGATGGATGATCCCGTCGACGCCCTCGGCCGCCCCGGCCAGGCCCTCCAGGTCGGCCAGATCACAGGGCACGAAGGTCTCGTTGTCGCTGAGATCGGTGATTTGCCGGACGTCGGAAAGCCGTAAGGCGTAATGGCCGCGCAGTTCGGGGCGTAGAAACGTGCCGACACCGCCGGCGGCGCCCGTCATCAAGATGGTTTTCATGGTGGTTTCCCCCGATTGAAACGTTCCGGACCTTCCCCGGTTACGCATACGATTGCAACCTTGCTTTCGCCAACTACAATGCCGCTACAGAAATCAGCTTCCGGCGACCTCTCGTTTCCATGGCCGGACCCAATGTCAGATTGGAGTCACCGTGAAACACGCCCGTGACCTCATTTTCGGGAAAATTCAGGCCCGTTTCTTTTATGGCTGGATGATCTTGGCGGTGGCCACCTTGGCCATGTTTGCCAGCGGACCCGGGCAATCCCACACCTTTTCCATCTTCGTCGACCTGATCGCCGAAGACCTGGGCATTTCGACCACCTCCATTGCGTCGGCCTACGCTTTCGCCACCCTGATCGCCGCCTTCGGGCTGACCCGAATGGGATATTTTGTCGACCGCTATGGTGCCCGCAAGGTGATGGTGGTGGTTGCCATCCTGCTGGGCTTCGCCTGCATGGGGTTCGGCGCGGCGGCCGGGGTGATCACCCTATCGTTGGGTTTCATGGGGCTGCGGTTCTTCGGCCAGGGCTCCATGATGTTGGGGGCGACAAATCTGGTCGCCCAATGGTTCAGCGCCAAGCGCGGTTTCGCCATGAGTATCCTGATGCTGGGTTTTTCCGCCTCCATGGCGATCCATCCGGCGCTCGGCCAATGGTTGATCGATCAGGTGGGCTGGCGCCAAGCCTGGATGTGGTTAGGCGTCATGACCTGGGTGATGATGGTGCCGCTTCTGTGGTTCTTCACCTATTCGAAACCCGAGATCATGGGCTTGCGGCCCGACGGCGCCCGGGCGCCGGCGGCGGGCGGCGAAGGCGCCAAGACGGCGGATACCATGCTCACCGGTCTCACGTTGCGCCGGGCCTTGCGGACGCCGGCCTTCTGGTTTGTCGGCGCTGGATTGTTCACCACGGCCATGCTGATCACGACGCTGTTTTTCTATCAGGTCTCGATCTTTGATCGCCAGGGCCTGCCGCCGGGCCTGGCGGCCAACATGTTCGCCGTCTCAGCCCTGATCATGGCGTTCACCATGCCGGCCATCGGCCGGGCGCTCGACCGCACCAATCCGAAGTTTATCTTCTCCAAGACCCTGATCTTGCTGGCCGTCTGTCTGGTCGGCATCACCTTTGTCGAGGATACCGCCGGCGCCATCGTCTACGCGCTGGTTTTCGGCGTTCTGACCGGCGCCAACATGACCCTGTTCGGTTTCCTATGGGCCTATTATTTCGGGCGCAAGCACTTGGGCTCGATCCAAGGGGTTGGCCAGGCAACGGGCATTGTCGGCGCGTCGCTGGGGCCGCTGCCTTTGGGCATCGCCTTCGATCACTTCGGCACCTACACGGACGCCCTGCACTTGTTGGCGGTGTTGCCTGTTGCCTGCGCGGTCCTGGCGTTGTTTCTTGTCCGTCCGGAACATCACGCAGAGGAGACGACATGAAAGCCATCGAATTTGCCGAGTACGGCGCACCGCATGAGGTGTGCCACTGCGTTGAGATCGATGACGCGCCGGAGCCGGGTCCCGGCGAGGTCATGGTTTCCGTGGAGGCGGCCGCCATCAATCCGGCCGACCTGTTGATTTTCGAAGGCCGCTACCCGGGCCCCACGCCGCCGGCCCGCCAGGGTGTGGAAGGTGCGGGCCGCGTCACGGCCGTGGGTGAAGGCGTGACCGATTTCACCGTCGGCGACCGGGCCATGTTGCTCAGCCGCGACAATTGGGTCGAGCGCCAGACCGTACCCGTCGGCCAGGCGGTGAAGCTGCCCGAGGGCTTGGACATTTTGCAGGCCGCCCAGATCAAGGCCAACCCGCCGTCGGCCCTGCTGATGCTGCGCGACTATGAAGACCTGAACCCGGGCGACTGGGTGATCCAGAACGCGGCAAATTCAGCCGTCGGCCAGCATTTGATCCGCCTCGCCAAATCGCAAGGCATCAAGACCGTCAACGTGGTGCGGCGCCGGACTCTGGTTGAGCCGCTGATGGCCATCGGCGCCGATTTGGTGGTCCTGGAAGGCGATGATCTGGGCGAACGGGTTCGGGCCGAAATCGGTGATGGGCGGCTGCCCCTGGCCATCGATGCGGTCGGCGGCGCGTCGTGCATGCACATGGCGGATTGCCTGAGCGACGGCGGCACGGTGGTGAATTACGGGTTCCTGTCCGGTGATCCGTGCATGTTGACGCCGTCGCACACCATCGTGCATCAGATTTCCCTGGTTGGCTTCTGGCTGGTGAAGAACTTGTTCGCCGGCCCCAGGGAGGACATTGAGAAAACCTACGCGGAAGTTGCCCAGCTGTTCATCGATGGCGTCCTGCATTCGCCGGTGGAAGCGACCTACACCTTGGATCAGGTGGCGGATGCCCTGGAACATGCCGGGCGCGAAAGCCGCGACGGCAAAATTGTTTTTACACCGAACGGATCTATCCCATGAGCAAACTTGAAAACCGCCGCGTCGTCCTCAACGCCCGGCCGAAGGGCGTGCCGGGGCCGGAATTTTTCAGCCTCGATACGGCGCCGGCGCCGGAACCGGGCGACGGCGAGTTCCTGATCGAAAACAAGTTTCTGTCCGTCGATCCGGCGATGCGCGGCTGGGTCAATGATGCGCCGAATTATTCGCCACCAGTGCCTGTGGGTGACGTCATGCGGGCCTTGGCGGTCGGCGAGGTGATCGAATCGAATCATCCGGATTTCACCGTCGGTGAGATCGTGTCGGGGCTGTTCGGCTGGCAGCGCTTTGCGGTCAGCGCCGGCGGCAATGTCATGACCCGGATGACCGGGATCGATCAGTCGCCGTCCTATGCGCTGGGCATTCTCGGTCTCAACGGCATCACCGCCTATTGCGGTCTGCTGTACCAGGGTGAGCCGAAGGAAGGGGAGACGGTGGTGGTTTCCACCGCCGCCGGCTCGGTCGGCTCCTGCGTCGGCCAGATCGCCAGGATCAAGGGCTGTCGGACTGTGGGAATCACCGGCGGGCCGGAGAAGGTCGCGCAGTGCCTGGACGAGTTCGGCTATGGCGCGGCCATCGACTACAAAAACACGAGCGATCTGAGCGCCGCCGTGGCTGAGGCCTGCCCGGACGGCGCCGACGTCTATTTCGACA
>CAZQPC010000117.1:0-13505 GCA_964595005.1 uncultured Magnetovibrio sp.
GAAAACCCTGGAAAACCGTCTCTATGGGTCATTATTAGTGCAACTTGGTATAATATGAGGAGCTGGGCCTAACCGGTCAGCAGGCGCATCGCCATTTCGCCGCGCAGGCGGTCCGGTGTACCCAGGGCCGCCCGGTTGAAGCCGATCCGCTTGAACCAATAGTGCAATCCCATGAGGTCCGTGAATCCCATCCCGCCGTGGACCTCCGTTGCCGTGCGGGCGACGAAGCGGCCGACATCGTCGACATGGGATTTCGTCATGGCCGCCGCTTCCGTCACCTCATCGGGCAGGTGATCAAAGGCGTAAGCGGCGTGCCACACCAGGCCCCGGCAGAGTTCCAGTTCGGCGGCCATTTCCGCGCACATGTGCTTGACCGCCTGAAAGGACCCGATGACGCGTTCGAACTGTTTGCGCTCACCGGCGTAGTCGACGGCCCGGCGCAGCATTTCGGCGCCGGCTCCCAGGGTCTCGGCGGCCAGGATGATCCGTCCGGCGTCGATAAGCCGCTGCCGGACGCCGCTGTTACCACCCGCCACCAACTGCGCCGGCGTCTTCTCCAGCTGGATATCGATAACCGAGCGGGTGCCGTCGATCGTCGGGAAAAGGGTGCTCTCCAACCCCACCGCGCCGGCTTCCACCAGATGCAGCCCGCCCGACTGATCACCGACAAGAAACGCCGCGGCCCCGCCACCGTCCAGCACAAACCGGGCCTGCCCGCTCAAGGCGCCACCGTCGGCGGTGACACCGGTCCCCTTGCGGGCGCCTGACGCAGCTTCGGTGATTGCCGCACCAAGGCGCACCTCGCCCGCCGCCAGTCGCGGCAGCCAGGCCGATTTCAGTTCATCGTTTTCGCCATGTGCCAGCGCCAGCGGTGCCAGCACGGCGCTGCCGACGAAAGGAACCGGCGCCATGGCCCGAGCCAATTCTTCGGCGGCGACCGTGGCCTCCAACAAGCCCAGGCCGGCGCCGCCGAAATCCTCAGTGATCAGCAGACCGGGCATGCCCAGTTCGGTAAGCGCCGACCACAGGTTCGCATCGCAGGCGGTTCCCGCCGCCACCACGTCGCGGATCAAATCCAGACTCACGTCCCGCGACAGCAGGCCACGAAAACTGTCCTGGATCATCACCTGTTCGTCGGAAAGGGAGAAATCCATGACACTCTACCCCGCTGCCGGCTTCGGTTCGCGCGGCATGCCGAGGCCGCGCTCGGCGATGATATTCTTCTGAATTTGCGCCGTGCCGCCGCCGATGATCAGACCCAGGTCGTACATGGAAAGCTGTTGCCACACCCCGTCGAGCGTGATGTCAGGAATGCCGTCGAACATCACGCCCATCTCACCGAAGGCGTCGATGGCCAGCGTGTCCAATTCGAAATTCAGCTCGCAGCCGATCCATTTGCAGACCATCCCGGCGAGGCCCGGCTTCTCACCCTTCTGCATCATCGAGGCCAGGCGCATCTCATGCAGGTGCATGGCGTGGACACGCGCCTTGAGGCGGAAATACCGGTCGCTGAAGGCGCGGTCTTCCATGAGGCGCCGGCCATCCACCGTCTCGTCCAGCAAAAGCTTCTCGATGCGGTTCAGGCGTTCCTGGGAAAGATTGGCGTTGGCCAGGAAACCGCGCTCATGAACCAGCGTATTGTTGGCCACGGCCCAGCCATTGCCGCGCCCGCCGACGACGTTGGCTTGCGGCACGCGGACATCGGTGAAGAACACCTCATTGAAGGACGGGTGCCCGGTCATGGTCTGCAACGGGCGGATGTCGATGCCAGGCGTATTCATGGGAAAGATGATGTAGCTGATGCCCTTGTGCTTGGGTGCATCCGGTTCCGTGCGGACCAGACAGAAGATCATGTCGGCCACATGCGCCCAAGACGTCCAGATCTTCTGGCCGTTGATCAGGAAATCGGCGCCGTCCTCGTCGCCCCGGGTTTTCAGGCTGGCCAGGTCGGACCCCGCGCCGGGCTCGGAGTAACCCTGGCACCAGATCAGGTCGCCCTTAATGGTCGGTTCGATCCAGGTTTTCTTCTGCTCTTCCGTGCCTTCCGCCAGCAGGGTCGGCACGAACATGGAGATGCCCTGGTTCATCAGCCCCTGGGGCAGGTCGGCGGCGAAGAATTCCTCGGCGATGATCCGCGATTTCAAATGGTCGGACTCGGCGCCGAAGCCGCCGTATTCTTTCGGCACCTCCCGGCAGGCGTAACCGCGCTCGACCAACAGGCGTTGCCAGGCCTTGACGTCGTCGGCGAACTTCTTCGGCTCGATCCGGTAGGAGAACATGCGCTCCTTCGGCGCCCGGGGTGCGCATTCGGCGACGAAGTCCTGCACTTCGGCGCGGAAAATCCGATGCTCTTCGCGGTCTCGCAAATCCATACCGGCGGCCTCCGCTTAGTTCGGCGCAATGTCCATGAGTTTCGAGATGATTCTAAGCATCACCTCGTCGGCGCCGCCGCCGATGGACGACACGCGGTAATCCCGAAACTTCCGCGAAATCGGCGATTCCCAAACATATCCGTGTCCGCCCCAATATTGCAGGCAGCCGTCAATGACTTCGCGCAAAAGGCGCCCGACCTTCAGCTTCGCCATGGAGGCCAGCTTGGTCACGTCCTCGCCGGCGACGTAAAGCTCGACAGCCTTGTAGGTGAGCGCCCGAAGCGCCTCGACCTCCGTCTGCATTTCGGCGATGCGGTAGTGGACGACCTGGTTGTCCAGGATCGACTGGCCGAAGGCCTGGCGGCCCCGGGTATAGGCGATGGTCTCGCCAATTGCTTCTTCCAGAACCCGAATGCCGCGCAGCGCGCCGTACATGCGTTCTTCCTGGAACTGCTCCATCTGATACATGAAGCCCCGGTTTTCCTCGCCGATGCGGTTGCTTTGCGGCACCCGCACGTCGTCAAAAAATATTTGCGCCGTATCGGAAGCCATCATGCCGATCTTGCGCATCTTGTGGCGTTCGATGCCGGGGCTGTCCAAGGGGATTATGATCAGGGACTTGTTCTTGTGGACGGCACCGTCACCGGTGTTCGCCAGACAGCACATCCAGTCGGCCTGGATGCCGTTGGTGATGAACATCTTGGCGCCATTGATCACATAGTCATCGCCGTCCTTGCGGGCCGTGGTCTGCAGGCTGGCCACGTCGGACCCGGCACCGGCTTCCGTCACGCCGATGCAGGCGACCTGATCGCCGGCAATGGCCGGCACCAGATAGTCGCGGCGCAGCTCATCCGATCCATACTTGGCCAGGGCCGGCGTCGCCATGGAGGTCTGCACGCCCGTCGCCATGGCGACGGCGCCGCAGTTGATGGCGCCCAGGGTTTCGCAAGCGACGGCCTCATAGGAATAATCAAGACCGCCGCCGCCGTATTCCTCCGGCTTGCCGATCCCCAGGAACCCCATGTCGCCCATCTTCTTGAACAGCTCATGGGCCGGAAAAATTTCCGCTTCCTCCCAATCATCCACGTAGGGGTTCACTTCGGCCTCGATAAACTGCTCGAGACTGTGCACCAGTGCATTGTGTTCGTGGGTCAACAGCATGACGGTTCCTCCCAAGTCCGGCGACCTCACCGGTCCGTCGAAAACGAACGATTGAAATCTCTTGCTTCACTTACTATCATTCATGAATGCAAGTTTCAATGAGAGTCTAAAAATGGCCGTTATTGCAAAACCAAAGGGTGGCGCTCCGTCGACGGAGAAGGGATCGGGCCCGCGTTCCGCGCCGGCCCGCCAACGCCGCACCCAGGAAGAGCGGCGCACGGAGACGCGCACGAAACTCATCGCCGCGACCATCGACATTCTCCAGGAACGCGGCGCCGCCAACATGACCACGGCGGAAGTGGCGAAACGCGCCGGCCTGACCCGCGGCGCCATCCAATACCATTTCGCCACGCCGAAGGAACTTTTGAAGGAAACGGTGGTGGAAATCGCCGCCCGAATGGGCGGCATGCTGGACGTGGAAGCGGCCCGCAAACTTGATCTTGAATCCCGTATCGACCACGTCATCGACACCTATTGGCAGGGCTACATCAGCCCCACTTACATGGCCTTTACGGAGATCGCCGTGCAGGGCCGGCTGGATCCGGAACTGCGCGCCGCGGTGCGTGAGACCTTGGACGAAATCGAACGGGGCCGCGCCGATTTGTGGGCCGACCTGTTTGCCGACAGCGGCCTCAACCGCGACGAGATCATCGGCTGGCGGACGGCGCTGCAGGTGATGACCCGGGGCCTGGCCCTGTCGAAAATGATTTCCCTACCTGACGCGGCGGTCAATCCGCAGATCGAACGCTTCAAGGACATGTTCAAACACCAGATGGGCGTCGGCTGAGCCCGCCCCCGACCTGAGGACATCATGGCCAATCTTCCCAAATGCGAATTTCTCCTGCTCACGCGGCAAGGCGGCCGTCTGGACATTGTCTTTAACCGCCCCGAGCGGCGAAACGCCATGAATATGCAAATGGGCGACGAGTTCTCGTCCGTGGTTGCCTGGCTGGAGAGCGCATCAGACGTGCGGGTCGCGGTGATCCGCGGCGCCGGCGGTCACTTCACGGCCGGCGGTGACATCAAGGAACGCAAGACCCTGGCCGACGTGGACACTAACGACGGCGAAGACCCGATCGAAGCCCGCAATACTCGCGCCGGCCTGGGCTTTCTGCGGTTCGAAAATCTGCCGCAGACCACCATCGCCATGGTCGAGGGATCCGCCTTCGGCGGCGGCATGGGCTTTGCGTGTCTGGCCGACATCACCATTGTGACGCGCAGCACCCGCATGGGTATGCCGGAAACGACGCTGGGCGTCGCGCCAGCGCAGATCGCCCCTTACGTGGTCAAGCGCATCGGTCTGACCCGCGCCCGCCAGCTGGCGCTTACCGGTGAGCGCTTCGACGGCGCCAAGGCTTTCGAATATGGCATCGCCCAATACCTCTGCGAAGACAATGAGGCGGATGAGACCTTGGATTCCGTGGTTCGCCAGGTCTTGCACTGTGGCCCCCAGGCCAACGCGGCGACCAAGGACATCATGCTGAAGGTCGGCACCATGGATGCCGGGGACATGGTTCGCTATTCCGCCGCCAAGTTCGCCGAATTGAACCGTGGCAACGAAGGCAAGGAAGGCCAGACGGCGTTTGCCGAGAAGCGCAAGCCCGCCTGGCAGGAGGACATTGATGGCTGAGCCAGCCAAGAATTCCGTCCGTATCGGCGGCGCGTCGGGATACTGGGGAGATTCCCAGGAAGCACCGAAGCAGTTGGTGATGCAGGGCGATGTCGACTATCTGGTCTTCGACTATCTGGCCGAAGTCACCATGTCGATCCTGGTACGCGCCAAGGCCAAGGACCCCGACGCCGGTTACGCCAAAGACTTCGTCACTCTGGTGATGAAGCCGCTGATCCGCGAGATCAAGGATCGCGGCATCCGGGTTGTCGCCAATGCCGGCGGCGTCAACGTCCAGGCCTGCGCCCAGGCCCTGGCGCAAGTTGCTGAAGACGCTGGCGTCAAATTGAAGGTCGGCACTGTCGACGGCGATGACGTGCTGGACCAGATCGATGAATTGAGCAGCGACGGCGTCACCGAGATGTTTTCCGGCGCGCCGATGCCCGATGACCTGATCAGCGCCAACGCGTACTTGGGCGCCTTCCCCATCGCCGCCGCCCTGGATGCCGGCGCCGACGTGGTGATCACCGGGCGGTGTGTTGACAGCGCCGTGACCCTCGGCCCGCTCATCCACGAATTCGGCTGGCAACCTCAGGATTACGACAAATTGGCGTCGGGGACACTGGCCGGCCACATCATCGAATGCGGCGCCCAGACGACGGGCGGCAATTTCACCGATTGGCGCGACGTCGCCGACGGCTGGGATGATATGGGCTACCCCATTGCCGAATGCCGGTCAGATGGCACCTTCACCATCTGCAAGCCGGCGAACACGGGCGGCATGGTGTCCAGGCTCTCCGTGGGCGAGCAGATCCTCTATGAAATCGGCGACCCGCGGGCCTATATCGTGCCCGACGCAATCTGCGATTTCAGCGGTGCCGTGCTGGACGAAAGCGGGCCGGACCGCCTGGACATCAGCGGTGTGCGCGGCCGGCCACCGACGGCCTCTTACAAGGTCTCATCGACCTACCGCGACGGTTTCCGGGCCACGGCGGCCACCATCATCACCGGTTTCGAGGTCAAGGAGAAAGGCGAGGCCTTTGCCAAGTCGTTGCTCAAGCGGACCCGGCGCTTGTTCAAGGAACGCAACCTGGGTGACTACCGCGATACGGCCCTGCATCTGGTCGGCGCCGAGGCGCTGTGGGGCGGTAACGCCCGCGCCGAAGCCTCAGATACCCGCGAAATAACCGTGCGCCTGGATGTGCGTCATGACGAGCGCGCCGCGCTGGAACTCTTCTCCAAGGAAACCACGGGTGTCGCGCTGTCCATGACCACGGGCCGCTGCAGCGCCGGCGCGGCCGGTCGGCCGAAGATCACGCCGGTGGTGGCGCAGTTCGCATTTCTCGTCGACAAGACGCGGGTGCAACAGATTGTTCACGTGGACGGGCGGGAGATTTCGGTCACCCCCTTCGTTCCGGCATCATCGGCAGAGTTGGCCGCTGAACCGATTGACATGGACGAACCGGCCGAGACCGGCGGCGATACCGGGGATGTCCCGCTGATCGCCTTGGCCGTGGCACGCAGCGGTGACAAGGGAAATAGCGCGAACGTCGGGATCATGGCGCGCGCACCCGAGTATCTGGAATGGATCCGCCTGGGTGTCACCGCGGAACGGGTTCGCGAATGGTTCAATCACACGGTGGAAGGCGACGTCACCCGCTTTGACCTGCCGGGCTTCGACGCCTTCAATTTCCTGATGACCGATTGCCTCGGCGGCGGCGGCACGTCATCTTTGCACCTGGACAACATGGGCAAGACCTACGGACAACAAATCCTCGCCATGCCGGTTTCCGTACCGCGCGATCTGGCCGAGAAACTGACCGGCCGGAAATAGGAACACGACGTCATGGCACACGCACTCGACCCGCTTTTGAAACCGCGATCCATCGCCATTATCGGTGCGTCGGACACAGCGTCACGTATCGGCGGCCGACCCCTGCACTTCACCAAGGAACAGGGCTACAAAGGCAAGATCTATCCGGTCAACGCGAAGCGCGAGACGGTTCAGGGATTGCCGGCCTATCCCTCCATCAAGGATGTGCCGGAAGCCGTCGATAGCGCGGTCATCTCCGTGCCGGCCTCGATCGCCGTCGACGTGATCCGCGACTGCGCCGAGTGCGGCGTCAAAAGCGCCGTGATTTTTACCTCGGGGTTCGCGGAGATGGGCGAAGACGCGGCGCAAGCCGAAATCAGCGCCATCGCCGAAGAAAGCGGCATGCGCATGATCGGTCCCAATTGCCTGGGCGTCTTCAATATTTCCCACGGCTGGTACGGGACCTTCGCCAATGCGCCCAGCATGATCAAAGTCGCCAACGGCACCGCCGGCATCATCAGCCAAAGCGGCGCCTATGGATCGCACCTGTTTTTGGCCGCCCAGAGCCGCGGCATCGGCACCAACTATTGGGTGACCACGGGCAACGAAGCCGACGTGGATGTCGCCGAAGTCATCGAATATTACGCCCAGGCGCCGGACGTCGATGTCATTTTGGCCTACGCGGAGGGCATGAAAGACGCGGACGGCATTTGCCGGGCTTTGGAAATGGCCCGCGATGCGAAAAAGCCCGTCGTCTTCATGAAGGTCGGCACCACCGATGCCGGGGCGCGGGCCGCGGCGTCGCACACGGCATCCCTGGCCGGCGCCGATGCGGTCTACGAAGCCCTGTTCCGCCAATACGGCGTCTACCGGGCGGAAACCACCGAGGAACTGGCCGACGTGGCCTATGCTTGTCAATTCGGACGCTTTCCCTCTGGCAATAAGATCAGTCTGCAAACGATTTCCGGCGGGGTCGGCGTGCAAATGGCTGATGCCTCAGTGAAGCGAGGCCTGGATGTGGTGCCGCTGCCCGATCCGGTGCAGAAAAAGCTGAAGAAAATGATCCCCTACGCCGGCGTCAACAACCCTGTCGATTTCACCGCGCAAGCCCTCAACGACCCCGACCTCATGGACAAGAATGTCAGCCTGACCATCGACGAAGCCGATTACGATTCGCACGTCATCTATATGGCCAGCGTGCCGGCATCGCCCTTCACCCATGACGTCTGCCTGAAAATATTCGGCGGTCTGCAGGAGAAATATCCGAAAGAGGTCCTGGTGATGAGCATGCAGGCGCCGGAAGACCTGGTTCGCACCTACGAAGCCATGGGTTATCCCTGCTTCGATGACCCTTCCCTGGCGGTCAGAGCAACCGCCGCGCTGACCCGGTTCGGCGAAATCTACCGGCGTGGCCGGCCGGACGCACCGCCGCCTTTGCCTAACGGTGCATTACCGGCCCCAACTGCCGCCGTTGCGGAACACGAGGCCA
Source organism: uncultured Magnetovibrio sp. (assembly GCA_964595005.1). Lineage (GTDB taxonomy): Bacteria > Pseudomonadota > Alphaproteobacteria > Rhodospirillales > Casp-alpha2 > UBA3470. Next base: position 8,445 of record CAZQPC010000117.1, read on the forward strand.
AGAAAATTCTTGGCAGCGCCGGCATGCCCATGACCAAGGAGGGCCTTGCCGCCAACGCCGAAGACGCCGTCGCCATCTGGACGGATATCGGCGGCCCGGTGGTGATGAAAATTGCCTCGCCGGACATTCCGCACAAGACCGAGATCGGCGGCGTCCTGTTGAACATTGACGATGCGGCCAGCGTCGCTGACGGATACACCACCCTCATCGAACGCGCAAATGATGCCGCGCCCGACGCCCGCATTGATGGTGTCATCGTCGCCGAAATGGTGTCGGGCGGCGTCGAGACCGTCTTGGGGGTGGTTTCCGACCCCGTCTTCGGTCCCGCCGTCATGTTTGGCCTGGGCGGTGTCTTTGTGGAGGTTTTAAAAGACGTGACCTTCCGCCTGGCACCCTTCGGTATCGACGAGGCGCGGCGCATGATCGATGAAATTCAAGGCCGGGCCATGCTGGATGGGGTGCGCGGCGCACCGTCGTCTGACCTGGGCGCGCTGGCCGAGGCGCTTTCACGGCTTTCCGTGTTTGCCGCGGAAAACGCCGACACCATCGAGACCATCGACGTCAATCCGTTCATCGCGCTGCCAACCGGTGCCGTGGCCGTCGACGCGCTGATCGTGCCGAAAACGGAGACCTGATCCGCCATGACCGCATTCGTTTCCAAAATCGACACCGGTTCAGAGGCCTTCGCGGAAAACCGGCGCGATATGTTGGCCTTGGTTGGCGAACTGCATGCGTTGAAGGACCGGGCCGTGCAGTTGTCGGAGAAGCGCCGCCCCCGCTTCGAGGAACGCGGTCAGTTGACGCCGCGCGAACGCCTGGAACGGCTTCTGGACCCCGGCATGCCGTTTTTGGAGCTGTTTGGCCTGGCCGACTACATGGTCGACTCGGAAGACCGCGGCACCTCCATCCCCGGCGCCAGCACCATTGCCGGAATCGGGTTCATCAATGGCGCGCGGTGCATGATCTTCGTCAACGATTCAGGCATCAACGCCGGTGCCTCAACCCCCATGTCCGGCGAAAAATACCGCGGGTGTCAGGAAATCGCCTTACGCCAGAAGCTGCCCTTCGTGCAACTGATCGAAAGCGCCGGCGCCAATCTGATGAAATACAAGGTCGAGGGCTGGGCGAAAAGCGGCGCCAGCTTCCGCAATCTGGCCTGGCTGAGCGCCGCTGGCATTCCGGTGATCGCCGTCCTGCACGGTCCGTCGACAGCCGGCGGCGCCTATTATCCGGGCATGAGCGACTACATCATCGGCGTCAAGGGCCGGGGCCGGGCGTCGCTGGGCGGCGCCGCGTTGGTCAAGGCGGCAACCGGCGAGGTCGCCGATGACGAAGACCTGGCTGGCGTCGATATGCACGCTTCCGTGTCGGGTCTGATCGAGTATGTGGCGGAGGACGATTCCGATGCACTTTTGCAGGCCCGCGATCTGATCACGCGGCTCGGCTGGAACGACAAGTGCCCGAAGCCGGAACCACGCAGCTTCCGCGAACCGCTCTACGATCCCGATGAGATTGCCGGCGTCGTTCCCGTCGATTACCGCCGCCCCTACGACGTCCGCGAGGTCGTTGCGCGGTTTGCCGATGGATCGGATTTTGTCGACTTCAAACCGAATTTCGGGGCCAGCCTGGTCTGCATGCAAGGCAGCGTTTTCGGGCACCCCTGCGGCATCGTCGGCAACAACGGCCCCATCGACCCGGACGGCGCAGCCAAGGGCGGGCATTTTTTCCAGATTTGCGATCAGGCCAATATTCCGCTGATCTTCCTCAACAACATCACCGGTTACATGGTCGGCACGGATTACGAACAGCGCGGCATGATCAAGCACGGCTCGAAAATGATCCAGGCGGCGGCCAATGTCCGGGTGCCGAAACTGACCTTCTACATCGGCGCCAGCTTCGGCGCCGGCAACTATGGCATGGCCGGCCTCGGCTATAACCCGGATTTTCTGTTTGCCTGGCCGAACGCCACCACCGGCGTGATGGGCGGCGAACAGGCGGCCCGGACCATGGACCAGGTGGCCCGGGGTTCGGCCGAACGGCGCGGTGAGGCGGTCGACGAGGACAAGCTTCGCGAACAAAAGGATCGGATCATCAAATATTTCGACGACCAGTCGGATGCCTTTTACACCTCGGGCCGGATGCTCGATCAGGGCGTCATCGACCCCCGCGACACCCGCAAGGTTCTGGGCTTCACCTTGGAAACCTGTTGGGAAGCTCGGCATCGCGACGTTCACCCGAACAGTTTCGGCGTCAGCAGGTTGTAGGGAGACCGGCCGTGGGCGCTTTCAACAGCATTCTCATCGCCAACCGCGGCGAAATCGCCGTCCGGGTGATGCGGACGGCGCAGGAATTGGGCTATCGGACCATCGCCGTCTATTCCGACGCCGACGCCCATGCGCCGCATGTCGCCATGGCAGACACGGCCGTATTGATCGGCCCGGCGCCGGTAGCCGAATCGTACCTGGACATGGACCGCATTCTTGCCGCGGCAAGAGAAACCGGTGCGGAAGCCATCCATCCGGGCTACGGGTTCCTGTCCGAGAACGCCGCCTTCGCACAGGCCTGCGAAGATGCCGGTTTGGTCTTCATCGGGCCCAGCGCCGAGGCCATCGACCTGATGGGCAACAAGGCGGCGGCGAAGCGCCGCATGATCGATGCGGGCGTGCCCTGCGTCCCCGGCTATGAGGGCGAAGATCAGTCCGACGATGCCTTTCTGGCTGCGGCAAAGGATATTGGCTTGCCGTTGATGGTCAAGGCCGCGGCGGGCGGCGGCGGGCGCGGCATGCGCCTGGTCGAGGACCGCCACGCCCTTCCCGACGCCTTGGCCGCGGCCCGCTCGGAAGCGGCAAATGCCTTCGGCTCCGATGAATTGATTCTGGAAAAAGCCATCATCCGGCCGCGCCACGTGGAGATCCAGGTGTTCGCCGATTCCCGCGGCAACGCGATCCACCTGGGTGAACGCGATTGCTCGGTGCAGCGCCGCCACCAAAAGGTTGTCGAAGAGGCCCCCTGCCCGGTGATGACCGCCGAATTGCGCGCCCGCATGGGCGGGGCCGCCGTCGAAGCGGCCCGCAACATCTCATATAGGGGCGCCGGCACCGTCGAGTTTCTGCTGGACGCGGACGGCGCCTTCTATTTCCTGGAAATGAATACCCGCCTGCAGGTCGAACACCCGGTGACCGAGATGGTCACGGGTCTGGACCTGGTGGCACTACAGCTCAGCGTTGCCGAAGGTGAACCGCTGGGGTTGTCGCAAGAGGAAATTTCCCTTTCCGGCCACGCCATCGAGGCGCGGCTTTACGCCGAAGACCCAGCCCAGGATTTCCTGCCCTGTACCGGCCAGGTCGATGCCTGGCAGCCGGCCTTGGGACCGGGACTGCGCGTCGACAGTGGCATCGCCGCCGGACAAGACATCTCCCCCTTTTACGACCCGATGATAGCCAAAGTCATTGCCTTTGGCGAAGACCGCGAGGCGGCCCGCCACCGGCTCATGGACGGGCTGCGCCGGACCCGGCTTTTCGGCCTGACCACGAACCGCCGGTTCCTGATTGATGTCCTGGAAAATGCCGCCTTTGCCGCAGGACGGGCGACGACGGCATTTATCGGCGAAGAATTTTCAGCGGACCGCCTGGCGCCATCCGCAGCCCAGCCACAACACATGGCGGCGGCGGCCGTCTTGCAGTTTGTCCGAGACCGCCGGTTGGCCATGGACCGCAGCATCCTGGTCTCGCCGGGCCTGCACAATTGGTCCAGCGGCCGGCCGTTGGTGTCGCGCTATATTTACGCACTGGGCGACGAGAGCACCGGTGTCGCCATATCATCGGCGGGTGATGACGTTTATGGCGTGACAATTGGCAAGGCGACCATGGAGGTCCGGGTTCACCAGATCACCGATGCAGCCGCAAGCCTGGGCATCGACGGCCATCGGTTGGACATTCAATACGCCCTACCGCGCGCCGGCTGCATCGATTTGGCCATTGATGGCGAGGTCTTCTCATTCCGCAACGAGGCGGCCTTCACCGGTGCCGCCGAGGCAGCGGCGGATGGGCACATCACCGCCCCCATGCACGGCACGGTCCTGGATGTCTTTGTCGAAACCGGAGAAGCCGTCTGCGTCGGCACCCGTTTGGCCGTCCTGGAAGCCATGAAGATGCAGCACGATATTGTTTCGCCTGTGGACGGTACCGTGCAAAATGTCAGCGCGTCGGCCGGCGGCCAGGTCGCCGCCGGCGTGGTGATGTTCGACATTGAGGTCTTGGAATGATGATGCAGCAAGCCGCGGATTTTCGCGATGAATGCGATGCCATTTACGAACTTCTGGCACCGCTGGACGATGCGGATTTCGACCGGGTCACCCTGTTCAAGGGCTGGACCGTCAACGACGTGATGGCGCATTTGCATTTCTTCAACTACCTGGCCGACGTGGCCCTGCGGGACGAAGTGCGGTTTCAGCGCGAATACGACGACATGCGGGCCGCCCGGGACGCCGGCGAGACCCTGCTGGAGGCAACGGACCGGCTGATCGATCACACCAAGGGCCGGGCCCTATTGGACCTGTGGCGCGGCTTCTACCCGGGCATGGCCGAACGCTTCGGTGCCGCCGATCCCAAGCACCGCGTCAAGTGGGCCGGACCGGACATGAGTGTCAGGTCCTCCATCACGGCGCGGCTGATGGAAACCTGGTCCCACGCCCAGGCTATCTACGATCTGCTGGGGGTCGAGCGAGTGAACGGCGACCGGATCAAGAATATCTGTGTCATGGGCATCAACACCTTCGGCTGGACCTTCGTTAACCGTGGCGAGGATGTGCCGGAAGACAAACCCTATCTGCGCCTGACCGGGCCATCGGGCGCCATTTGGGAATGGCACGAACCGTCCGGAACAAACAGCATCGAAGGTCCTGCCGAGGGTTTCTGCCAGGTGGTCACCCAGACCCGTAATATCGACGACACAGAGTTGACCGTCACCGGCGATGTCGCCCATCGCTGGATGGCCGTCGCCCAGTGTTTCGCCGGGCCCGCGCGGACACCGCCGGCACAGGGCGCGCGGCGCATGGCCTAG
>CAZQPC010000118.1:0-13433 GCA_964595005.1 uncultured Magnetovibrio sp.
CATGGACTGGATCAACGCCGGTCATGAAGTCTCCCTGGCCACCGTGGTCTCCACCTGGGGCTCATCACCGCGCCCCGTCGGCAGCCATCTGTTGATCCGCGACGATAATCTGTTCGAGGGTTCCGTCTCGGGCGGCTGCATCGAAGGCGAGGTGGTGACCGAGGCCCTGGCGGCGATCCGCCGTGACAGCTTCACGACCCTGGATTTCGGCGTCACCGATGAAGACGCCTGGAGCGCCGGCCTGGCCTGTGGCGGCCGTGTGCAGGTGTTCGTGCAGAAAATCTCCGCCGGCCTGCAAAGCGTCCTGGCCGAGCTTCAAGCCGCCCGGGGCGCCAAAAAGGCCGTCGCCCTGTTGATCGATCTGCAAAGCGGCGAGGCATCGCTGCATGAGAAGGGCCCCGACACGCCCGCCGATCTGGCCCGGCGCTTCGCCGGCGACCATAGCGGCATCAGCGAAGGCGACGACGGCGGGCGTACCTTCGTGCGCATCTTCAATCCCCCGCTTAGAATTTTCATCATCGGCGCCGTGCACATCGCCCAGGCGCTGACTAAAATCGCCGCCGGCACCGGCTATGAGGTCGTGGTCATCGATCCCCGCGACACCTGGGGCACGGCGGAACGCTTCCCCGACGTGACCATAGACCGGCGCTGGCCATCGACGGCCTTGGAAGATTTTGGCCCCGATGCGCGCACCGCCGTCGTCACGCTTTGTCACGATCCGAAGCTGGATGATCCGGCCCTGTTGGTGGCCTTGGAAAGCGAGGCGTTTTATATCGGCTCGCTGGGCAGCCGCAAAACCCATGCGAAGCGGGTTGAGCGGTTGACGGCGGAAGGTGTCTCAGACGACGCCATGCAACGTATTCACGCCCCGGTCGGCCTGAATATTGGTGCCCGCACGCCGGCGGAGATCGCGCTGTCGGTCATGGGACAGATCACCGAGGCACTGCGCCAGCCGGCCTAACCGGCAAAACCGATACCCAGGATCAGCGCGACGACGGTCGCTTCCACCCACAGCATGGGGGGATCGGCGGGCCCTGCGGCGGCTGGTGCTGCGGCGGCCGGCGCGGGGGCATCCTCCTCCGCCGCCTCGGGTGTGCCGACCAGGTTTGAGAAGCTGGTGAAAAACTCACCGGCCAGCTTTTTCGACGTGCCCTCGATCAAGCGCCCGCCGACCTGTGCCAGCTTGCCGCCAACCTCGGCGTCCACTTCATAGCTCAGCAGCGTGCCGTCGCCGTCTTCCGTCAAGGCGACGCGGGCCGTGCCCTTGGCAAAGCCGGCGGCGCCGCCCTTGCCCTGGCCGGAAATGGTGTAGCTTTCCGGCGGGTTGATGTCGGAAAGCGTCACGGCGCCCGTGAACTTGGCCTTCACCGGCCCGACCTTGGCCTGCACGGTAGCGGTGAGTTCCGTCTCCGAGGTCTGCTCGAGTTCCTGGCAGCCGGGAATGGCCTGGCGCAGGATATCCGGGTCGTTGAGGGCGGCAAACACCTGTTCCCGGGATGCATTAATACGAATCTCATCGGTCATGTTCTGGGGCATTCTCCAAGCAGCGTGCGGTCGGCGGGCAAGGGAATCGTGGCCCGGGTCTCCAAACCTAGGTAAGTCGGACCGGAACTGCAATCCGCAACGGTGACCGAAATGGGCTGATCATTGAAATGCATTGCGCTTTGCTTGGCGCGCGGCCCTGGGCTAGGTTTCTGGCCTTGCTTTCAGCGGCGCCAGCCGGTTCAGGGAGGACCACCGCCACCATGCCATCCGTATCCATGACCGTGAACGGCAAACAGGTCTCCGGCGAGGTCGAAGGCCGCACCTTGCTTGTTGAGTTCCTGCGCGAACATTTACGTTTGACCGGCACCCATGTCGGCTGTGACACCAGCCAGTGCGGCGCCTGCGTCGTCCACATCGACGGCACCTCGGCGAAAAGCTGTGCCGTGCTGGCGTTGCAGGCGGAAGGCACCTCGGTCGATACCATCGAAGGCCTGGCCGACGGCGACACCCTGCACCCCATGCAGGAAGCCTTCCGCGAACACCACGGCCTGCAATGCGGGTTCTGCACACCGGGCATGGTGATGACGGCGGTGGCCATGGCCAAGGACAACCCCAATCTCACCGATGCCCAGGTGCGTCACGGTCTGGAGGGCAATCTCTGCCGCTGCACGGGCTATCAGAACATCGTCGAGGCCATCGTCGCCGGCGCCAAAGCGATGAACGGTTAGGGGGCGGAACAGATGCACGATTTCAACTTTATTCGTCCCAGGTCCGTCGCCGAGGCTTTGAACGCGGTTGCCGACGCCGATGACGGCCAGTTCATGGCCGGCGGGCAAACCATCATTCCGGTCCTTAAACAGCGTCTGGCGATGCCGTCGGATCTGGTCGAACTGAGCCAAATCGATGAGCTCACGGGGATTGTCGTTGACGGTGGTTCCGTCACCATCGGCGCGAAGACGCCGCACGCCCAGGTCGCCGGTTCAGCCGACGTGGCCGGCGCCATTCCGGCCCTGGCCGATCTGGCAGGCATGATCGGTGATCCGCACGTGCGCAACCGCGGCACGCTGGGCGGCTCCATCGCCAACAATGATCCAGCCGCCGATTATCCCGCCGCCGTGCTGGGCCTGGGCGCCACGGTGCAGACCGACCGGCGGACCATCGCCGGCGATGATTTTTTCACCGACCTGTTCGAGACGGCTTTGGCAGAGGGCGAGCTGATCACCCGGGTCAGCTTTCCGGTGCCCGACGCGGCCGCCTATATGAAGTTCCCCAACCCGGCGTCGCGCTATGCCATCGTCGGCGTCTTCGTCAGCCGTACGGGCAGTGACGTCCGGGTTGCCGTCACCGGTGCCGGCCCTTGTGCCTTCCGGGTCGCAGGGATGGAAGCTGCCCTGGCCGGCAATTTTACGCCTGATGCCATTGCCGGCATCGCCGTCAGTGGCGATGACTTCAATAACGACATCCACGCCTCGGCCGAATACCGGGCCCATCTGGTCGGTGTGATGGCCAGCCGGGCGGTCGCGAAAGCCGGTTAGGGGACCCGCCATGAACAAGGTCAATATCCGCGATTCCGTGCGCCGCACGGAAGATTTCCGCTTTACCACGGGACAGGGCACCTACATCGACGACATGAACGCCGATGGCCAGGCTGTTGGCATGTTCGTCCGCTCACCGCACGCCCATGCGGTGATCCTGGGATTTGATACGGTGGAGGCGGAGGCCGTCGACGGCGTCGTCGCCATTCTTACGGGCGTCGATTGGGCGACCTTGGGCTTCGGCGTCATTCCGACCAATTCGGCGGTCAAGGAAAATGCCGACGGCACCCCAACTAATGTGCCCGACCGCCATTGCCTGGCCGCCGAACGGGTGCGCTATGTGGGGGAGCCGGTGGCCTTCGTCATTGCCGAAAATATCGGCCAGGCGCGCCAGGCGGTGGAATTGGTCAATGTCGACTATGATCCCCTCGACGCCGTCACCCATCCGGTCAAAACCCTGGAGCCGGGGGCCCCGCAATTGCACGACGGCATCGACGGCAATCTCTGCGTCCATTGGCAACTGGGTGACGGCGACGCGACCCAGGCGGAACTGGACGCCGCCGATCATGTGATTTCCCTGGAATTGCACAACAACCGGGTTACCGCGGCGCCCATTGAGCCGCGCGGCACCCTGGCCATTCCCGATGTGGAGACCGGCGTCACCACCATCTATCAGGCGACCCAGAACATTCATGCCCTGCGCATGGCCATGGCGAAAATTCTAGGTATCGACAAGGACCAGCTGCGCCACGTGGCACCTGACGTTGGCGGCGGTTTCGGGGCCAAGAACAGCCTCTATCCGGAGCCCGTGGTCACCGTCTACGCGGCCCGCAAGCTGGGCCGGCCGGTGAAATGGATCAACGACCGTTCGGAAAGCTTCCTGGCCGACACCCATGGCCGCAGCCAGTACACCACGGTCGAGTTGGGCCTGGACGCGGACGGCACCTTTCGGGCCCTGCGGACGACAACAATCGGTGAGTTGGGCGCCTATTGCGGCTCCGTCGGGGCCTTTACGCCGACCGGCGGCTCGGCCCGCACCCAGGGCGGCGTTTATGCCTTCAAGGCCATGCACTACCGGGCCCGGGCCGGCTTCACCAACACCGCGCCCCTGGACCCCTACCGGGGCGCCGGGCGGCCCGAAGGCTCATTCCAGATCGAACGCATTGTCGAAAAAGCGGCCCGCGAACTGGGTTTCGACCCGGTTGAACTGCGCCGCCGGAACATCATGGCGAAGGCCTCGCTGCCCTTGAAGACGGCCATGGGGCTGGACGTCGATTGCGGCGATTTCCCCACCGTTTTCGAAAAGACCCTGGCCATGACCGACCGGGCCGGGTTCGCGGCGCGCGCCGCCGAAAGTGCCCAGGTCGGCAAGCTGCGCGGCTTTTCCATCGCGCCCTATCTGGAATGCACCGGCGGCATGCCGAAGGAGCACGCCGCCGTCACGTTCTCAGAGGACGGCACCGCGCATCTTTCCGTTGGCAGCCATTCCATCGGCATGGGCCATGAAACCTCGCTCTGCCAAATCCTGTCGGCGCAATTGGGCCTGGACATGGACCGCATCGGCTTCACCCAGGCGGACACGGACGCCACCCCCTTGGGCGGCGGCCACGGCGGGTCGCGCGGCATGGAACTGGGCGGCAACGCGGTTGGCCAGACGGCAGGCGAGATTGTCGCCAAGGGCAAGCTCATCGCCGCGCATCAGTTTGAATGCGCCGCCGATGACGTTGAATTCGAGGACGGCAGCTTCTTCCAGCCGGGCTCGAACAACACCATGACCATGGGCGACGTGATCGAGGCGTCTTTTGATGCCGCGCGGCTGCCCGAGGGCATGGACCCGGGCGCCTTGGATACAGGCTCGACGTTTGAGCGCGGTATTATTTCCGTCCCCAACGGCTGCCATGCCGCCGAGGTCGAAGTCGATCCGGAGACGGGCCAGATCGCCGTCACCGGCTTTTGGATCGTCGATGACTTCGGCACCATCATAAATCCGCTTTTGGCCGATGGTCAGGTCATGGGCGGGGTCGGTCAGGGCCTGGGCCAGGCATTGTTGGAACAAGCCCTCTACGACGAAGAAGGCGGCCAGCTGGTGACCGGATCGTTCATCGATTACGCCATGCCGCGCGCCGACGACATGCCGCCGATGACGTTGGATTATTACGAAGACTCACCGACCAAAAAGAACCCCCTGGGCGTCAAGGGCGCCGGCGAAGCCGGTTGCTGCGGCGCCCCGCCGGCCATCGTCAACGCCGTGCTGGATGCGCTGAAGGAATTCGGCGTCACCCACATCGAGATGCCGATGACACCGGAAACGGTGTGGACAGCAATCCGCGACGCCTGATCGGTATGAGGACGCCTGGGTTGATGATCGCCCGGCATTCGCCGCCCGTTCTATCGTCTCATCCCAGCCGGCCTGACCCCGGCCAACAGCACGTGACGTGCACGCCTGTTTCTTGAGCTGGTGCCGCGGCTGGTTGCCCAATCAGGCCCGTTGCCGCCAAACTGGAGGCGCAGCGTGTCGAGGAAGGAGATCAAGACCATGACTTATCAGAATATTGTCACCGAGATGGACGGCAAACTGCTTATCGCCACCTTGAAGCGGCCGGAGAAGCTGAACGCCATCAGCCATCAGATGCGGGTCGATCTTCTGGATTGCGTGCGAACGGCTGAAGCAGACGAGCGGGTCCGTGCCATCGTCATCACAGGCGACGGGGACCGCGCCTTCTCGGCGGGCGCCGACATCCCGGAATTGAGCAAGCGCACCTTGGTTTCCGAGATGGGACCCGACGCGGATTTGCGCAAGGAACTGCCGACGGCTATTGAACGATTGGGCAAGCCGACGGTGGCCGCCATCAACGGCCTTTGTTTTGGCGCCGGTATGGAGATTGCGCTGGGCTGCACGGTGCGCATCGCCAGCGACAATGCGCGTCTGGCGCAGCCGGAAATCACCCTCGGGCAGATTCCCGGTTCCGGAGGCACCCAGCGCCTGTCTCGGTTTGTCGGTCTCGGCTGGGCCATGCAGATGATTTTGACCGGTGAGGCGGTGGACGCCGAAACCGCCCGCGCCATTGGGCTGGTCACGGAAGTTCATCCAACGGAATCTTTGCTCGGGCGTGCCAAGGAATTGGCGCATATGCTGGGTGCGCGCGCGCCGCTCGCGTTTGTGGCCGGGCGTGACGCGGTGCTCCGGTCGACGGAAACGGACCTTTTGAACGGCATCGACTATGAGAAAAAGCTTTACGCTGTGTGCATGGCATCGGAGGACGGGCGTGAAGGGCTTCTTGCCTACGCTGAGAAACGCGATCCCGTCTTCAAAGGGCGGTAGGCCCGGCGTTCCGTGAAACCGACGCTGCTTTCAGCCGTCGATATCGACCGATACCTGGACGATGGGCATTGGATTTGCGCCACCCAGGCTGACCGTCTTGCAGCCTTTGCCAGAAAAATTCCGAACCGCGCGGCCTGCCGCGACGAAACCGATACGTATACCTGGGCGGCCCTGGACACTGCCAGCGACCGCCTTGCCGCCAATCTGATTGCGCTGGGTCTCCCACGGGACAGCCGGGCCTTCGTCCGCATGCCGTCGACCTGTTGTGAAATGGTGCTTCGCATGGCGCTCAAAAAGGCAGGGGTTATCGGTGTTTTTGCGCCGCTGCAGTGGCGGCGGCGGGAACTGGAATACGTGCGTGAGCGCATCGACCCCGGCCTCATCGTCATGTCGTCAGAGGGCCTGAACGAGGACGAACGGGCCTGGCTGGACGCAACCTTCACCATGCATCGGATCGATCTGGACGCGACACCGCGTGACGGCTGGCTCGGCTGGGCCGATTTGGCCGACGCCCCGGTCCGTGAAGACGCGCCGGACGTCATTGCCGGGCGCGCGTTCGCTTTCGACGACGTTTCACTGATCACCGCATCCAGCGGTACCAGCGGGCTTGCAAAGCTTTGTGAGTGGCCCGAGGCTGCCCAGGTCTGCATCGGTCGTCATATTGGCGAGCGGCTGCGTGTCACAGGCGATGACACGGTCGGTATCTTTTCGCCCCTATCCGGCGCTGCCGGGATCCTCGTCTGGCTGGTCTCGGCGACGACGCCGGCGACGTTTGTCTTTCCGGCAAGCTACCGGGCGCCGGCGCTGCTCGATCTGGTCAAGGAGGCAGGGATTACCGTGGCGACGACCGTGCCGGTGATCCTGGCCCGGATGGCGCAGGAACCGCTGGTAGACCACGACCTTGAATTGCTGCGCGCGCTTAGGATCGGCACGGCGGCTGCGGACACGGGCGCGGCGCGGGTCTTCGAGGAAGGCGCCGATTGCCGCGTCATCATCGCCGCCGGCTCCATGGAATGCCCCGGTTTCGCCCATGCCCATACGGACGAAGACAAGGAAACGCGCCTTAGCGGCGCCATCGGTTTGCCGCTGCCTGGTGGTCGGTTGCGCATCGACGATGCCGACGGTGAGGAACTGCCTGCCGGCGCCGTCGGCGAATTAAAGGTGGCCGCACCTTATGCGGCGTCGGGGTATTGGAATGATGCCGAAGCGACCCGAGCGGCCTGGCGGGACGGCTGGTACGCGACCGGCGACATGGGGTGCATCGACGCCGACGGCCGGCTTCGGTTGATGGGCCGCCTGAAGGAAACCATCAACCGCAGCGGTCTCAAGATTCTGCCTGGCGAGGTGGAACGGGAAATCTCCAAACACCCGGGCGTGTTCGAATGTGCCGTGGTGGCGGCACCGGACGACGAATACGGCGAAGTGCCCTGGGCATTCGTGCAACCGCGCGCCGGCCACACCATGGACACGGATGCACTCATGGAGCAGTTGCGCAACAGCGGCCTGGCGCATTACAAAATTCCAACCCGGTTTATTGCCGTCGATGGTTTTCAGCGGATCGCCGGCAATAAGATAGACAAGAAATCGCTGTTGGAAATGGCCCCATCAGAGACGCCCAAGAAGGGAGAGAAAGACCATGTCCATTGATCCGACCGAAGACCTGAACGGCCAGGCATTTGACGGCTTCAGCGTTGAGGTCGACGCCGGCAGCCAACGTGGCGACATCATTTTCGACCGCGATGAGATGAACACCATATCCATGGTTCAGCGGGATCAATTGCGCACGGTCTTCGAGACCCTGGATCGTGATGACCGCGTGCGGGTCATCGTGCTCAGGGCCGTGGGGCCAAATTTCTCATCTGGCGGGTTCATTCGCGGGTTCCTGGAGGCTTCGCCTGAACATGTCTCGAAGCTTGCGGACAACATGGCTGCGCCGGCCCGCTGTGAAAAACCGGTGATTGCCGCCAACCGTGGATTTTGCTTTGGCGTGGGCTTCGAAATCTCACTGGCATGCGACTTTCGGATCGCGTCTGAGACCGTCCAATATGCGCTGCCCGAACAGCGTCTGGGCCAGATTCCCGGTTCCGGCGGCTCGGCAAGATTGCAGAAGATGGTTGGCATCACACGGACCAAGGACATGGTCATGCGCTCGCGGCGCATATCGGGAACAGAGGCCTACAATTGGGGCGTCGTTACCCAGGTGGTTCCTGATGGGGACCTGGAGACGGCCACGGACACACTGGTGGCGGAGCTTTGTCAGTTCGCGCCTTTAGCTCAGCGCACGGCCAAGCGATTGCTCAACGAAACCGAGGACATGGTTCTCTCGGCCGCCATCCAGGCGGAGGGCCATTGTTATTCCAGGCTACGCCAGTCCGACGACTTCCGCGAGGGCGTCGAGGCCTTCCATGAGAAACGTTCGCCGGCATTCAAGGGGCGGTGACGGACATGCCCCGCCGCCGTCGGGTAGCGGACAGAATACGGTGTCATTGCGGCGATCCGGCTAATCGGCCTTCGCCGCCACGGTCTCCATTTCGATCAGAAATTGCGGGCGCGCAAGTGAGCTGATGTTGAGCCATGTGGAGGCCGGGGTATGATCGCTTTTGAGATACTTTGCCCGATGCTTCAAATGGATCGGCAGGGCAGCGGGATCGGTTGAAAAAACCGTCAGTTTAACAATATCCTCGACGCCAAATCCGGCATCTTCCAAGGTCAAGACCGTATTTTTCCAAATTTGTTCATCCTGCGCTTCCAGGCTTTCGAGGATTGTTCCATCGGCCGTCATGCCGACCTGGCCGGCCAAATAGAGCCAGCGCGCATGGGCGGGAATCTCCACGGATTGACTGTAATTGGCGGCCGGTGAGGCGGTGGCTTCCGGGTTGCGGGTGATCAGCATCTGATGGTCCTCCATATCTTCTGTGGCAATCAGTATTATGGGTGCTGCCGCGATTGCATAGCCTATTCTCGGCGCCGCCGATACCCGGTGGCCCCCGCACCCCAGGGCTGATCCCAGAAGGGCGCGTGACTGGCGGCGCGTTTGATGCCGCCTTGGCTGGGTTTGTGTCTCGGACCGCAAAACCTGAGCGCCAAGCCTCTTCCAAACTTCCGCAAAACAACTATTCTCGACACCCTGCACCTGTCGGAGACCTTCCATGGCCAAAATTGACGATCCCATCGCCTTCGAGCTGTTCAAAAACTCGATCTTCTCCATCGCCGACGAAATGGCGCTGACCATCTGCCGCACGACCTATTCGGGCGTGCTGCGCGACAACATGGATTTCTCCACGGCCTTCGCCGATGCGGACGGCAAGCTGGTCGCCCAGGGCCTGACCCTGCCGGCGCATTTGGGGTCGATCCCGACGGCCTTGGACGTGGTCGTCGAACGCTTCGGCGAAGCGATGCAGCCCGAAGACATGTACATCATGAACGACCCCTTCGATGGCGGCATGCATCTGCCCGACATCTTCATCTTCAAGCCGATCTTCTGGGAAGGTACGCGCATCGCCTTTGCCGCGACCATTTGCCACCACGCCGACGTGGGCGGCCGGGTGCCCGGGTCGAATGCGTCGGATTCGACGGAGATTTACCAAGAAGGCCTGCGTATCCCGCCCATGAAGCTCTACGACAAGGGCAAGCTGAACGAAACGCTCTGGATGATGATCGAAAAGAACGTCCGCATCCCGGTCCAGGTGTTCGGCGACTTGCGGGCCCAGCTGGCGGCCTGTCACATCGCCGAGCGGCAGTTTCTGGAACTTGTGGCGCATTATGGCGTCGACCGGGTCAATACCTACATGGGCGAGATCATCGATTATGCCGAACGCCTGACCCGGGCCGCGGTCACCGATCTGCCCGACGGCACCTACGACTTCGAGGACTGGATCGACGACGACGGCATTGACGTCGACAAGCCTATTCGTCTCTACGTCAAGGTGACGAAAAAGGGCGACACCATGGTGGTCGATTGGACCGGCACGTCGGACCAGGTGAAGGGCGCCATCAACAACACGCTTTCGTTCACCAAGGCGGCCAGCTACACGGGTGTGCGGGCGATCCTGCCCGACGGCATCCCCAATAACGAAGGCGTCTTTCGGGTCATCGACGTCACCGCACCGGCCGGCACCATCGCCAACGGGGTTTTGCCGGCGGCCTGCGCGGCCCGCGGCTTGACCGGCTTTCGGATGGTCGACTGCATGCTGGGGGCTTTGGCGAAGATGCTGCCCGACTTGGTCTGCGCGGCTTCGGACGGCGGCAATTCCGGCGTCTCCATCGGCGGCTACGACGACGACCGCAAGCCCTACATATATGTGGATTTCGCCTGCGGCACCTGGGGTGGGCGGCCCTGGGGGGATGGCCTGCAAGGCAATTCCAACATGTTCGCCAACATGGCGTCGCAGTCCGTCGAAGTCATCGAGGCCGAGCAACCCGTCGAAATTCTGGCCTATGAATTCCTCCCCGACCGGGCCGGCGCCGGCAAGTTCCGGGGTGGCGCGCCCTATTACCGGGAGTACCGGTTCACCGAGCGCGAAGCGATCTTGCAGGTCCGCACGGACCGCTCGCGCTTCCGGCCCTATGGGCTTTACGGCGGCAGCCCGGGGCAGTTGTCGGCCAACTACCTGAACCCGCAGGGCAACAATGAGAAGCTTGCCTCGAAGCCGACCATGACCATCACCCATGGCGACGTGTTCCGCCACGAACTGGCCGGCGGCGGCGGTTGGGGCGATCCGCTGCAGCGTGATCCCGCCTTGGTCCTGAAGGACATTCGTGATGAATTGGTCAGCCGGGCGGTGGCCGAAAGGGATTACGGTGTCGTGCTGGAGGCCGATGGGCTCAGTGTCGATGAGGCGGCCACCGCGGCGCGCCGCGACGAACTCAGCACTCAGCGCGCCTGGACCGATCCGCCGACAGTGTCGTGGGACGACGACGGCGCCGAGCGCCCGCCCCATGCCCATGTCGCGGCGGAGTAGGGGCCGTGGGATCTGATCACAGCGGATACCGGGTCGGTGTCGATATCGGCGGCACCTTCACGGACATTGTCTTCATGGACGATGGCGGGCGGGTGCTGACCAAGAAAATCTCGTCCAGCGTTGATAACTATGCGTGCGCCATCGTCGACGGTCTGGCCGACGTGTTTGAGACCCACGGGCTTGGCGGCGCCGACGTGTTGGAAGTGCTGCACGGCACCACCGTGGCGTCGAACGCCATCTTGGAACACAAGGGTGCGAAGACCGGCTTGATCGGCACTAAGGGATTTCGCGATATCCTGGAAATTCGCAATCTCCGGGTGCCGAAGCTTTATGATCTGACCTGGGACAAGCCGCCGGCTTTGGTCGATCGTTATTTGCGTCAGGTCGTCAATGAGCGGGTCAGCACCCGCGGGGATATCCAAACACCCCTCGATGAGGCCGGCGCGGAGGCCGCCGACGACAAACTGTTGGCGGAAGGCGTTGAAGTCATCGCCGTCGCGCTGATCAATTCCTTCGCCAACCCGGCCCACGAACAGGCGATCAGGGAGATTATCCGCAAGAAGGCGCCGGATATGCCGGTCTGCATCAGCTTCGACGTGCTGCCCGAAATCAAGGAATACGAACGCACCTCGACGACGGTGATCAACGCCTATCTGCTGCCCATAATCTCCAAATACCTGGACACCCTGACAGAGGAGTTGACGGGCGCCGAGATCGCCTCGCCCCTTTTGCTGATGCAATCCAACGGCGGCTTGATGACCGCCGATGCGGCCGCCGATCTGCCTTGTCATATCGTCGAATCGGGTCCAGCCGGCGGGGTTGTCGGCGGCCATGCCTTCGGCGGCAAAGTTAGCCTGAAGAACATCATCACCTTCGACATGGGCGGCACCACGGCGAAGGCGTCGCTGATCGAAGACGGCGAATATACGCGGTCCCTGGAGTTCCAAGTCGGCGGCGGCATCCTGACCGGGTCGCGGTTGATGACGGGGGCGGGCTATCTGTTGAAGGTGCCGGCCATCGACCTGGCGGAAGTCGGCGCCGGCGGCGGCTCGATCATCTGGATCGATGCCGGCGGCTCCATGCAGGTCGGCCCCATGAGCGCCGGCGCCGAGCCGGGGCCCGTGTGTTATGACATCGGCGGCACGGAGCCGACGGTGACGGACGCCAATGTTGTCTTGGGCTATCTCAACCAGGAACATCTGGTCGGTGGTGAGTTGAAGATCGACGCGGTGAAAAGCCGGGCCGCCCTGGAGGAGAAAATCGCCGGACCCATGGGCCTGGATGTGGCCCACGCGGCTTTCGGTGCGCACCGCATCGCCATTTCCAACATGATCCGGGCGATCCGCGCGGTATCGTCGGAACGCGGCCGCGATCCCCGCGACTATGCCATGGTGCCATTCGGCGGCAACGGGCCGCTGTTCGCTGCCGGCATGGCCGCCGAACTGCAGATGAAGCGCATCGTGGTGCCGCCGTCGCCGGGGCTGTTCAGCTCCTTCGGGCTGTTGTACGCGGATGTGGAGCATCATTATTCGCGCACCGTTCAGCGCGTGCTCAGCGATATGGACCCGGCAGGGTTGACCGGTGTGTGGCGGGAATTGGAAGACATGGCCCGCGGTCAATTGGCGGTGGACGGATTTGCGGATACCCAGATGCGGTTCCGGCGCGCCGCCAACATGCACTACAAGGGCCAGATTTTCGAACTGACAGTGCCGGCACCGGAAGGCGATTTCGACGCCGCCAAGATTGCCGCCCTGGAGGATGCCTTCGGCCAGGAACACGAACGCACCTACGGCCACCGGGCCGGGCCGGAAGAGCCAGTCGAGATCGTCAACGCCCAGTTGATCGGCCTCGGTGTGCCGGACCGGCCGCGGGTGCCGGACCGCATCGAAGCCGAGATTCGTGTCCCCGACAACGCCGCCCAGCCGCGCCAGGCCTACTTCGGCCCGGAGCTGGGCTTTATGGAGACGCCGGTGCTGTTGCGTTCCGATCTGGTGACGCCCGTCGAAGGCCCAGCCATCGTCGAGGAATACGATGCGACGTGTCTGATCCCGCCGGGCGCCCAGGCGCACCTGGACGACTACGGCAACATCGTCATCGATCTTTAAATCAAGTGGGCTTTAAGCCACCCGG
>CAZQPC010000119.1:0-13387 GCA_964595005.1 uncultured Magnetovibrio sp.
CCTGAAAACCGTTCCCACAGATAATCACGCGAATCTCTGATTCGGGACACTAGATCGTAGAAATTGCGGGATCGTTACCAGATTGACGTATTGCGCACCCCATCCCGGTTGCGGGGACACGATCCTCGCTCACCGGTATTTGCCGAACAGTCTGCGCATCATCATGTCCCCGGAACCTCGCGCCGTGCCCAAAGGCAAGCGTCGCTGGCGCGCGGGTTCAGGTCTTGAACCATGCCCCCCGCCAACCTCAGACGTTCGCACCGGATTCAATTGCGATCCTAGAGAAACATATAAACATCCTTGACATAGGATATTAATCATGCTACGATATCTACTTCGCGTTTCCCCCTCGGGGGAAGCTGCGCGCTATTTGACCTTGTGAAGACGCGCCCCGCCGGCCGCTTTCGACCCAATCCGGGTTCAGTGTGGGCGGGGCAATCGCCGGCACCGACGATGCTTTTTTGGGCCGTTGGGGCCGGGATTTAGGGAACCGCGACGCCGCACACCGGTGGTCGCGTCGGCCGGACGATGCCGGAAAATGCGAACTTTTGCGAACAATTGCGGCGATAGTCGCAAAAATCGTCGCAAAATTGGAAATTCTAAAGCCTTGTTTTTATTGAATACCTATGCGGCGCAAACTGGAAAATGCGTACTTTCGTGTACAAATGCGTACGAATGAGTACTTTTCGTACGGGACATGTTGGTGTGACGACAGAACATCCGTCCCTATCTCGGATTGTGCGCGCATATTGAATGGGCTCACCGCTGTCGGTCCCTCACCGTCATTCCCGTGAAAGCGGGAATCCAGGGCCGCAGGCACGGCGGGGCACATTCTGGATTCCCGCTTTCGCGGGAATGACGGGAGGACGGCGCAGCCGCCGCCTACACAGCGTCGGGATTCTCAATCAACACCGCCGACCCCTGCCCGCCGCCGCAGCACGCCGACGCGATGCCCCAACGGAGGCCTGAGCGTTTCAACTCCCGCGCGCAGGTGATGGTGCAGCGCAGCCCCGTCGCCGCCAGGGGGTGACCGATGGCGGTGGCGCCGCCGTTGACGTTGACACGGTCACGGTCCAGGCCCAGTTCGCGCTCGACGGCGATGTACTGGGCGGCAAAGGCTTCGTTGATCTCGAAGCGGTCGATGTCACTGAGTTCAAGTCCGGCGATGTCGAGCAGCTTGCGGATCGCCGGTGCGGGGCCGATGCCCATGATTTCCGGCGGCACGCCGACGGACGTGGCGGCGACGATGCGGGCCAGGGGCTGGGTGCCGTTCAATTGATCGCCGTGGGCGACGATGGCGGCCGCCGCACCATCGACGATGCCGGACGAATTGCCGGCGGTCTGGACGCCGCCGAAGACGGCCGGCAGCTTCGCCAGGCCTTCGGTGGTGACGGGGCGCACGTGTTCGTCGTTGGCAAAGGTGCCTGCGCCGCGCGGCAGTTTGATGCCACGTGTTTTGTAGCCGTCCAATTCGAATTTGGCGGACGCCAGGGGGACGATCTCATCGTCGAAATAGCCCTCATCGGCGGCCCGGGCGGCGGCGCCGAAGCTGCGCTCGGCGAAAGTATCGGCTTCCTCGCGGGTGACCTGATATTTGGCCGCCAGGTTTTCCGCCGTCGTGCCCATGCCGATGTCAGGCGCCGTGTCGGTCAGGCTTTCCCAGAGGAAGTCCTTGAAATCGACCTGACCCAACTTGGAGCCGTTTCGGGCCGTGAACGAACAGATGGGATTGCGCGACATGGATTCCGTGCCGACGCATAGCGCGGCCTTCGATTTCCCCAGCTTCACGTAGTCGGCGGCCTGGGCCAGCACTTCGAAGCCCGAGCCGCACAAGCGGTGCACGTAAATCGCCGGGGCGTCGGCATTGACGCCGGAATAAAGCCCGACGTGGCGCGGCAGGTAATAGGCGTCGTGGTCGGAATGGGCCAGAGAGGAGCCGATCACCATGTCGATGGCGCCGGCGTCCAGGGCGCCGCGGGCAAACAGGCCCTTGGTGGCGGCGATGCCCAAATCGGTCGCCGAGGCCGCCTTCAGGGTGCCGTTGAAGGCCCCGAAACCGGTGCGTGCGCCATCAACTATATAGGTCTCATCGTAGGTGATGCCGGAGCCCGCCAGGCCCCCATTGGCTTTGCTGTCGCTCATGTCGGTCCATCCTCAGTCAATCTCGATTACGCCGGGGCCGCCACGATACAGCTCTTCGACCAGATTGGCACGCCGTTCCAGCACCGCGCCTTGGTTGATATAGCCCTTGTCGGTGATCTCATTGGCATCGATGGCGGGCGGGTCGGTCAGCACCAGGGCGCGGCAAATCCGCGTGCTGGTGGCCGGGTGCTCGGCGTTGTGGGCCGCCAGGCCGCGGCGGATGTGATCGCGGACGGCGACCGCGCCGCCAATGCTGTCGCATCCCGCGGGGTTGGCGAACACCAGCACGCCGACGGTGCCCCGGTCATGGCCGGTGATCACCGCGTCCTGAACCGCCGGCGCACAGGCCGCAATGGCGGCGATGCGCAGCACGCCCACATGCACCCAGGTGCCCGACGCCAGTTTGAAGTCCTCGGCCGTGCGGCCGTCGAAAATGACGCCCTTGGCGGGATCGTCCGCATCGGCCAGCTTGCCGGCATCGCCCATGCGGTAAAAACCCTCATGGTCGAAGGCATCGCGGGTCAAGGCGTCATCGCGCCAATAGCCGGGCGTCACACAGGGGCCGCGGACCCGCATCTCCAGTTTGCCGCCGTTCGGCACCATCTTCAGCTCGGCGCCGGGCGCCGGCAGGCCGATGTTGCCGGCTTCTTGGATGGGATAATGCACGGCGGTAACCATGGGCGCGGTTTCCGTGGCGCCCCAGGCCGATACCATGGGGACCCTCTCGCCCCGTGACGCCAGCGACAATTTCTCCAGGCGCGCCCACAGGGGCTGCGGCAGGGCGGCGGCGGCGTAGAAGATCATCTGCAGGTTCCGGAAGAAATTGTCGCGCAGCGCCGTGTCCGCCTCCAGGAACGGCAACAGCATGTCGAAGCCCCGGGGCACGTTGAAATAGAGGGTCGGCGAAATGTCGCCGACGTTGGCCACCGTCTTCTCGATCAGCCCCGGTGCCGGCTTACCGGCATCGATGTAGAGCGTGCCGCCGTTGCGCAGCACCATGTTGAGATTGTGATTGCCGCCGAAGGTGTGGTTCCAGGGCAGCCAATCGACGATCACCGGCGGGGAGGTGTTGAGAAACGGCCAGATCTGGGCAATCGCCTGCTGGTTCGAACACATCATGCGTTGCGTGTTGATGACCCCCTTCGGCAGGCCGGTCGAGCCCGACGTGTAGAGGATCTTGGCCACCGTATCGGGCCCGACGGCATCGAAGCGCTCATCGACCGCCTTCGTTGGTGCGGCGCCGAGATCATCAAACGCCGTGCACCCCAGGCCTGGCGGCGGCGCCGAGCTGACCACCACCTCGACCCCGTCCAACGGCAGCGCCGCCAGGGCCCGGGCGAAGACCTCACCGTCGGCGGCGAACACCAGGCGCGGCGAAACCGCTGAGAAGATATGCGCCAGCTTGGCGTGGTCTTTCGACATCAGCGAATAGGACGGCGACACGGGCGACACGGGAACCCCGACATACATGGCGGCGTGGGTGAGCAGCGCGTTGTCGATGGCGTTGTCGGACAGGATCATCACCGGCGCCGAACCATCAAGGCCGCGGTCGAGCAAGGCCTGGGCGATCGCTTCGGTGCGTTTCAGGAAGGCCCCGTAGGTCCATTTCCGCCACCGGTCATCGCCGCCGCGCTCGGCCAGAAAGACCCGGTCGGGGTCGCTGCCCGCCCAATGGCGCAACCAACTGCCGAGGCTCGGCGCATAGTCCGCCAAGGGCATCGGCGAGCGCAGGATCATGCCGCCACCGGCCAACGCTTCCACATCGACGGCCGGTGGCGCGAAATTGAGATCGACGAAAGGCGGATCGTTCATCGTTGGGTTTCTCCGCGCCGGCTTCCCGGGGTGCCATCCCAGACAGAGGCTGAACGGATTTTGCCCGGCTGTCCACCCGAGCGCGCCGTGAGGGCCGGAAATTGGCATTCATCACGGCGGGCTTGTGCTGCATTCCTCCGCCAAGCAATGATGGGCCCGCTGGGAGCAAAGAACGGACAAATGGCCGACAGACCCGATCTGCTGACGAACGTGCTGGAGCACATCATCCAAGGCGTTGTCATGTATGACAGCAACAGGAAACTTGCGCTCTGGAACAAGCATTACCAACAGGTGCTGCAGTTTCCCGATGGCTATCTGCGGCCCGGCCTGACCATATTCGAAATGGCCATGATCACCGCCAACCGCGGAGATTACGGCGCCGGTGACCCGGAGACATTGGCCAATGCGCGCATCGAAGCGCTGTATAGCGGCGATACGCGCCGGGAGCTGACGGTTCCCGGCGAGAACGCGGACGCAGCCGATCACACCTACGAGGTGCTGTCGCAGTTAAGCGAGAACAACGAGTTGGTCATCACCTATACGGATATCACGGAACGCGAGCGCACGGCCCGGGAATTGCGCGACAGCGAGGAACGGTTCCGCGATTTCGCCGAATCATCCGCCGACTGGTTTTGGGAGATGGACGCCGATCTGCGCTTCACCTACATGTCGCCGAACGTTGAACGGATTATCGGCGTGCCGGCGGCCTGGCATTACGGGAAGACGCGCCAGGACCTGTTGGGCGAAGGCTACGACCGCGCCCTATGGGATGACCATTTGCAGGCCCTTCAAGAACGCCAACCCTTTCGCGATTTCAGCTACGTCCGTGTCGGCGACGGCATCAAGCCGACCTGGCTGTCATCCAGCGGTGTCCCCATCTTCGACACTGAGGGCGCCTTCCGGGGCTATCGCGGTATCGGCCGCGACCTGACCGAACAAAAGGCGGTGGAGGCCCAGTTGATCCAGGCCGACAAACTGGCAACGCTGGGCACCTTGGCGGCGGGAACGGCGCACGAGTTGAGCCAGCCGTTGAACATTATCCGGCTCGTGGTCGATTCAATACTTTATCAGACCGATGATGAGGCCCTCACCGTGACCGTCGAAACCGATGAATTGAAACAGGTGGTCGGCCAGGTTCTTCGCATGGCGGAAATCATCGATCAGATGAGGATCCTGAGCCGCCGCGACCAAGCCGGGACCGAGGCGTTCATGCCGGCACGTGCCGTCAGATCCGCCTTGCGGCTTGTCGAGCGGCAGTTTGCGTCGAAGGACATTACGATCGAAAGCGACATCCCCGAACGTTGCCGGTCCGTGCGCGGATCGACGGGCCAGTTGCAACAGGTCGTTTTGAACCTCGTCTCAAACGCCGGATTCGCGGTCGACGCCCGTGCAAAGCAGGCGGAGACCGGCGAAAAATACCAAGCCACGATCGTTATTCAATTGGTTGATGAGGCGGCCAGCGGCGACATTTGCATTACCGTATCCGACAATGGCGGCGGGATCGACGAGACGGTGCTGAAAAACATATTCGATCCGTTTTTTACCACCAAGGAAGTCGGTGAAGGCACGGGCCTCGGACTGTCGGTCAGCCGCTCGATCATCGAAGCCATGGGCGGGCGGCTGGATGTCAGCGTCACCGACGGCGGTACCCATTTCGACATTTCGTTGCCGGCTGTCCCGGCAGAGACCTGAATGCCGGAATTCAATGATCCGGCTCCCTTACCCCGCCAAGACCTCTTTCACCTTCAAGGCCAGGTCCTTCAAGGTGAACGGCTTGCCGAGAAAGTGCAGGGTCGGGTCACGGTCAATGTCTTCCAGCATGTCTTCGGCGTACCCGGACATCAAGATGACTTTCAAATCAGGCATCTCCTGGCGCACCAGATTGACCAGGGTGTGGCCGTCCATGCCCGGCATGATGACGTCGGAGACGATCAGGTCGATCTTCTCCTCAGTGGCGTTGATGACATCGAGGGCAATCTCACCGTTCGCCGCTTCCAAGACGTTGTAGCCCTTGTTCGTCAACGCCCGCGAGCCGAACATGCGGACCGCGTCTTCGTCTTCCACCAAAAGCACCGTTCCTTGGCCCGTCAGGTCAGCCTCGGCCGCGGGTTCGGTATCGGCGGCGCGCGGCGCCTCGGCCGCCGGCGCGGCCTGTGCGTCTTCTTCGTGGCGCGGCAGGTAGATGGTGAAGGCCGTGCCTTCGCCCGGCGCGCTGTCGACGAAGATGAAACCACCGCTCTGGTGGACGATGCCATAAACGGTCGACAAACCAAGCCCCGTACCGGCGCCGGCTTCCTTGGTGGTAAAGAAGGGATCGAAAATACGCTCCATGTTCTCCTTCGAGATGCCGGTGCCCGTGTCGGCCAGATCGATACGCACGTAATCCCCCGGCCCCATGAGGTCGTGGCCGCGTTGAACCGCCGCATCGACGGTGACGTTCTGGGTGCGGATGGCGATGTCGCCACCACCGGGCATGGCGTCGCGGGCGTTGACGCATAGATTGATGATGATCTGGTCGAACTGGCTGCGGTCGCCCTTGACGGGCCAGATGTCGGGGCCCGCTTCCATGGTCAAGGTCACTGTCTCGCCGATCAGGCGGCGGATCAGCGTCGTCAGATCGCTCAAGGCCTCAGCAACCTCCAGGCGTACCGGCTGCAGGGTCTGCTTGCGCGAAAAGGCCAGCAATTGGCGCACCAAGTTGGTCGCCCGATTGGCGTTCTGGCGGATCTGTTGGATGTCGGCAAAGCTGGGGTCGTCGGGGCCATGACGTGCCAACAACAGATCACAGAATCCGATCATCGCCGTCAACAGGTTGTTGAAGTCGTGGGCGACACCGCCGGCCAGTTGGCCGACCGCCTGCATCTTCTGGGATTGGGCGAACTGCACTTCCAGGTTCTTGTGTTCCGTGGCGTCGACCAGATACAGCACGATACCGGTGACCTCACCGGACGCATCGCCAAGCGGACTGGCATACAGCGAGATGGTGAATTCCTGGGCGCCGATGCCAGGCATGCGGATTTCCATGTGGGTGGCCCGCGCCGTGCCCATGACGATCTTCGACAAGGCCGCCGTGACGTCACCCCGATCCTCTTTCGACACGCGGTCCGTAAAGGATTTGCCCAGCACCGCCTCGCGATGCCGGCCGATAAGCTTCACGAAAGCCCGATTACCGTCGGTGATGGCGCCGCTCATGTCCAACATGACCATGCCGACGGGGGCTTCGTCGAACAGCCAGCGCAGGCGC
Source organism: uncultured Magnetovibrio sp. (assembly GCA_964595005.1). Taxonomy (GTDB): domain Bacteria; phylum Pseudomonadota; class Alphaproteobacteria; order Rhodospirillales; family Casp-alpha2; genus UBA3470. The sequence continues at coordinate 7,199 of CAZQPC010000119.1, forward strand.
TCGGCGATGACGATGTCGGCGCTGCCTGCGGCACCCGGCGGTGCGGCCGTTGTGAGATGCGCCGATGCCAAGTCAGGTTCCGCGGTCTGCCCGGACACAGGTTGTTGGGCGGATTCCGGGTCAGCTGCCAGTATCGGTGGCTGCAGCCAGAGCAGGTCGCGGTAGACAATGGAGCGCGTGTAGGCGATTTCTCCATCCGGTCCGTCCAACTGCGATTGTTCCAAGGCTGCGGAGAAGGTTCGGCCCTCGGCGTCACGCAACTTCAACTGCCCGTCGTCACCAACTTCGTCGACATAATCGGCGAAGGGGGTTCCGTTCAGGCGATCCGGCGGCAGGCCAAGCCAGCGGGCCAAGGTCTGGTTGGCGTAACGGATGACCCCATCGCCATCGGCGGAGAAGAACCCGACCGGCAGGTAATCGATGTAGTCGATGAGGCGGGCGTCCTCAAGGCGGCGGATGCTTTCGATCTCGCGGGCATCGGTGACGTCCTCGACCCGCCAGTAGATGCCGGCCGTGTCCGTCCCGATGGTGCCGCGGCGGGCCGAGATGCGTCGCCACGATATGCCGTCGATGCGCGCCACGGTGATATCGACTTGCCCCGCGCCGCCATCGAGGACCTGGGCGACCAGACGTTTCAACGCATCGGCCCCGTCGGCGTGTTCGGCCCCGTCGATGATGGCCGTAAGCGAGCGGACCCGGCGGGCCGGCGTGTCATCGGCAGCGAAGGACAATAACGTATGAAAGGCCGGATTGCTGTGCAGGAAATGCCCGTCTGTGTCGGTAATCAATATGCCGTCCGGATTGCCGTCGAGATGGGGCGCCGGCGCCGGCTGGACGCCGCGCCCGCGCCGGCCCAACGACCAGAATGCCAAGGCAAAAAACGCCAGCGCCGCCGCGCCAAGGCCACCGGCCAACAAGGCGCCCTGTTCATGGTTGAGATCGACCGCGAAGGTGGCGCCCAGTGACGCCAGCATAAACAAAAGCCAAAGAGATGCGTGGCCATACCAGGGCGTCCGCCGCGGCGGTTCAGGGCGGAATTCAGGAAGCGGGAATTCGGATGCCATGGCGTGCGCCGACCATCAATGAACCGGGATTTCGCCGCGGTCGCGCATCACGAAACCGATAACCTCGGCGACGGCCTTGAAATGTTCGGTGGGAATTTCCTCGTCCAGTTCCACAGTGTCATAAAGTGCGCGCGCAAGCGGCGGGTTTTCGACAATGGGCACATCGTGTTCCTCGGCTTCCCGGCGAATGGCGAAGGCCAGGTGATCGACCCCCTTGGCGATGCATACGGGCGCCGCCATCTCACCCATGTCGTATTTCAGGGCGACGGCGAAGTGGGTCGGATTGGTGATCACCACGTCGGCCTCCTTGACCGCCTGCATCATGCGTTCGCGGGCCCGTTCCATGCGGATCGTGCGGATTCGCGACTTGATCTGCGGGTCGCCTTCCTGCTGTTTATTTTCGTCCTTCACCTCCTGCTTGGTCATGCGCATCTGCTTCATGAAAGTATGGCGTTGATAGACAAAATCGAGAAACGCCAGCACCGTCATGACGCCAACGGTCCCGGCAACCAGGACGATGGCAACCTCATGGATGCGGTCGAGGGCAAACAGGAAATCCATTTGCGGCATCAACTGCACGTCATGCAGCAGCGGAATAGACAGACCAAAAGCGACCAGGGAAACCAAGATCAGTTTAACGATGCCCTTCAGAAATTCCACGATCCCCTTGATGGAGATAATCTTTTTCGTACCCTTGATCAGATTGAGCTTGCTGACGTCCGGTTTTATTTTCTCGGTTGAAAAGGTCAGCCCGAACTGGCCGATGTTGGCGGCAATGGCCAATATCACCATCACACCAAACAGCGGTGCCAGGATCAGAAAGACGTCCAGCGTCAAATCTATAAACACCTCACGCAGGTGTCCGAACTCAAATTCGATATCATCTGGGTGCATGATGAATTTGCGCGCCGTCAGACGCACATTGTTGGCCATGATTGGCGCCATAAACACGAGCAGCGTCGTGGCGCCCAACAAAATGGCCCAGCTCTTGACTTCTTGCGACTGGGCAACTTGCCCCTTGCGCTTCGCGTCGCCGAGTTTCTTCTCTGTCGGTTCCTCTGTTTTTGAGGCGTCGTCTTCTTCAGCCATCACTCAACACTCTCACGGTATCCACCGATACATGGACGATTGGAAATTTTCCATGAAGGCCAGCATTATGCCTGAGATGGTAATCGTGAACACGGAAATCTGCAGCGTGATCTGCAACGGCAAGCCAAAGAAAAACACCGGCAACTGCGGCATCAGGCGGCCAAGAAGACCCAACCCGATATAATAGGTGAGGCCAATGACCACGAAGGGCGCCGCCATCTGCAAGCCCAGGGCGAAACTGTCGGCGACCTGACGGCCCATGGCGTTTGCCACATCGCCCAACGGCAGCCTCGCACCCGGCTCGAACATGGCGTAGGTCTCCAAAACGCCGCGCAACATCAGGTGGTGTATGTCGGAAACGAAGATCAGCACCACGGCCATGGTCAGCATGAAACCGGAAATGGTCGAACTTTGTTGCTCCGCGATGGGGTCCTGGATCAGGGCGTTGGCCATGGACGATGCCAGCGACGCAATGGTGCCGGCCGTCTGCAGGGAAGAAATCAAGATCCGGATCAATCCTCCGTAAAACGCACCGATGAAAATCTCGCCGCCCAGCATCAGGGCCAGTCCGGAGACGTTTGGCGGCGGCAAGGGCAGATTCGGGGCGATTACCGGCAGCACGACGAAACTGATGGCCAATCCTAGGCCCAGGCGAAAGCGTTGCGATACGTAGGTCGCGCTGAACCCGGGCAGCAACATAACGGTCGTGCCGACGCGCGCGAAGATCATGAAGAAGGCGAAAATATTGATCCGGAGAAGTTCTTCGAGCACGTCGGCGGACTACCCCAATGCGACCATCCGGTCGAACAATTGGCGGGCAAAACCCGTCACAACCGACATCATCCACGGCAGGAAAACGATGACCGCCGTGAAGATCACGATAATCTTCGGAACGAACGTCAAGGTCATTTCCTGAATGGTGGTAAGCGCCTGGAACAGGGCGATGATGAGACCGATTCCCAGGCCCGCGGCCATGATCGGTCCGGCGACTTTCAGAACAACCCACAGGGCCTCCCGTCCGATTTCTATGACCGCTGCCTCGTCCATGTTGGTTTCCTGTCCGATCCTTCGATTTTCCAGCATTCAAAGCCTGCCGAAGCCGGCGAATCGCAGTATAGCCGATCAGGGATCACATGGGCATACGGATAATGTCTTTGTAAGCCTCAATAACCTTATCGCGAACCGTGACCACGGTTTGCAGTGTCAGTTCCGCTTCCGCCACTGCGGTCACGACTTGCGACACATCGGCGCGTTCGTTAATCCCCTGGATGGTCAATTGCTCACTGCGTTCACCAATCTTGACAGCCTCATCGATGGCGCTTTTCACCAAATCGGCAAACTCACCTTGCTTGAGATCGTCCGTCTGACCGGCCGCCTTGCCGCCGAAGGACTTGCCCGAGGCAGCGTCGTTGTAGGCATTAACGGCAGAGATGTAGCTGTTTGAAGGTGCGACCATAATTTTCTCCCCTAATTTGAGGGTATCTTGTTCCCGTTCCAGGCCGGCTGGGCCGGCTTATTGGATTATTTAGCGCAACAGATCGATGGCACTGTTAAGCATGGATTTCGATGCCTTGATGACATTCAAGTTGGCTTCGTAAGAGCGTTGGGCTTCGCGTATGTCAGTGATCTCGATCAGTGTGTTGACGTTCGGGGTCAGCACATATCCATCGGCGTCCGCCGCCGGGTGATGAGGCTCATAACGTTTGCCGAATTCCGACATGTCCTGATGTTCTTTGTGGACCTTGACAATTTCCAGCCCACTGGCGCGGTCGAACTCATTGCGGAAGGTCATGATCTTGCGCCGGTAGGGCTTCTCATTGGGGTCCTGGGGCAAGGAATTGGCGTTGGCGATGTTCTGGGCAATGACCCGCAGGCGCTGTCCCTGAACCCGCATGCCCGACCCGGAAATGCGCATGGTACGGATGATGTCATCCATGTAATCGTTCTCCTTGTTGATTTTATTGGCCGCGGCCCAGCGCGATTTTGATCATGCCAAGGTGTTTTCGATAGAGCTTGGTGGTCATTTTGTAGTTAGTGCCGGTCTCGCCGATCTTGGCCATCTGTTCTTCCAAAACGACGTTGTTGCCGCCCGGCGCCGTTTCGAACTGTTTACCCTGTTCCGAGGCATAATCCCGGATTCGCTTCTGGCGTCCGGCCAAATGGTTTGCGCCGGTTGCCGCCATGTTCAATTGGGACCCCTCGCGGCGCAGCAATTCTTCGAAGTTGTACGGTTTCAAGTCGCTGGCGCGATATTTGGGGGTGTCTGCATTGGCGATATTCTGGGCCAGCACCTCCTGGCGCTGGCCGAGCCAGTTGAGGCGCTTCCTGACCGCCTGAAACAAGGTGATGCTGCCGAGGTCCGCCATTTCAACGCCTTTCCCGTGGATTGGCCGCGTCGGGATTCTACCGATACCGGGGCCCATCCCGTAGCTCCATCCGGCTCTTCTGGCCGGATTTCCATAACGTTTCCAGTAGGCATTATCTGCCGGGTTTCTTAAGAAGTGATGAATCGGGCCCGAATATATCGATGCAACGAACCTGACGTACGCAAGAACGGACCGCCCAACCACGTATTCCCGATTCGCCGCGTGAACTATTATCGAAACCGTGTAACCTATTTATCAAATCAGAAAAAACGTGGGGCGTGAATAATGGCGTTCGGAATTCGACAGTGCATTGCCGGCCGAATGATACAGGCGGCGATTTTGATTTTGGCGGTCGTCAACGGGCCCTCTGCCGCCGGCGCGGCGGTCAATCCGGATACTCATTCAGTTAAGCTCGCCAATGGTGAAAAAACCGTCGGCGATCAGTCCGTTCAACGTCAAAATGAACCGAAACAGGGGTGCTTCGAATGAGAATTTCAATCATACGCGTTCTTGGCGTTATCGGTATTGCGGGGCTCTCACTCGGCACCACGACGGCGGAAGCCATGGAGCCCTATGGCGGGGCCTATGAAGCGCCGACGTATCAAAAAGAAGGCAACTTGGTCACGGTCACAGGCCTGATCAAAGGTAAATTTGGTCATGTCTGGACGATTCCTAAAAATTTGGCACCAAAACAGCGGCTGGTTTTTAACCTCAACAACCATGCGAAGTCGGCCCGTGTTGACGTTCATCCCGATGGCCGTGTGGTCTGGATTGCGGGTGGTAAGGACCACGGCTGGATATCGCTGTCAGGCATTCGCTATAGCCTGAAACCGACGGGCAAGTTGTCTTTGGCGAAGGGATTGAAGCCCTATGGGCGTAATTATGCGCCGCCGACCTATTCAAAAAATGGCGAATTGGTCAGCGTCAGCGGTCTTATTGAAGGCAACAGGAGCGGCCATCTGGCGACGTTGCCGCCGGGCGCCAGACCGGCCAAGCGCCTGATTTTCAATTTGAACAATCATGCCAAATCAACGCGCGTCGATGTTTATCCGAACGGTCGGATTACCTATGTGGCTGGCGGCAAAGACCATAAATGGCTCAGCCTGTCCGGTATTGTTTTCAAGACGGGGAAAACGCAAACGGCGAAGCTGGTAAACGGCTGGCAGCACTATCCCGGTCAGGCCGGCCAGTACGCGAAAGCCCATTATGCGCGCCAGGGCGATACGGTTGTTCTCGGCGGACTGATCCGACGCGGAAAATACGGGCATATGTTGACGGTGCCCAAAGACTTCGCGCCCGCCAAGCGCCTGGTTTTCAGTATTAACAATCATGCCGGTCAGGCACGCGTTGACGTGCTGCCCAATGGCCAGGTTGTTTGGGTGGCTGGCAGCAGTAAACACAATTGGGTCAGCCTGGCCGGGATTTCATACAAAGCAGCCGTTCCTGCGCCGACAGTGAGCAGCGGCGCGACCCAAGTGTCCTCAAACCAGAGTTCGCAACTGAAGCCGGTCGGTGATCTGGGCAAACATTTCCTCAAGCTGCCCAATGAAGACCAAGCGGTCCTCGATCACGTATCACGCCTAACAGGTGGCAGCGAAAATGGAAAGACAATCGCCCTCAAGGACCTCAAGCTCATCAACAAAATCCCGATCATCCGCGAGTTGGAAATA
>CAZQPC010000120.1:0-13305 GCA_964595005.1 uncultured Magnetovibrio sp.
CCTGGACAGGCTGGCCGAGTTGAAGCGCGAGAAGGAGGAGGAGCAGGAGAAGCTCAATGACTTCCAGGGTGAGCTGCAGCAGGCGGAGGACGAGCTGGAGGACTACAAGGCCAAGGAGCAGCAGCACAAGGACGAGCTCGCGGCGCTCGGCGATCTTGCCAAGACGCCGGCTGCCAACATCGTCAAGCTGCCGAACATCAGCGCGTCGATCCCGCAGCTCAAGGCGGCGATCACCGAGTTGCGGGAGAAGGGCTATGACCTGCCCGACTATCCGGAGGATCCGCAAACCGACGAGGAGCGCGCCGTCCAGGCGCAGTACGACATGGTCAAGGGCAGCGCCGTCAACCCGCTGCTGCGCGAGGGCAATTCCGATCGCCGCGCGCCGAAGGCGGTGAAGGAATACGCCAGGAAGCATCCCCACTCGATGGGCGAATGGCTGCCGACCTCGAAAACCCACGTCGCCGCGATGTCCGGCGGCGACTTCTTCTCGAACGAGAAGTCGGTTACCGTGAGCGACGCCCAGGCCGGCCCGGCACGGATCGAATTCGTCGCCGGCGACGGCACCGTGACGGTGCTCAAGGACGATCTCGACCTGCTGCCAGCAGAGGTAATCGATGGCACCTTCATGAACGTCGCGGCGCTGCGCGTGTTCCTCGAGGCACAGATCAAGGACGCCAAGGAGCAGGCCGTACTGTTCTCGCTGCACCTGAAGGCAACGATGATGAAGGTCGCTGACCCGATCATCTTCGGCCACGCCGTCTCCGTCTTCCTGAAGGACCTGTTTGCCAAGCACGGCGAGTCGCTGGCCAGCGTCGGCGTCGATCCGGACAACGGCATCGGTGATCTGGAAGACAAGATCGCCGACCTGCCCGCCGAGCGGTGCGCCGCCATCGAGGCCGACCTGAAGGCCGCCATGGCCGCCGGGCCGGAACTCTACATGGTCAATTCGGACAAGGGCATCACCAATCTGCACGTGCCCTCCGACGTCATCGTTGACGCCTCCATGCCGGCGCTGATCCGCGCAGGCGGCAAAGGCTGGGGCCCGGATGGCAAGGAACACGACGCGAAGTGCGTGATCCCCGACAACAGTTACGCGCCGGTCTACGAGGAAACCATCAACTTCTGCAAGGAGCACGGCGCTTTCGACCCGGCCGAGATGGGCACCGTTCCAAACGTCGGCCTGATGGCCCAGAAAGCAGAGGAATACGGCTCGCATCCGCAGACCTTCAAGGCGCCTGCCAACGGCACCATGCGGGCCGTCTCCCTAAACGGCGACATCCTGATAGAGCACGCGGTTGAAGCCGGCGATATCTGGCGCATGTGCATGACGAAGGACGCACCGATCCGAAACTGGGTGCAGTTGGCGATCACCCGCGCCCGCGCATCAGGCACACCGACCGTGTTCTGGCTGGACAAGAACCGCGCCCACGACGCCGAGTTGATTAACAAGGTCGAGGCTTACCTACCGGAACACGACACCGATGGCCTGGAACTCCACGTCATGGCGCCGCGGGAAGCGACGCGCTTCTCGCTCGAGCGCATGAAGAAGGGCCAAGACACCATTTCCGTTACCGGCAATGTGCTGCGCGACTTCCTCACCGACCTGTTTCCGATCCTCGAGGTTGGGACCAGTGCGAAGATGCTCTCGATCGTGCCGCTGATGAACGGTGGCGGACTGTTCGAGACGGGCGCTGGCGGCTCCGCGCCGAAACACGTCCAGCAATTGGTGGCCGAGGGTCACCTGCGCTGGGATTCACTGGGCGAATTCTGTGCCCTCGCCGCCTCGCTCGAACACCTTGCGGCGGCCAAGCACAATGCCAAGGCGGCCGTGCTAGCGAAGACGCTCGATGCGGCCACGGAAAAGCTGCTTGACAACGACAAGTCGCCGCGCCGCCGGGTCGGCGAGTTGGACAATCGCGGCAGTCATTTCTACATCGCTCTCTATTGGGCAGAGGCTCTGACCGCCCAGGTCGAGGACGCCAAATTGAAGGCCTACTTCGCGCCGATCGCTCAGCAGTTGGCGGCCAATGAGGCGAGGATCGTCGAGGAACTGAGCGCCGCCCAGGGCCATGCGGTCGATCTCGGCGGCTACTACATCCAGGACGCGGCGAAGCGCGAGGCGGCCATGCGGCCGAGCCCGACGCTGAACGGCATAATCGGCTAGATCTCCGCCGGCATCCGTCTTCTTGTGCTGGCCGAATTCGTTCTACGCGCAACCTTGAAAAGTGGCCGCTAGACCTCTCTCGTCACGGTGATCGCCAAAAATCGGAAATCCAATCGCCTGGATTGGTTATTTTCGCGCGCTCGGATTGCAACTCGGTCACTCGAAGATCGAGAGCGCCGTGCGTTATCTCAGCGTCGAGGTTGACGACGTCCTCGACATTGCGGAGAAGGTCGACGGCTGAATCTAGGGCAGAGCGGACGCGCTCTGCCCATCATTATGGTTTCCGAGATGGGTCATCTCCGGTCTATACGGATCAGGGCCGGCCACTTCCGCTTTCGGATCAGATTCTGTTGCAAAACCCGTTTCCAGGAGGTTTTTCGATGTCCGCTTATAGTAATAGCGGACATGGCAGACCTGCGATGTCCGCTTTTTCAAAACTGCAAAATCGACTTCCGCTTTCCGGCGCTAAGCAGACCTCAAAAATGAACGGCTTTTACTTCTGCATTTGACCCGAAGCAGCCAAGAAAGTTCGGGGCTTGATGAGCCGCCTCAACCATCGAACATCGCCTCGATGATCGGGCAATCGGGGGTCTGATCTCCCTCACACTGGGCGGCGGTCTCCTTCAATGTCCGCTCCATGCGTTTAAGATCGCGAATCTTCGCCCGTACATCACCCAGGTGCTCCAATGCAATTTCATGGACCTCATCGCAGGTGACGTCGCCCCCATCGACGAGGCGCAACATCTGACGAATTTCGTTCTGGCTGAAACCGAGTTCACGACTTCTGCACACAAAATTCAGACGCCTCAAATGGGTCTTATCGTAGTCGCGATGCCCGCCGGAAGTTCTCGGCGGCTTTTTTAGCATACCAATGCGTTCGTAATATCGAATGTTCTCGATATTGCAGCCAGTCGCCTTCGATAGCATTCCAATCAGCACTCGTTCACCCTCCGAGCCGTCGCATCAAAAAATGTCCTAACGGGGATTGTACCTGTAGTCGATACAGGCTGTACAATCATAAAACTTGAAAACGAACACCTAAAGAGAAAGGAACAACAAAGTGAGTCAACGTCTCGTTGAAAGGGACCGGGATCAACTTTCGATGACCTCGTATGTCCTGATTGTGGTTGCCCTCGCCTTTTTCGCGTTGGCTTTTATCAGGTCTGACATCGGGCGGTCCTCTGTAGCAAGTCCAGACACTTCTGGTTTTGGGTTTGACTGTGATTGTTAGTGGGCGCGACAAAAAAACTGAATGAATGCTGTAAGGCACATGGGCGGGAATGATGAAAAATTTTCTTGGGTATGCTCTTTCAGTTGCCCTGATTGCAGCGGCCAATGCCGTCCACCGTTCGGCGCAAATTCTACCGACAATCTCGACAGACGACTTCGTCGTACTGTTGGCCAATGCTGACCTTATCGATCTAGCTGGCTTTGTCGTGAACATATCGATTGTCGGATGGGCAATTCTCAAGAAATGGGGTTCGGCCGATCCCGGCTAACGCATTCGGAAAGGCCGATTCCACTTCCGGCCGGTCTCTTCGAGTGAACGGTTGGGAAACTGCAGGACCAGTTTTCGCTAGAAAAGCCAAAGATGGACATAATCAACCTGATCAGTCCGTAATTTTCCTACATCCTTTTTCATTTCTTGCTGCCGAGCGCGGCCACCGTGCCGACGCTCAATTTTCAATTCACACCATCGAACCGATGTCGGAGGCGTAGCTGGGATATGCGAAAATCATCGCCTTGATCTGGTTGGCAGTCCGTCCGGCACCCATGGCCATGGCGAAGAGATTGATCTGTTCTTCGGCGCCCGGCCCGATCAGATGTGCGCCCAGAATCTTGCCGCTACCCTGTTCGATCAGGACCTTGTAGCCGGTCCATTTGGCGCCGACGCGCAGTGACGAATACCAGTCGTTCGTCTTCTTGAAATGCGTGTCGAATTTCAGCCCCTTTTCCTGCGCCGCCGCTTCCGAAAGTCCGACGGTGGCAACCATCGGCAAGGTGAAGACCACCGACGGGACCGGCGGATAGTTCGCGGTGCGCTCGTCCTTTCCGGCAAGCAGGTTCTTCACCGCGACCCGCGCCTCGTAGGCGGAGACCGGGGTCAGGTTCGGCCCGCTGTCAGCACAATCGCCGGCGGCGAAGATGGCCGGGTTGGTGGTGCGCATCGACGCGTTGACCTGAATTCCGCGTCGCCCGTATTTGACGCCGGCCGCTTCGAGATTCAGCCCGTCAATGTTCGGCACCCGGCCGGTTGCGTGCACCACCAAATCGCAAGTGACTGTCTCGGTACCGGTTGGCCGTTCCACCGTGACTGCGAACTCCGCGGCCTGTTTCTCAACCTTCAGCACTTTCGCCTGCATGCGCAGATCGACGCCGAGTTCCGCGGTGGCCTCGACCAACATCCCAACCAGATCGGGGTCGAAGTTGCCCAAGGGACGCTCCATCATCTCCAGGACGGTGACTTCGCTGGCACCGGCGCGTTTGGCGATATGGGCGAACTCCATGGCAATGAAGCCGCCGCCGACGAAGACGACACGGTCGGGCCGTTCGGGCAATTCCAGGAATTCCGTGCTGGTGGTCAAAAGCTCCTCCCCGGCGATGTTCAGCGACATCGGACGCGCGCCGGTGGCGATATGGAAATGCTTCGCACGCAGGGTCTTGCCGTTCAACTCGATGCTGTCGGTACCGGTGAACCGCGTCTCTCCGTGCAGCGTTTCGATGCCTGCCTTCCCAAGCCCCGTTTCGATGCGAGGCGGCATGGCGTCGGTGAAGCTGCGCTTGAAGGCAATCATGTCCGACCAGTTGACCGATGTCCCAGCCTCCAGCCCCTTGCCCTTCAGGTTTGTCGCCCATTCGATGCCCTCGGTGATCGCGATCAACATCTTCTTGGGATCGCAACCCCGAAGGGCGCAGGTGCCGCCATAGGGCAGGCTGTCGATACTGGCCACCTTCCAGCCGGCATTCGCCGCCATCCGGGCGACACCATTGCCGCCAGTGCCGGCGCCGATCACGATGAGATCATAATTCTGCGTCATACTCATTCCTCAGTTTTGACATGTATTCAGAGGTGCTGATTTTAGAGTCTGTAGTAGATACAGAATCAAGGACTTTGGCCGGTTCATCCCACTAGGTCAGTCTTTGGGTTCACGAACTTTTTATCGACAAATTTCTTGTACCTTTAGTAGGTACAGGCGGTATTTCATAATTACGTTTTCGCGTTTCGACCGCCGTGTCCGGTCCAGCTTATTTCTGTGGGAGAACGCATTAAGCAAGCTAGAATTGCTGGTTAATCGGAGCGGCAGCGTCGGACCTATTAGAAATTTGGAGCGAACTATGAGCAGGAAATCAGTATATTTGGTCGCTCTTGTCGCCATACTGGCCATTGGAGGTACGATTTCGGTCAATGTCTCGAGCAAGACAACTTCTGGCGGTCCAGAACTGGTCGGCAATATGGCGCAATTCCAGCCGGCAAAAACCTTGCTCGTCCCGCCGGATATCTCATGGAGCACCTTGGATGGGAAGCCCGTCGCACTACGCGATTTCAAGGGCAAGGTTGTGTTGTTGAATTATTGGGCCACCTGGTGCGGCCCTTGTATGTTTGAGCTGCCAGGCATCAACAGGCTCCAGCAAACCATGGCCAGCGACAAGTTTACGGTGGTTGCAATCAATATTGATCGCAACGGCACCGACGTGGCAGAGCCGAAAGCCCGAGAGCTTGGGTTGTCGGCACTCAAACTGTACGTGGATCCGAAGCAGCTCTCTCCGCGAAAGCTTGGCATGCGCGGAATGCCATCGACATATCTTTTCGACACCAAAGGCCGTCAGATCGGAAAGCTGGAAGGTGGCGCCGAGTGGGATGCGCCTGAATCGGTTGCATTGCTCAAATACTTTATTGAGCGCCCGGCCTACGCGGATCAACTTCCCCGGACGGAAGGTTGAAGATTGAAGTTTGCGGATTTCTATTTATCGGTCAATTGAGGCGGATTCGCCGACGTGTTTGCGGCGGCGGCCGGACACTCTCCTAAAAGCGCCAACTGCCAATACCCCCACTATCGCGGCGAGACCTATAGTCACTAACCCTCCATCTGCGAGCCAGGCGAAAAATGCGGTCAGAGCGCCGCCCGCCAATAAGGCCGGACCGGCGCAGCAGATCATCATCAGCGGAACGGCGAGAAAAAGTAATCCCGCACCAGGTTCTTTGTCATTTTTCGGGTCCTTCATCATCGTCTCCCTTAAAGCTTGATGTGATTGATTCGTCGCGTCTCAGGCTGGGATTATTGCTTCGTTCGGCGGAACCCCTGTGATCGAAATTTAGCTGCCGCAACCAATTGTGTTTCATCCGGCGGCAAAATTTTGCAGTGTCCTCATACAACGAACTTAGGCCGTATGAATGTGGCCGAACGATCAAGGCGTTGCTTACGCGCGGCGTCGGTCCAACTAGTAGCGTAATCACAACGACCACACCAAACACTACGGCAAGGTTCTGATTCATCTACAGCCCTCGCTGACGAACCATGCCGGCTCAGATTGGCTGAAGTTTTTCCAACCTATTCTCAAAACTTGGGTCTGGCTGTTGCGGGCGGCATGTATCCATTCTCCAAGCAATTTGCGGCGCGACAAAATCTCCATCGACTTTCAAGATGCGAAGCCGGCTTGCATGATCGAGCTTTGAAGAAATGCTACATCCTTTAGTTACTACAGATGCAAGATATTTCTGACGATCATGCGTGAGCGACCGGGCTCCCGCGCTTCTTCTTGAGCCACCACAGCCCGAGCAAGGGTATTACCAGCCATTGCGCCATTGGCGACAGGCCAACGTCCAATAAGGGCACAATCGGCATATGCTCACTGTAGGCCCAGTTTTCCCAAATATAGACGTTCAGAATCTCAAGAATAATTGTGATGCTAAGTCCCGTGACCAGCAGCCACACACTGAACCGGCGCGCCTGACGCGGCTGATCGCGCGACTTCGCGATGACCACGAGAGCCGTCGAAAACGATACAGCGGCAATAATGATGTCGGCAGTTGTACAGGATGTGATGTCCCATAATATCTCCGCGAGGGAGGCTTCCTTCCAAAGCGTGTAGAGCGGCAAATGCAGCGTTTCCCATACAAAGTGCAAACCGCCGGTCACCATCAAAAATTCAACCAATTCTCTTCGGCCCATCATCCGCCACACTCCAGACAATCACACAGTCTGTCTGTGACCGTACTATCTGTACTTAATACAGCTGCAAGGATGAAATGGCCGATGGTCGGGCCAAGATTGAATTAGGCGGCTAATCCGGCCGCCAAACTGTCCAATTAGGTGGGACCACCTCAAACCAAAGCCTTGAACTGAGGATCAATTCAGTTGTCAATCGTTGGAGAAGGGAAAATCACGATGCAAACCGTCGGTGTTTACGTTGGAGCCGCCATAGCCGAAATCGCGGGATGTTTCGCGTTCTGGGCGTGGCTTCGCCTCGACAAATCAATCTGGTGGATAATGCCTGGACTCGTCTCTCTAGGCTTGTTTGCGTATTTGCTCACTTTTGTCGACAGCACCGCCGCTGGACGCGCTTACGCGGCCTACGGCGGAGTCTACATCGCGAGTTCACTCGCATGGCTCTGGCTCGTCGAAGGTGTCCGCCCTGACCGCTGGGATATGATTGGTGCCAGCGTATGCCTTGTCGGAGCCGCCATCATAATTGCTGCGCCGCGTACACCCGTTTAGCTTATTCCACACACCCAATTCAATGCTCTCATTCGCGCTCCACTCGATCCCAAAGAAAAAGACAGTTGCACCTGTAGTTAGTACAGGCAGTAGGATTTTTGGCATTGAGCTTGTTTCGCTTTCTTGGAGGGATCGTGAGCACAACGGAGCATCAGTTTCTGGATACCGGTGGGGCAGGCGATTCGAATGCCAAGCGTTATATACTAATCATGCTTGGCAGCGTTCTTGTTCTCCTCGGCGCCGCAACGATCGATATTAATGATCAAGTTCAACCCAATCCGAACATCGAGAGCTTTGAATTATGGGTTCTTGCTTGGGGGCACTGGGGGGTTTTTGCAGTGATATTTCTCATGGTGGCCCATTCGTTCATTCCGTTTCCCGCTGAGTTTGTCGCTATAGTCGCAGGGATGATTTACGGCGCGATCTGGGGAACCGTTGTCACTTGGATTGGCGCCATGCTGGGCGCCTGTATCGCCTTCTATCTGGCGCGAAAATTCGGACGTCCACTGGTGAGCCGCCTTGTCGCAAAGAGAAAATGGCAAACCGTCAAACGCCTGATCGGTACAGAAGGTTGGAAGTTGGTGTTTTTCAGCCGACTAATCCCTGTAATCGCTTTTAACCTGATCAATTACGTCGCGGGTCTCACAAAAATATCTGGCTGGACGTTCACATGGGCGACGGGATTGGGGATTATCCCATTGACGGTTTTAATGGTCCTCTTGGGTGACCAAATGGATCGTTTGGACTGGGATACCTTTGCCCTGTTCTCTTTCGCGGGCCTCGCATTCTGGGCTGCTTTCAAATCCAATTTCGGCGTCGAGGCAACAAGCGCGAACACGAAAATCGATCAGGCGGCGGATCGCGTGAAGTGATCCAATGCTCTGGATGAGATTTCCTCTTGCACCTGTAGTTGGTAAAGGTTGTACGTTTCGTGAAAGCGATTTTTTTAGGATCCACAAACTATTTGAAAGCCGCACATGACAGAGCATCCACCCGCTACCTCTTCGACATTGTTTATCGACGCCAAACATGGTGATCGAACCGCAAAGTCCTTGTTTACCGGTGGCAGCGTGATCGGCGCGCTCGCCATGTCATCATGCTGTATCATGCCGCTGGTTTTATTCAGTCTTGGCATCAGCGGGGCGTGGATTGGTAACCTGACGGCACTTTATCCCTACAAGCCATTGTTTTTCATCGTTGCGGCGGCTTTTCTGGGCGGTGGATTCTACACAAGCTATAGAAAACCGCAGCCACAAGGGTGCGCCGAAGGTGGTTATTGTGTATCGCCTGTATCGGAACGCATCAATAGGATTTTCTTGTGGTCAGCGACGGTTTTGGTGCTGGCCGCGCTGATCTTTCCCTATGTCGCCCCTAGTCTTCTCATTGGTTAGGAACTGGAGAGTCAATCGCCATGAAACACCGTCTCATTCTGAGTGTCCTCACTCTGCTTCTGCTCTCCGCGGGTCAAAGTCTCGCCGCTGAAAGAACGGTTACCCTTCGGGTTGACAATATGTACTGCGCGAGTTGTCCGTTCATCGTTCAAATGACCTTAGAGCGCGTCGACGGGGTAACGGACGTGAAAGTATCATTTCGTGAAAGGGCTGCACGCGTGACCTTCGACGACGCAAAGACGACGGTGAAGATACTGCGAGAGGCGACATTGTTACGTGGATACCCCTCGGCTGTTCTGAAGTATGGAAGTTGAACTGAGACACAACGGTTTTGGTGCCTTCGGCTCGTGCCGCTGAACAATGGGAAGATCGCGATGAATGATAAACTGGTCGCCGGATTAGTTACGGCCGCTTTAATCGCGCCCATATGTTCCCTTTGTTTTTATGGCCCCGCTGTTTTTGGTGTGATCGGGTCGGCGCTGTTCGGATGGATGGGCTGGATTGATCCGGATGCGGCCCTTGGGTTCGCCCTTATCGTTGGTATCCTGGCTGTCGCCTATTCGAGTCGCAAGCATCGTAACGGCCCTTCGCGTCGCAAGCGAGCCACGACGCCTTAACGTCGTCGTTGGCCATACCATAGAGAATTCCCGTGCTGCATAGTCCAACTAATTCGAAACAAAGTTCCGGTGATCGCTTGGAGATTCCCCTGGTGTCCGGAGCCATCTTTCCTGACTGGTCCGCCGTCTCCTCAGATCGGGTGCGTGCGTCCCTTGGCGATACGCTTGGCAGGTTGCGGATGACCAAGCGATGGGTTGGCATGAGCGAGAACGAGGAGGCGGTTCGCCGAAGTGTGCTCCGTCATTTCGCCACGCATGGACAAGCGCCGCAAACACGCGATCTTTCGAACGATACCGGGCTAACTGGACCGACCGTTCGTTTTCTGCTGAACAGCTTGCGAGACCGTGATCTTATTGTGTGTCGAGACACCGACGCTTCCATCGAGGGCGCCTATCCATTTACGGATCGCAAGACCGAGCACAGAATGCTTTTGAACAATGTCACGCTGAACGCCATGTGCGCCATCGATGCCCTCGGCGCCGGGGCCATGCTGAATACCAACTCAGTGATCATGTCGGCTTGCCGGCATTGCCAGCAAACGATCCTTGTCGAAACGAAAGACCACGGTCGCATGTTAGATGTCGTGTTGCCCCGTGACGTTGTCGTTTGGTCGGGGGTTCAGGAGATCGACGGCTGTGCAGCCGACACGCAATGCACGGTTATGGCCTTCTTTTGCTCGGACAACCATCTCATGGCATGGCGCGAAGAGAACGCCAGCGGTGAGCGTGGGCATAAGTTGTCCGTCGCCGAAGGATTGGAAGCCGGCGCTGCGATCTTCATTCCATTTCTAGCCGATGCTTCGGCAAAAGATTTACAAACCGAAAGGCTGACTTCATGAACAACAGAACTCTGCTCCGTACCGGCGTCGTCGGATCGGTCATTGCCGCCATTTGCTGCTTTACGCCGGCGCTCGTCATCATATTGGGGGCGATCGGATTGTCCGCATGGCTGGCATGGCTGGACTACGTCCTCTTGCCGGCCTTGGCGATCTGCCTCGCAATTCTCGCCTACGCTTTGGTTCGCCGGGCGCGCAAGCCGGCCCCTCAAACGAACACGGGAGAAGCGTCATGACCGAAGATTGCTGCGGAACCGAGGAAGGCAACCAGGGTCGGTATGACCTGATCGTCGTCGGTGCCGGATCTGCGGGTTTCTCCGCTGCGATCACGGCCGCTGAACAAGGCAAGCAAGTCGCCTTGATCGGCGATGGGACCATTGGCGGGACCTGTGTCAACGTCGGCTGCGTGCCATCGAAGACGATGATCCGCGCCGCCGAGACCCTGCATCAGGCCGGTGCGGCGTCTCGGTTTTCCGGCATCCAGTCAGCATCGGCGATCGTGGATTGGCCGGCCCTGGTTGCTCAGAAGCAGGAGCTGGTGAACGATCTAAGGCAAGCCAAGTATGCCGATCTGCTGCCCGCATATAACAATGTCGCCTATCTGCAAGGCCGGGCGACGGTCATCGACGGTGGCGTGATGGTCGATGGCAGCGCGATCAAGGCCGGCCGGACCATTATCGCAACCGGGTCTTCGCCATCCGTTCCAGACATCAAGGGTATCGAGGACGTGCCCTATCTCACCAGCACCACTGCACTCGAACTGGAGACCTTACCCGTGTCGATGACGGTGATCGGCGGCGGCTACATCGGCTGCGAACTCGCCCAGATGTTCGCCCGAGCCGGCGTTCAGGTGACCATCGTGTTCCGCAGCCGTTTGCTGCCGGAAACCGAGCCGGAGATCAGTGACGCCTTAACCGACTACTTCATCAGGGAAAACATTACCGTCATCGGCGGGGTGACCTACCGACAGGCGAGCCGACAAGGCGACCGGATTGCTCTCGACGTTGTGTACGGCGGCAATCAAGACACCATTGTCTCGGATCACTTGTTGATCACATCCGGGCGTCACGCAAATTCTGCGGGCATGGGGCTCGAAGAGGCGGGTATCGAACTCGCAGCCAACGGCGGCATCAAGATTGACGACCGCATGCGGACGACAGTTTCCGGCATCTACGCCGCCGGCGATGTCACGGGCCGCGACCAGTTCGTCTACATGGCCGCCTATGGCGCGAAGCTGGCCGCCAAAAACGCGCTCAATGGCGATGCGGAGCGTTACGACAACCGGGCCATGCCTGCCGTCGTTTTCACCGATCCGCAGTTGGCCAGCGTCGGTTTAACCGAGGCCCAGGCCCGCGAACAGGGCATCGACGTGAAGACCTCGTTGCTGCCACTCGAACACGTGCCTCGCGCCCTGGCGGCACGGGACACGAGGGGCCTGATCAAACTGGTTGCCGACGGTGCAACGGATCAGTTGATCGGCGCCCACATTCTCGCGCCCGAGGGTGCCGATAGCATTCAGACGGCTGCCCTGGCCATTCAGCAAGGCATGACCGTGCAAGCACTCGGCGACATGATCTTTCCCTATTTAACCACGGTCGAAGGATTGAAACTGGCGGCCCAGACCTTCGACAAGGACGTGGCCATGCTGTCATGTTGCGCTGGATAGGAGGCGAAAATGGTTGTGAAGATCGGCGGATGGTCGATTCGCGGGATCGCATGGGCGAACGGCACGGCGGCGAACCCGGGATCGGTATTGGTTCTTTGATCGTTGCTAAATTTTTCTGTTGTGGCGCTCTCGTCATTGCCGTTTCCGGTGGATTTGGGGTTGCGGGCGCCTGGTTCATGGATAGCGGCCTGGGCTGGTTCTTTGTCTTCGCCTTCCTGGCCCTCGTTACCAAACCGTTCTGGTGGCCGAAACCAGACGACTCCCGGTCGAGGGATGACAATCGCAGGATGAATGTACGAACAAGATGATGGGGATCTACACTTTCGCCTTCATGGCCGGTGCCATCGCGACCGTCAATCCATGCGGATTTGTCCTGTTGCCCGCATATCTGGCGCGACGGATCGGAACGGAAGGAGACGCAAACGAAGAAACGTCAGCCGCAGTGATCCAAGCCGTTGGCGTTGGATTCGTGACGACCAGCGGGTTCGTCTTGATCTTTGGTCTCGCCGGCGGCGCTGTTTCCTTCGGCGCCTATTGGATGATGCAATCTCTACCATGGGCCGGGTTTGTGATCGGACTTATTCTGACTCTGATGGGGTTTGTGGTGTTATCTGGCCGGAAGATTGGCTTGCGACTGCCAGTGATCGGGAGCGGCATCAATCTCGCGGGTTGGCGGGGCGATTTTCTGTTTGGCATAGGCTACGGCACCGCGTCCCTCTCCTGCACGCTGCCGATCTTCATGTCTGTCGTCGGCACCGCGTTTACCGGCGACATCTTCAGCAGCACCCTGAACTTTGTCGCCTACGGGCTGGGTATGGGAACCGTTCTCATGTCGTTGGCCGTTGCCGCGGCCTTGGCTCGGCAGGGACTGGCAACATGGCTCAAAGGTGTAAGCCGGCACTTGTATCGGATTA
>CAZQPC010000121.1:0-13231 GCA_964595005.1 uncultured Magnetovibrio sp.
GCATGGAAATCCAATCTGCGGGAAATGCGCGCGACAGAGATAGTGTCAGGCAGGGGGTGTGTCAATGCGGATGGCATTACCAAAAGGCCCCAAATTCAACGACTTTGCGGCAAATGGACACCTTCAATTTGCTCGCTAAAAAGGTTTCTTTATCGCCGGACAGGGAGATTGCGGCGGAGCCATAATTGGAAAGGCCATTTTTCCTGTTTCCGGATCAATCGGCTGCAAATCCCCAATTAACGGCATCCGGCGGTGACGAATTCGGAACGCCGTCACTGCCAATATGATGGCAAACCCGCCCAGGGCGTATACCACAAGATAACTTGCGAACCACAGATACAGAAGCCACGTTAAGTCGTGTAGGAGAAACTGTTCGTATCCAAATTTAACGGTCCAATATGCGATCCAGGCATAAAAAAAGGAGATGGCCGCCTGAAACTTACCCGAATGATCGATCCAGTTTGCGAGTCGAAAATATTGGGCCGGGAAGCGATGCATGGGCAGCTTCACACTCCCATAGTGCCTGCGCATATGGTGACGCCACTCAGGCCATTCAAAAAGCAACCGATATAAGGTGATCCAAGATATCACAAAAAGAATTTGGCCGAAATTGATTGGGATGAAGAATCCGATACCGAACATAATGACGAATGCGGCAATGGAAATGGTTTGAACCTTGTTGTTTTCCAAATACCGATGCGGTGTCGCGTCCAAAGCCGCTTGTACTTGCATTTCGGACAAAACATAGCCTTCGCGAGAGAGAAATCCGTCATAGATTGCGAAGCTTCCATCCGACCTCGGGATAATGGAATGAGCGAAAGGTGAAGCCGCAATCTTATCGCGCAATTCATTGAACATATATTTAAGATATAATAATAATAACTTTAATCAATTAAAAATTGACGATGATAAATGCGCACCGCCTTTCGAAGTGCAACGGAGCATTTCAAGCCAACGGTTCGCTAAAGGCGTGAAAGATCGGTCTCGTCGGGCTTATTTTCCAGGCCGGATCTCATTGAGAATGACCCGCCCCGTCGAAATCGCCGCTTCGCGTTCCATGCCCGCCGTGATGCGCGGATCATAGAACATTTTCAGCATCCAGCGGTCGTGTTCGGTCAGTTCATTGTAGCGGCCCCGGTCGTGGAAGATCGACGGATTGACCTCAGGGCTGTCGTTGGCAAGGCCCATAACCTGGGTGATTTCCTCGATCACGCAAGCCCGCATGTTGGCCTGAATGTGTTCGGCGGGGAACACGGCGTAGGCCAGGGTAATCTCGTTGTCCTTTGTGAAATAGCGCGCATGACAGGTGGAAATCTTCAACATGTCGGCGACCTCGGCGGCCTTGACCTTGCCCTTGAACAATTTCGCGACGATGCCCGGAATTTTTTCAGATGGGAAATAGAACAGGACGAAATTGACCTCGCCTTTGTCGAAGTCCTTGGCCAATCGGCGCGATTTCTCCAGCCGCACGGAATAACGCAGTTCGATGGGGAAATGGGTGATGTTCCAGATGTCTCGGATATGGCTGCGCACATCCTTGTCGAAATAGCCGGGATGCTTGCCCAGAATGCCGACCCGGATCGGCTTCTTCCACTTGCGCACGGCATCGTAGCGTTTGCCCGTGTATTCATTGCCGAAGGCAATGATGTCGAAATTGCGCAGGATTTTCTCGTTGGTCAGGGACTCGTTGACGATGGGTTCGGCGCCGAGTGCCGTACCTGTCAGGCTTGCCGTCAACGCAAGAGCGGCGAGGGAATGTCGGGCTGCGGTGCTCATGGTCAGCAGAATCGTCGCCAGACCCCTAATAAGCCCTTAATTTTTCAAAGGCCGTCAGTGATCCGGCATCTTGTCGAAGTTTGTCATTTGGTCATCAAGATGGGTAAACGGCAATGCGCGGTTGGCGTAGAGATTGGCCCAGGGCTTGACGAAGCCGGCGTCGTCGATGCTGCCGGCGCGGATCACGCGGATGCCGGGCCGGCCGGAGTTTCCGTTGAACAGGGGAGAGCCGCACCCGGCGCAGAAATAACGCGTCATGGTGTTGCCGCTGTCGGACGTGTTCTGAAAGGTGCTGGGGGTGCCGGCGGTGATTTGGATGTCTTCTTCCTTAACGAACACGTTGGTGGCGAAGGCGGCGCCGGTAATCTTGCGGCAATCGTTGCAATGGCAATTCCACATGTTCACCACCTCGCCGGTGACGGTGTAGCGTATGGCGCCGCACAGGCAGCCGCCGGTGAATGCCGTCATTATGTGATCTCCTTGTGTTAAAAGAAGTTGGTCAGGTTTTTCGCCGACAGGATGCCCTGCTCTCTTTCTAAGACCCGGGAGTCTAGCCTGGGCCGTCTGGGCGCGCGACACACATCAATGGCCTAAGACAACGAGGCGATGGTGTAGCGTATCGGTTGAGGCAATCCATTGGGTCATTACGCACATATAGACTAAATAAATCCTATAATATGTAAAATAATCCTTTACTGTTGATATCCACTTGCTTATGCTATGCCATCGTTGTGGGACAACTGTGCCCACAACCCATTGTGCGGCGGCTTGATTCACAAGCCGCCGCTTTTCTTTGATCGTACGATGACGACGGCCGTCGGCGCAGCCCCCGGGGCGCGTCATCGCGCGCGCATTGTGAAAGGTTGATGATGTTTCCATTTAAGCTGAACGGACCGGTCGGACCGGATTTCGACCACGATCTTACGGATGTCCAGACCGCCAAATCGGCCTTGATCAAGACGGGTCATTTCAAGACGCCGGATTATGGCTTGACGCCATATCCTGATCAGCCCTTGTTTGAGGGGATTAAGAGTTTTCAGACAACCCGCGGCCTGAAAGTCGACGGGGTGATGAAGCCGGGCGGCGAGACGGCACAGGCGCTGGCCAAGGAACTCGGGGGGACAAATACCGAAAACCCACCTATTCGTTGGGCCAGTTCACGAGGCGAGGCATCCAATGCCAACACCAACTCCTTCGTCGCATCGCCGGATCCCGACCCGAAACCGTATCCAAACACCACGACATCGCCCACCATGCCGGTATCACGCCGTTCGCCATCTGACCAAGGCGATTACTGGTGGCGATCCGCCGATCTGCCGAAAGTCGGTGCCGGTGTTGACGCCGCGAACCGCCGTACCACCGATCATCTGGGAACCGTCGGCGACCAGGGCGACCTGCCGAACCTCTATGCCGATTCGATCCGGACCAACGGCCGCAAGGCTGTCGCCGAGTTCGCCGATCTGCTCCGAAAGGTGGAGAAGACCGACCCCAAACGGGCCGCGACGTTTGCCCGTGAGGTCACGGATCGGTTGGCAGAAGTCACGGACGAAAAATTAATCGATGACGAATCGTCAGACCGCGGCCCGAACGCCATTTATCCCGGCGGCCGCGGCGAAGCGGACGGGACCCGGCGAGCGCCCGATGAGAACGTCAAATTTGCCGGTGGACCCGTGCTCGGCGCGCTGCCGTGGGCGGCAACGGCAACGCTTTCGGCAGCAGCGGCCGCCGGCCTGATTACGCAATCCCAGGAAAAGCGCTACCGAGAATCGTTCAAGGCTGGTGGTGAAGCCATGGAGGAAGCGCTCAAGGATCTGGGCGCTGTCCTGCAACACGTCAAGCCGGGCGCCATCAAGGGCGGTGTCTTCCTGCCGCGCACCGACCAGGCCGATCCACCGCCGCCGGTGCCGCCGTCAGAACCGGACGACGAGAAAAAGTCGGACCGAACAGATTCGCTGGTGAATTCGCTGATTCCCGTCGATGGCGCGCCTTTGCCAAGTCCCCGGGAAATCGATGCAAAACTCGAAGGGTTTCCCGACAAGGTGAAAGGAATTGCGCAGGTCCTTATTCTTGAAAGCCGGGGCAAGCCAAAGGTCAAGAGAAGGAATATTTATTCGCTTCAAAAGCTGCTGGACGAAGTGCGGGACAGAGAAAGCGTGGAAAACGCTATTCACCTCAGCGGCACTTGGAGCAAAGAGAAGGGACGTCTGAACGAAAAGCTGAGAGGACCTTCAAAAGGAGTACGGGCCGTTCGAGCAGATGGTGAAATTGAGACGAGGATGAAGGATCAGACGACGCGGCGCGATGCCATTCAAACGGTTGATACCTATGCGGATAATGAAACCCTGAAGCCCCGCGAGGCCGATGCCGAGGATCGACTCTATCAATATATGGAAGAAGACAAGACTGCCGGTGACGTAGATGGCGGTGACGTTTTGGCGCTTGCTAAGCTGCCTAATCTAAGCGACGAGGAGTTTCATAAAATCGCGGATGAGAAAATCGTTGAATTCGTCGATAGGAACTTCGGTACGGCACGCAAGAAAAAGAAAAGAAAGTGAGCTCGGAAACGGCTAGTAAACTGTCTAAAAATCGCGTAAAAGATGCTTATGTGGGCCATCCTGAGCGACCTCGATTGCTATGGGTATCTTCGCGTCCGAGGGCGCGACTGTCACATGTCGGAGATCGATGTGTGTGAATTTCTCGCGGCCGTCCTATCGGCATATCCGGAAGCTCGGTTGTTTTATTCAGCCGGACATCGCGCCCACCCATTCTTGCAGGCGGCGTTCGATGAGGCGATCGCGCGTTTCGTCAATGGCGACAGTTTTGAAGTCATCTTTTATCCTGAATGGCAACCCATGTATGGACCGAACGAGTTCCCACCGCACGAGGTATCGTTCATCAACCGCCCGCTCCTCGTCATGAGCATGCGCGGCGGGGAAATCCGAACCGTGAGGCCCAAGGGTATCGATCGGGACATTCGGATCAGCCGCCCTGGCAACCTGAATCTCAACAATATGAAAGCGGATATCGAGGGTAAACGTGTTGTCGATAAGATCTTGAGGATGCACCGGAAGGTGGTTGCCAAAGACGTTCACGTCATCGACCTGAAAACCGGCGACCGTGTCGATACGGATTATTCTCGCGATTGGTACGGCCCGGACATGGCCCGCCGATGCCGCGAGGAAGACGATCTGTTTGTTGGCGTTTCCGTCCGTCCGGACCTCGATAGACTCTGGGGACTGAAACCGGCAAGTTTTTAGGCTGTTGCGGAAAAGTCCTCGATTGGCGGAAAGCCGACTCGATGAGGCGGCTTAGAAAAAATTCGTCAGGTTCTTGGCCTGCAGAATTCCCTGTTCCAGGATCACATCGCGGCGTGCCACCTGCCAGCCCGTCGCCGTCCGCCGCAGGCGGTCATGGCGGCGGCCGACGAAGGTGTTGGTGTCGTCGACGATGCGGTTCTGGTAGACCAGAAACCGGCAGGTCGTGGCGACGTCCTCCGCCGCCTCGAGGCCGGGCAGGGCGTCGACGACGCGGACGTTGGTGATCATGTGGGTGATCCTGGACAGGGGTTCTTCGGCGTAATGGATGCCGGTTTGAATTTGCTCGACGCGCTTCGTCAGGGTCCATTTGTCGTCCTCGATCCAATGGATGCCTTCCCCCGGGGTGGTGAATTCATCCGCGGCCGTGTGGTCCAATGGCACGTTCGCGCGCATCGGCATGAAATAGGTGATGTCGTCGGCTAGCAGCTTGAGCCAGGCATCGTACATGCGGTTGTCCAGAAGATCCGCCTCAAGAAAAAAGAACGCCTCGATTTCCGATTGCAGGCCCGCGTAGCCGGGCCGGCCGGCCAGGTTCTGCGCCAGTTTGTCGGTGAAATCCCCGCTCATGGCGCCGGATCCTTGGGGATCGGGCCGCCTTGGCCCGCGAAACAGCCGACATCAATGGTGGTGCCGGAAATGACCTCGGCGTCATCGGAAAGAAGGAAGGCGACGGCGCCGGCGACGTCGTTGCCCGTTGCCGTGCGGCCGGCCGCGGTGCCCGGCGCGTTTTTGCCCAGGTTATCGGGATCGCCGCCGACGCGGCCCAGGCTCAAGCCTGAGACGATACCGCCGCCGCCGGGAATGACCGTGTTGACGCGGATACCGTCTTGAAAGTGGTCATAGGCCATGGCCTGCGTCAGCGCGTGCAGCCCGCCCTTGGACGCCGCGTAGGCCGCCATGTTCGGTTTGCCGTGGCCGGCGCCGCTGCCGATGTTGACGATATGGCCGCCGCCGCCGGCGATCATATGCGGCAAAACTGCCCGCGCCATCAGGTAGGGACCCTTCAAATTGACGGCGTGGATGGCGTCCCAGACCGCTTCCTCCGTATCCAGCACCGTGCCCAGCGGACCAATGGCGGCGTTGTTGACCAGGAAATGGATGCCGCCGAAGGTCTCAAGGGTATGGGCAACCACCCGGGCGACGTCATCGGCGCGGCTGACATCGGCTTCCAACAACTCGGCGGTCAATCCGGCGTCAGTTAATTCCTGGCCCAGCGCGGGAAGGGCATTTTCGGCGACACTGGTGAGTTGACGGTCTTCCAGGCCGAAGGCGACCACCTGATGACCGCGGGATGCCAGCACCTTGGTGATCGCGGCCCCGATCCCGAAGGTGCCGCCGGTGACGATACCGGTCTTGCCCGGCGCGCTCATGAGCCGTCCCGCCGGGCAGCCTTGAACCGCGGGTCGTCGCGGCCCAGCAACGCGTTCCAGTCCCGGGCTTCCATATAACTCCGCCAGCGGCGGTAGTAGCCGCGTGCGATATGTTCCGACATTTGGGTCGAAACCTCACCGGGGACCGGGTCGTCGATCTTCGCCGCATGCATGGATTGCTGGTAGTTGAAGGGCAGGCGTTTGGCGATGGTGCCACGCGACGCCGAGGTGGCGTAAAGCCAGTTCTCCATGTCGTCCTGTTCGGTCATGCCGGCCGGCCCGGAATAGCGCATGTAGTATTGGCGCAGGAAATCCTTGGCCGCTTTCGGCGCGTCCTTGTCGACCAGGAAAAACCGCCAGCCCTCCGTCTCGCCCGCGGCATGCGGATGCCAGGCACAGAGCCCGCGCGGCTGGCGGCCGTGATAAGACGTGTTCGGGTAAATCGTGCCGGTAAACGGAATCAACCGGGCCCGATCACCCAGGCGCCGGTGGCGTTCCTCATGACAATGGCGGAAATAGGCGCCGATTTCCGGCTGGTCCAGATAGCTGTCGATGAATGTTGCATCCGGTTGTTCGAGGGCACTGTGAACGCCGTGACCTTCCGGAAAACTGATCCAGATGTGTTGAGCTGCCGCCATTTCATCGTCGCGGCGGCCTTTGACGCCGCTTCTGGCCGAGGGACCGATGCCGATGGCGTCGACGGAACCGTGCGAATGATTGTGATAGGAATCGCCGAGGAAATTCTCGGCGGCGAATTTCCAGTTGGCCGGGAATTTCCAACGATGGACGCCGATCACCTCGGAGCCGCCGGGCCGGCCGTCGCGGCAATCGAGGACCATGTCCAGATGTTCCCTGGCGTCACCCAGATAGGTTTCGAAATCCGGTGCATCGGCGTCCCACGAGGCCCAGATGGCACCCTTGTAGTTGACCATCCGGTCAACTTCCAAAAGCGGCCATTCGGCCCGGTCGAGAACGCCGTCGTAGAGGTCCTTGAAATGCGGCACGCCCTGCAAGGCGCCGTCCAGGGCATAGGACCAGCCGTGATAGGGGCAGGTGAAGACGGCCGCATTGCCCTTATCGTAGCGGCAGACCTTCATGCCGCGATGACGACAGGAATTCAGGAAGACATGGATCGCACCGGCTTTATCGCGGCACAGGATGACGGATTCTTCGCCCATTCTGGACAAATAAAAATCACCGGGATCGGGGACCAGGCTTTCATGGCCGACGAACAGCCAGGCCTTGGTGAAGATGCGTTCCAGTTCCTGGCGGTAGATGTCTGTGGATGTGAAGATTTTCCGGCTGATGACGCCGTTGTCCACGTCAACCATGGCTGCCAAGTCGGATTGAACCATTATTCCTCGCCTTTTTCGTCCGTCGTTCGGGAGGGGGAAAAGACATCCAGCCACCCTCGCAGCGACGCGCGATGGCCAACCGGGCCATCCCCATCGCGCTTTGAGTATGCCTCACCGGTATGTTTCTCACCACACCGTGATTTCATCCCCCGGTGTGGCGCCTTATACTGGCGTTCCCGGCCGTTGCGCCGCCCGTAATCAAAGGAACTAAAATATGTCCTTCAAACACCTGACCCTGGGGGCCGCGGCATTGGCCGTCTCTCTTGCCTGGTCGCCCGCTGATGTGCGGGCCGCCGAAGACCCCGTCGTCGCCATCGTCAACGGCGCGAAAATTCATAAATCCATGCTGGTGGCGGCGCAGCAATTGCTGCCGAAGCAATATCAGCAGATTCCCCTGGAACAGATTTTCCCGGCCCTGGTCGACACCGTCGTCGATATGAAACTGGCCGCCGCCGATGCCCGCGCCCAGAAGGTTCATGAGACCGAGAATTTCAAGATTCTCATGGCCCGCATCGAAGACCAGATGCTGCAGCGCTCCGTGCTGCAAAAGCAGATCGAAGGTGCTGTCACCGACGAAAAGTTGAATGCGCGCTACCAGGAAATGGTCAAGAGCTCAGGCAGCGCGGCAGAGGTTCACGCGCGGCATATTCTGGTGAAGACCGAAGACGAGGCGAAAAAGATCATCAAGGACTTGCAGGGCGGTGCCGACTTCGAAGCCACGGCGAAAGAGAAATCCACCGGGCCTTCCGGTCCCAACGGTGGCGATCTCGGGTTCTTCGCCAAGGGCCAGATGGTGCCGGCTTTTGAGAAGGCCGCCTTCGCGCTGGAAAAGGGCAAGATCACCGACACCGCCGTGAAGACCCAGTTCGGATGGCACATTATCAAGGTGGAAGACAAACGCACCGCCGAACCGCCGACGTTCGAATCCGTAAAGCAGAAATTGCAGTCGGAACTGACCCAGGAAGCCGGCGCCGCCTACACCGACAAGCTGCGCGCGGCGGCGAAAATCGAGCGCTTTGATCTGGACGGTAAGCCGATCGCCAAATAAAACCGGGCTGATCATAACCCGCGCCCAAGGAGATCCGTGGCATGGCACCGACGCCCGATATTTCGCCCCTGGCCCCCAAGGCTTTTCCCGATCTGCCAAGCGTCGCCGGCGTGCAACTGGCGACCGGGGCCTGCGGGGTCAAATACCGCGACCGTGCCGACGTGTTGCTGGCGGCCTTCGCAGCGGGCACCACGGTGGCCGGCGTGCTGACCCAATCGAAGACCTCGTCGGCGCCCGTTGATTGGTGCCGGAAGTCGCTGCCGGGCGGTCAGGCCCAGGCATTGCTGGTAAATTCCGGCAACGCCAATGCCTTCACCGGCGTCAAGGGGATCGCCGCCGTCGAAGCGACCGTCGCGGCGGTCGCCGATACCCTGACGTGTCGGCCGAGCCGGGTGTTCACGGCATCGACGGGCGTTATCGGCGAGCCGCTGCCGTCCCATACCATTACCGACGCCATGCAGGACCTGGCCGGCAATCTTAGCGGCACCGATGATCCGGCCCGGTGGCGGGCCGCCGCCGAAGCCATCATGACCACCGACACCTTCGCCAAGGGCGCGTCGGCGACGGCGACCATCGGCGCCACGCAAGTGACCATTGCCGGCATCGCCAAGGGCTCAGGGATGATTGCCCCGGATATGGCGACCATGCTGTCCTTCGTCTTCACCGATGCCGCCCTGCCCGCCGAGACCCTGCAATCGTTGCTGTCGGACGTGGCCGAGCGCACCTACAACGCGATCACCGTCGACAGCGATACCTCGACCAGCGACACGGTGCTGCTGTTCGCCACCGGGGCGGCGGAAAACGGCGCCGTCGATGAGGCCGGGTTGGCGGATTTTCAGCGTGCTCTTGAAGACCTCATGCGCGACCTGGCCCACCAGATTGTCCGCGACGGGGAAGGGGCAACGAAATTTATCACGGTCGAGGTAAGCGGCGCCGAAGACGACCGGGCGGCGAAGCGCATTGCCCTGTCGATCGCCAACTCGCCCTTGGTCAAGACCGCCATCGCCGGCGAGGACGCCAACTGGGGCCGCATCGTCATGGCGGTGGGCAAGGCCGGTGAGGCCGCCGACCGCGACCGGCTGGCGATCCGTGTCGGCGGCGTTGAAATTGCCGCCATGGGCGCCGCCGTCGACGGCTATGACGAAACGCCAGTTGCTGACCACATGAAGGGCCAGGAGATCGATATCGCCGTCGATGTCGGCATCGCGTCGGGTGCGGATGCCGGCACAGCGACCGTGTGGACCTGCGACCTGACCCACGGATATATCACCATCAATGCCGATTACCGGTCCTGATCCCGGCTGCCTGGACGCCGAGGCGCGAGCGCTGTCCGCCGATCTGCCGACGCTTTTGGTCGTCGCCGCGGCGTTGGTCGACGTCGACAACCGGGTGCTGATCGCGAAACGCCCCGAAGGCAAGGCGATGGCCGGGCTGTGGGAATTTCCCGGCGGTAAGGTGGGCCAGGGGGAATTGCCGGAAGCGGCGATCATCCGTGAATTGAAGGAAGAACTGGACATCGACGTGACCACCAGTTGTCTGGCGCCGCTGACCTTCGCCAGCCACAGCTATGATGACTTTCATCTGCTGATGCCGCTTTATGCCTGCCGGGTCTGGCAAGGCACGGTGCGCGCGACGGAAGGCCAGGAGCTGAAATGGGTGCGGCCGACGCGCCTTGGCGACTACCCCATGCCGCCCGCCGATGAGCCGCTGGTGGCGATCATCCGGGACTTTCTCTGACGCCCCCTGCAAGCGGGTGAATTAGGGCCGGAAATCATCCGCTAGGATTTCGTGGACAACACCGCCGGCGATCAGTTCATCGGCGCCGGGCAGCCAGATCTTGTCGTGCGGCGTGTCGAAAATCTTTTGCCGAAAATCGGCGTTCACGCCCTGTGCCGCATAGGAGGTCAAATCGGTTTCCTGTTCGGCGCGCGGATCGGGAAGCAGGGAATTGATGTTCGTGTCGATGCCGTACTGGTGGAACCCAAGCGTGCCGCTCCGGCCCAGGAACCGTTTCCGACCGGCGATAAATGCCGTCGTGCAGGTGGATCGGCAGGTGTCGATGACGTAGGTGTTGAGCCCGCCGTCGCGGATCAGGGTGGCAACGCCCCGGCCTTGAAAGATGTTTCCGCCTGGGCTGTTCAGGACGACGCCGGTGGCCGTCGGGTGTTGATCGATAAAGGCCGCCAAGTCCTTGGTGATGCCGATCCGGAAATCGCCGCGCAGATTAATAAGGGTGCCGTCCGCATTGACGGTCAAAGTGTACGGTCCCAGCGTGTCGGGGCGCACAAGCTTCGCGTGCAGCCGCGTTTTCGTCGGATCACGCAGCAGGTCCTGGAAGGCACTGAAGACGACGATTGCGGAAATAAGAATGGTGACGGCAATGCCGAAATGCGCCGAAAAAGCGGTCGCGATGGAGCCGAGCGCGCCTTGGTCGCGGTCGACGGCACGAACCACGCCGACAATCTGCCAGGCGAAGATAATGCCGTGAAAGACGGCGACGAAGATCACGGAAATCCAGACCGCTGCGGCGGAGGGTTCGATGAAGGGCGGATAGGTCAATCGTTCCAGGCCCAGAATGACGGCGCGAACGCAGATCAGGTTAAGCCAGAAGGATCGGCCCAAAGTGTGATTACCGCACCAATGGTCACGGAGATAACCCACGCCTAGCTGCCGTTGGCGCTGCCGGGGCCACCCTGCCAGGCGCCGCCATCGGCAAGCAGCGCCGCGATCTCTTCGTCATCAAACCCGGCTTCGGTCAACACTTCCGACGTATGGCCGCCATACACCGGCGCGCTCCGGCGCATTTCAATTTCTGTCCCGGAGAACCGCGCCGGCGGCCGGGTTTGGCGCAGGCGGCCGGCCTCAGGGTGGTCGATTTCGATGATGATGCCGTTGGCGGCAACTTGCGGGTGCTGGCGCATCTGCTTGCGGGTCAGCACCGGCGCGCAGGGCACGTCGTTGGCCTCCAGGGTGTCCAGCAGTTGCGCCGTGGTGAACGGGCGCAGGGCGTCCTGGGTGACGTTCAGGCGCGCATCGACGTTGATGTCGCGCAGCTCCGGCGTCTTGAAGCGAACGTCGTCCAGGAAGTCGGGCCGGTCCAGGGCCTTGGCAAGGCCGTGCCAGTGTTTGTCGTGCATGGCGGCGACGCTGATATAGCCGTCCGCCGTCTCGTAGATCAGGTCGATGAAGGACTGCGCACGCTCTTCGGTGGCCTCGTCGCCGACGAAGGTATGCCCGCCCATGTCGGAGTTCCACAGGAACGCGATGATGGTGTCCAGCATCGACAGCGTGATGTGCTGGCCTTCACCGCTGCGTTCGCGGGCGAACAGGGCGGCGGTGATTGCCTGGGCCGCCTGGATGCCGGTCAGCTTGTCGGGCAGGATGGTGCGCACCAGGCGCGGCCGGTCGCCGTCATTGCCGGCCTGCACCGTGGTCAGGCCGGTCAGGGATTGGATCAACGGATCAAACACGGGTTTCTGAGCATAGGGGCCTTCGAAGCCGAAACCGCAGATGGAGACGTAAATCAGCGACGGATTGATCTCACGCAGGGCCGCGTCGCCGACGCCGATGCGATCAGCGACCCCGGGCCGGAAGTTCTGGATCACCACATCGGCCTCGGCTGCCAACCGCAGAAAGGCGTCCAGGCCGGCCGCGTCCTTGAGGTTGAGCACGACGGAGCGCTTGTTGCGGTTGTTGTTGACGAAGGATGCGGAGAAGCCACCCCTTCGTGTTGCCACGTGGCGGGCGAAATCGCCGCCGCCGGGGTTTTCCACCTTGATCACGTCGGCGCCCTGATCGGCCAGGGTCAGGGTCGCCAAGGGGCCTGAGACCATCGACGTCAGATCAACCACCCGGATACCGTTCAACGGTCCAGCCATGTTATCTTCCTTCCACCGTTCGGGGGCACTTTAAGCGCGCCGGGCCGGCAATCTCAATCGGTGATTGGTTGAAGGTGTCGTGAAGGGCCGGCGGAGGCGGCGATAATGGAAAATTCAGAAACGGCACGGCGTTTAACCAGACGCCAACAATTTATGGCGGGTCCGCTTTCGGCGGCTTTGCAGACCAAAATTAGCGCGCTCGTATTTGGCTGTCGTTGACCCCTTCCGGGCATAATTGAGTTAACCAAAACCACAGAACTCCGGTTTTTGAATTTGTTCTGCGACTTCTTTTTTTCCAATGCGTCGCATTTTCCAGGCACCATTTTGAATGTCTTGAAGCACTCCCTCGGGAACTTTGCCATCGCTATATTTGACAAATGCGGCCATCGCACCAATTAGGACGGCCATAGTTTCGTCAATTTCCTTGCGACCTAAGAGCGGCCATTGGGATTGGAGATTTTCTGCATTTAGTCTGATGCATCGCCAA
>CAZQPC010000122.1:0-13209 GCA_964595005.1 uncultured Magnetovibrio sp.
TTGTTCGGCGGAACTTCTGCTTTGCCCTGGTAAACCGACCATACAAATAGTGCGGTCAGGTCTCGATTCGTGAATTCGTGATCGCGATGAATGTTTGTCCGCTAGAAATTTTGTTATCCCCTCATCCTAGCCTTCACCCACAATTTCGGACAATTCCGGGGACGCCTTACTTAATTCTGCAATTCCGCCGCAATTCCGGGGACGCCTTACTTAATTCGGGGAATTCCGGGGACGCCTTACTTAATTGGTTCAATCAAACGCCCGCGAATAATGCTGCCCGAATCACGGGGACACGTCTCCGATCCGTTGGATCGGAACATGTCCCCGTGATTCTCCGTGAAATTTCTTTTTAACTACGAGAGAAATATTTTTTATTATTTCACTTAATAATATATAATCGTGGCATGGCTAGAATGGCACGCGTTGTCGCGCCGGGCGTTCCGCACCATGTCACCCAACGGGGCAACCGCCGCCAGCAGACGTTTTTTCAGGAAGGCGATTACCGCGCTTATCTGGACCTCATGGCGGAATGGTGCGGCGCCACGGGCGTCGAAATCTGGGCCTACTGCCTGATGCCCAATCATGTTCACCTGATTTGCGTGCCACGGACGGCCGATGCCCTGGCGGCGGCCATCGGCGAAGCGCATCGCCGCTATACCCGGGGCGTCAATTTCCGCGAAGGCTGGCGCGGCCATTTGTGGCAGGGGCGGTTCGCGTCTTTTCCCATGGACGAAACCTACCTGATGGCGGCGGCGCGCTACGTGGAATTGAACCCGGTGCGCGCGAAGATGACCGAGCGGCCCGAGGCGTATGCATGGAGCAGCGCGCGGGCCCATCTGGCCGGGCAGGACGATGATTTGGTAAAGGTCCGTCCGCTGTTAGATATTGCCGGCAGTTGGCGCGAATTTCTGGATGGCGGATTGGCCTGCGGTGATCATGCCGCCATGCGCCGCCACGAACGGACCGGAAGGCCGCTCGGCGGCGAAGCTTTCGTTCAGTGTCTGGAACGGGAACTGGGGCGGAATTTGGCGCCGCTAAAGCCAGGACCAAAAATCGGCCGTGGCGGCCATGTGGGCAATTCCGGCGGGGTTTTGCCTTGACCGGCATTCGACTTGGCCCGAATCAAGGGGACACGTCTCCGATTCGCTGGATCGGAACATGTCCCCGTGTTTCTCAGAGGTAACTCAGGCGACCTTGGTACCGGCAGAATTCGCCGCCGTCATCATCCCCATCACCTCGCCGACATCAGCCGCACCCGCCAACTCCCCGCACCGCGCATAAAGCCCCGCCGTCGCCGCCTCGCCCTGCACCGGCCCGCAGCAGTCCTCGAACTTCCGCCAGCGGTCGTCGTCGGTGAAGGGATCGCCGAGCGTGCCTTTCGCCGCCGTGCGGCTGGTCTTCAAGGCTTCGCCGGATTTCAGCGTCACGGTCAATTCATGGATCGTTTTGACATCCGGGTCCAGTTCCGCTTCGGGCGGCGTCGCGCGCATCGTCGTCAGGGGGAGCAGGGTGCGGATCTCGGGGCGCTGCACGGCGTCGGGGGTGAAGTCCTTAAGGCTGATGAAGCCGTGGGTCAGCGCCACGGCCATGCAGTATTGCATGGAAAAGCGCGCCTCCATTTCGTCCTGCGGATCGTCGAAGCAGAGATTGAGGACGTTCGACGTGTTGACCATGGTTTCCATGGCGGCGACATCATCGGGTCGGAAGGCGTGCTGTGTCATCAGGTCCAACAGGTTGTCGACGCTGCGGTGGGTCGAGCCGCAGCAGGGA
This sequence comes from uncultured Magnetovibrio sp., assembly GCA_964595005.1. GTDB lineage: Bacteria > Pseudomonadota > Alphaproteobacteria > Rhodospirillales > Casp-alpha2 > UBA3470. Next base: position 1,771 of record CAZQPC010000122.1, read on the forward strand.
TGAACCTTCGGTGCGAGGCCCGTCGTTTCCAGCACATGCGGGCCGGTGGCCTGGGAATCGCCCAGGGGAAATTTGTCGAAATCCCAGCCCGGCGGGGCGTCGCCGCCGAACAGCTTCAGGAACCCGTAGTCGTTATCCAGCACTTCGGCCCGGCCTTCGACGCCGCCCTGGGCGAAACACGCGGCGAGGATGCCGTTCTGCGCCGCCATGCCGGCCTGGAAGGGTTTGGCGTGGGAGCCGAACTGGCCCTTCAGGCCGGCCGCCATGGAGGTGCCGAGGCTCATGGCGTGCATCATCCGCGCCTGATCCAGCTTGAGAAGCCGCGCACAGGCCGCCGCCGTGCCGATGCAGCCGACCGTCGCCGTCGCATGCCAGCCTTTCAGATAGTGTGAGCGGTTGACGCCGCGGCCCACGGCGGCGTGGCATTCCAGGCCGACCAGATAGGCGTCGATTAAATCGGCACCCGTCGCGCCCGTTTCCTCGCCAAGCGCCAGAAGCGCCGGCACCAGGACGGCCGAGGCGTGGGTCAGGGCGGCCAGGAAATTGTCGTCGAAATCCTGGGCGTGCGCCGCCGTGCCGTTGGCGAAGGCGGCGAAGGGCGCCGGGGCTTTGCGGCCGCTGCCGACGACTGTCGCACCGCCGCCCGCGGCGGCCCAGCCGTGCACGGTCTTGCGCACGCCGATCGCCGCGTCATCCATGGCGCCCGAGACCATGCAGGCGATAGTGTCGGTTATACCGTGGATGGCTGGTGTTTTGCAGGTGTCGGGCCACTGGCGGGGGGCGCCGGCGGCCCAGTGGGCGATATGGTCAAGCGTCGTCATCAGGGGCATCCGTTGGTCATTGGTTGGGGGCGCTTATAGTGGGCACCGCTCGGGCGGCTGTCCAATGTTATTGCTGGCATGCGTGATGCACGTCATGCATGATCTTGGCCGAAGAGGGGACTATTTATGGAAATCGCCTGGCTGGAGGATTTCGTGGTGCTGGCCCGCATGCGGCATTTTTCACGGGCCGCCAACAAACGCAACGTCAGCCAGCCGGCCTTCAGCCGGCGCATTCAGGCCCTCGAAGCGTGGCTGGGGGCCCGCCTGTTCGACCGCCGCACGACGCCCATCGAACTGACCGCCGAAGGCGAGCGGTTCCGGGAAACCGCGGTCGGCGTGCTGCGTGATATCTACCGCGACCGCGATGCCTTCCGGCGCGACATTTCGAAAATGCACGCCGATGTCTGGGTTTCGGGCTCGACGTCGGTGTTGGTCCATTTCGTGCCCGACTGGATCGAGGACATGACCGCCAAGATCGGCCCATTCAAGGCCAATATCGGGACCTATGGGGCGTATAATCTGGGCGCCCCGTCGGATATGGTGCAACGCTTGCGGCAAGGTGAGATTGACCTGACGTTCACCTATTCCCACCCTGAGATGCCGCGGGTTCTGGACACCGGAAACTTTGCCTCGAAAGTTGTCGGGCGCAGCGCCTTCGGCCCCTATTCGCCGGTCGCCGCGAACGGCAAGGCCCTGTTTGACTTGCCGGGATCGAAAGACTCGCCCAGGCCGTGGCTGGCCTACGCCATGGATTCGGTGCTCGCCCGGGCCGAAGGTTTGGCCATCGAACGCGCCGACGACGAGCTGTTCCTGCAGACCGTGCACCAGACCATGGGCGTCGACATGCTGAAGCAATTCGCGGTGCTCGGCAAAGGCCTGGCCTGGTTGCCGGACTATGCCGTCGCCGGCGAGGTGGCCGGCGGGGAGTTGGTGCCGGTCGGCGCCAAAGAACATATCGTCGACTTGGAGATTAGGCTTTACCGATCGCTGGGCCGCAGCCGGCCGCTTGTCGAAAAGATCTGGTCGGCGTTGGAAGAGATTCCGACCTCCTGAGCGCATCATGCAAAATTTGCATCACGTATGTAAAAACGGCATTTGACCCGGTTTCCGGCGGGCGTCAGTCTGGGGTCCGATAAATCGCCGGATCATGGCGGCTGAGGGCCGGCAGGGGCGGCCATGTTCGAGAGATTTATGTTGTCGGCGGTGCCGGCTTGATGCACCATTTTGTTACGGGCGCTAAACTGTTGAAAAAAAATGGCGCCCGACAGTTCAACACCGGGAGGACAATCCAGAATGTATATGCGTAAAACCCTTGCGTTTGCGGTCGCCGCGGCGGCGCTTTCATTGGCGCCCGTCGCCCATGCGCAAACCCTGACGATCGGGCTCGGTACCGAGCCCACGTCCATCGATCCGCACTTCCACAACCTGGGCCCCAATAACCAGATCGCCCAGCATTTTTTCTCACGCCTGATTGAGCAGGATCACAAGCAGAACCTGTCACCGGGCTTGGCTGAGTCATGGAAAGCGCTGAATGATACGACCTGGGAGTTCAAACTCCGCAAGGGCGTGAAGTTCCATGATGGCTCTGCCTTCGATGCCGATGACGTGTTGTTCAGTGCGCACCGCGCCGGCAACCATCCGAACGCGCGCTCCAGCTTCGGTCTCTACACGAAGGGCAAAACCTTCAAGAAGATCGACAGCCACACCATCCAGGTGACCACGGAAAAACCCTACCCACTGATGCCGGTCGATCTCTCGAACGTCCACATCGTGTCTTCGAACGAAAAGGACAAATGGGAAGGCGATTATAACAACGGCTCATCAGCCATCGGTACTGGCCCCTATAAGGTTGGCAAATGGGTCAAGGGCGAAGTCCTCGAAATGATCCGTTACGACGGCTATCACGGTGATAAGCCATATTGGGCGAAAATCATTATCAAGCCGATCAAGTCGGCACCGTCGCGTTTGGCAGCTTTGCTGGCCGGCGACGTGGACTTCATCGATCAGGTGCCCACCGTCGATATCGCGCGTCTCAAGAAGAACCCGAAGGTTCAATTGAGCCAGGGCGTATCGAACCGCGTCATTTACCTTCACATGGACCAGTTCAGGGACAATCCGGAATTCGTCAAGACCCACGACGGCAAGCCGGTCACCAAGAACCCGTTCAAGGACGTACGCGTGCGCAAGGCCGTCAACATGGCGATCAACCGCGAAGCCATTGTTGAGCGGGTCATGGAAGGTGTCGCTATTCCGGCCGGCCAACTGCTCCCCGAGGGCTTCTTCGGCCGTTCCAAAAACTTGAGCGTACCGAAATATGATCCGGAAGGCGCTAAGAAGCTGTTGGCCGAAGCCGGCTATCCAAACGGCTTCCAGGTGACCTTGCACGGTCCCAACGACCGCTACATCAACGACGCCAAAATCGTTGAGGCCATTGCCCAGATGCTGACCCGCATCGGTATTAAGACCACGCCGGACACCATGCCCAAGAGCGTTTTCTTCAAGTATGGCAAGAATGGTGGACCTGCGAAGCCGCCGAAATGGAACTTCCTTTTGGTTGGTTGGGGTTCCGGCACGGGCGAACCTTCGTCGCCGCTGCGTTCGCTGTTGGGCACCTACGACAAGACCAAGGGCTGGGGCTCGTCGAACCGCGGCCTGCACTCCAATCCGGTCATGGACAAGGTGCTGGATGAAGCGTTGGCCACGGTTGACGATAAGAAGCGCGCCATGCTTCTCGCCAAAGCCACGGACATCGGTGTCGGCGAAGATCAGGGCATCATTACCTTGCATTACCAGGTCAACACCTGGGCCGGCAAAAAGGGCCTGACCTATCAGGCTCGGACGGACGAGCGGACCACCGGTTACCTCGTACGGCCAAGCAAGTAAGACTTCGGGACCGCGGGCGGCGCCATCCGGCGCCGCCCGTTTTCTCTAAGCTCTAAGATGTCTCCGAAGCGTAATATGTCTCCTTGGGGGGAAGCCAGGTGACCGTATTCATCATCCGACGCTTGCTGCAGGCCGTGCTGGTCGTCTGGGCCATGTCGTTCCTGGTCTTCGTCGGCGTCAATCTGGTTGGCGACCCGGTCGAGATGATGGTCAACGACGAGGCCGACCAGGCCGAGCGCGAACGGGTTATCAAGGCCATGGGCCTGGATAAGCCCTGGTACATGCAATACGTCCACTTTGTCGGCCGCGCCGTGCAAGGCGACCTGGGCAAGTCTTTCGTCTACGGCGAGGAATCGCTGGGTATCATAACCCAGCGCATGCCCGCGACCTTCGAATTGGCCCTGGCCGCATTACTGATGGCCATCGTCATTGGCATTCCATGCGGCGTTTATGCCGGGTTGAAACCGGAGGCCCGAACGTCGAAGGTCATCATCGCCGGGTCCATTCTGGGATTCTCATTGCCGACCTTCTGGGTTGGTCTCATGTTCATCATGGTGTTCGCCGTGATGCTGGGGTGGTTGCCGTCAACGGGCCGCGGCGACGTGGTGCCGCTAATGGGCATCAACGTCAGTTTCCTGACCATGGACGGCTTGGCGCATCTGTTTTTGCCGGCGCTCAACCTGGCCCTGTTCAAGATATCGCTGGTCATCCGTCTGGCCCGTGCCGGCACCCGGGAAATCGTCCATCAGGACTTCATCAAGTTCGCCCGCGCCAAGGGGCTCAGCACCAATCGCGTCATCATGGTGCATCTGATGAAAAACATCATGATCCCGGTGGTCACCGTGCTCGGCCTGGAATTCGGCGGCCTGATCGCCTTTTCCGTGGTCACCGAAACGGTCTTCGCCTGGCCCGGCATGGGCAAGCTGATCATCGATTCCATTCAAAACCTGGATCGCCCGGTGATCGTCGCCTACCTGATGATCATCGTCATGGTCTTTGTCATCATCAACCTGGTTGTCGATGTGCTTTATTCGGTCCTCGACCCCCGGGTCCGTTTGCAGGATGTAAAGGGATGAACACTGTCGCCGAAAACGTCGCGCCCGTCGCCCTGGGGCCGGAAAAAGACGTCACCGTCGAGACGCCGTTCCGCCGGTTTGCCGCCAGTTTCTTTGCCTCCAAGGTGGCGACCGGTGCGCTCATTGTCTTTGGCGTCTTGGTCTTCATCGCGCTTTTTGCCGACATCATCTCACCGACCAATCCCTACGACCTGGCCCAGGTCAGCATTCTTGATTCCAAGATGCCGCCGGGCTCGCAGAGCTTCGAAGGGGTCAACTTCTGGCTCGGTACCGACGGTGCCGGGCGCGATCTGGTCAGCGCCATGATCTACGGTCTGCGCATATCGCTGGGCGTCGGCGTGTTGAGCGGTCTGGCGGCCATGGCCATCGGCACGGCCGTCGGCCTGAGCGCCGCCTATTTCGGCGGGCGCACGGAAAACATCATCATGCGCATCGTCGATATTCAATTGTCGTTTCCGGCGATCCTGGTCGCCCTCATCTTGCTGGCGATCCTGGGCAAGGGCGTCGACAAGACGATCATCGCGCTGATCATCGTGCAATGGGCCTATTATGCCCGGACGGTGCGCGGTTCGGCCCTGGTAGAGCGCAACAAGGAATACATCGAGGCGGCGACCTGCCTGGCCATCGGGCACAGGCGCATCCTGTTCCGGCACCTGTTGCCGAACTGTCTGCCGCCGCTGATCGTCGTCGCCACCTTGCAAACGGCGCACGCCATTTCCCTGGAAGCGACCTTGAGCTTTCTGGGTATCGGCCTGCCGGTCAGCGAGCCGTCGCTGGGGCTTTTGATCTCCAACGGCTTCCACTACATGCTGAGCGGCAAATACTGGATCAGTTTCTTCCCTGGCGTCGCCCTGTTGATCACCATTATCTCGATCAACCTTGTGGGTGATCAGCTGCGCGACGTGTTGAACCCCAGGCTTGAGCGATGAGCGAAACGCCGACGCTTTCGGTCCGAAACCTGGAAACGCATTTCTTCACCCGAGACGGCGTCGCCAAGGCCGTCGACAATGTCAGTTTCGATGTGGCCAAGGGCGAAATCATGGGGCTGGTCGGTGAATCCGGGTCCGGAAAGTCGGTCACAGGTTTCTCCATTATCGGTCTTGTCGATCCGCCGGGCGAGGTCGTCGGCGGGCAGGTTCTGTTCAATGGCGATGATATAGTCGGCCTCAGCGATGACCAGATGCAGGGCCTGCGCGGCAACCGCATCGCGATGATTTTCCAAGACCCCATGATGACCCTCAATCCGGTGCTGCGGGTCGACACGCAAATGATCGAGACGGTGCTGGCGCACGACAAGTCGGTCGGCAAGGCCGAAGCCCGGCAGCGATCGCGCGACGCGCTGGGGCAGGTCGGTATCCCGTCGCCGGACGAACGCCTGAAGGCCTATCCGCACCAGTTCTCGGGCGGTATGCGCCAGCGCGTGGCCATCGCCATCGCGCTGTTGAACAAGCCGGACCTGATCATCGCCGACGAACCGACGACGGCGTTGGACGTCACCATCCAGGGCCAAATTCTGTATGAAGCGCAAAAGCTCTGCCGCGAAACCGGCACGGCGATGATCTGGATCACCCACGATCTGGCCGTGGTCGCAGGCCTGGCCGACAAAATCTGCGTCATGTATGCCGGGCGCATCGTCGAGCAGGGCGACATTGATGACGTGCTCGACAACCCCGTGCATCCGTACACGGTCGGACTGCTGGGATCGGTGCCGGGTCACAACACACGAGGCCAGCGCCTGTTCCAAATTCCCGGCATGACGCCGTCCTTGTTGAAATTGCCGGCCGGCTGCGCGTTCCAGGCCCGTTGCCCGCGCGCCGATGAGGCCTGCGGGGTTGAGCCGGCCATTTCCCAGCCGGTCGCGGAACGAAAAGTGCGCTGCTTCCATCCGCACCTTCAGGAGGCCGCCGAGTAACCGTCATGCTGGAAGTCAAAGACCTCACGAAGAATTTCGTCAAGCGCCTGGATTTGGCCGGCAAGATCGCGCAACGTCTGGGCTCAAACATCCGCGAGGAGACGGTGCACGCCGTCGACCGGGTCAACTTCACCGTCGCCAAGGGCGAAGTGGTGGGGCTGGTTGGTGAATCCGGATGCGGGAAATCGACGCTCGGCCGGATGATCGCCGGGATTCTGCCGCCGACGGCCGGCAGTATCTCCTTCAAGGGCGTCGAATTCTCTTCCATGTCCGTGGAAGAAGGGGACGCCGCGGCCCTGGCCATTCAGATGATTTTTCAAGACCCCTTCGCGTCGCTGAACCCGCGCATGCGGGTCGAAGAAATTATCGGCGAAGCACCGGTCCTGCACGGCATGGCCAAGATGAAAGACAAAACCGTCTACGTCGGCGACGTCATGGAGCGGGTCGGCCTGGGACGCGAATACAGCCGCCGCTATCCGCACCAGTTCTCCGGCGGCCAACGCCAGCGCATCGGCATCGCCCGGGCCTTGGCCGTGAAACCGGAGTTTCTGGTCTGCGACGAAGCCATCGCCGCCCTGGACGTTTCCATCCAGGCCCAGGTGATCAACCTGTTCATGGACCTGCGCCAGGATTTGGACCTCACCTATCTGTTCATCAGCCATGATCTGTCGGTGGTCGAACATATTTCCGACCGGGTCGTCATCATGTATTTGGGGCGCATTGTCGAAGTCGCACCGACCGATGAATTGTTCGAAAAACCCAATCATCCCTACACCGACGCCTTGCTGAACGAGGTTCCAAGGTTGAATCACCGGGGCATTGATTATGAGCCCGTGTCGGGAGAAATTCCCTCACCCCTGGACCCGCCGCCGGGATGCCATTTTCATCCGCGCTGCCCGCACGCCATGGACCGCTGCAAGGCGGAAGCGCCGGCCTTGCGGGAAATCGCGCCCGGGCGTTTGTCGGCCTGCCACCTGAACGATCAGTAATGCCGTGACCGAACCGATGCCGCCGGTTGTCGTCATGCCGCCGACCGGCGTGCCCGTGCCGCTGGTTTTCGACAGTCCCCACAGCGGCAGCCATTATCCCGCCGGTTTCGAAACATTGGTGCCGTTGCAGCGCATGCGCCGGGCCGAAGATGCTTTTGTCGATGAATTGTTTGGCGCCGCGCCGGATCATGGTGCGACATTGATCTGGGCGACATTCCCCCGGATCTATCTGGACCCCAACCGCGCGCCCGATGACTTCGACCCAAGCGAGGCCGTGGGGGAGTTTTTGGAACCGCTCAACCCGTCGAAGAAGGCGGCGGCGGGGAAAGGAATTGTCTGGACCAGATTGCACGGCCTGGCCTCGCTCTACGATCAGCCATTGACGGCTGAGGACGTGACCAACCGGGTGGCAAGTTGCTGGCGGCCTTATCACGGCGCCGTTGAGGCTGCCTTGAACGGCGCACATGAAACCTTTGGTCGCGCCTATCATGTGAACTGCCATTCCATGCGGGCGCGTGGCAATCCCACCGACGAAGACGGTGAGTCCGACCGGGCGGATTTCGTCATCAGCGACGGCGACGGCGTGACGTCAGAGCCGGGCTTTACGAACCTGGTGCGGGACTATCTGCAGGACCAAGGTTACAGCGCGCCGTTGAACGATCCCTATAAGGGCGCCGATCTCATCCATCGCTACGCCGACCCGGCGGCGGGGCGGCACAGCATCCAGATCGAGATCAACCGCCGGCTCTATATGGATGAAGCCGCTGTCAAAAAATCTGCTGCATTTGGTCCTTTCCGGGATGTAATCTCGGGCCTCGTCCACGCCCTTGCGATCTTCAGCGCGAAAGCCGTCTGACAAAGGTTTCGCCCCCGAAGCAGGGCTCGTCTAGAATAGTTGCCGACGACGATCACGTTTCTATGGGGGTGGAAGCCTGTGTCTGGCAATGCAGCCTCAAAGGCCGATCTGCAGGAACTGCTGCATGGCAGGATTTTTGATCTGCTGCACACCAATGACATGTCATCGGTGATGCTGGTCGATATCACCGGCACGGGTGAGCCCTATCCGACAATCCTGCGCGTCAATCCGGCTTTCACGGTGAATACGGGGTACCCGGCTGAAGAGGTGCTTGGCCGCAGCACCAATTTCATGCTGGGCCCGGAAGCGCAGGCGGCGGTGGCGAAATTCAGGGATGCGGCCAGGGAGATCAAGCCGGCACGCGGCGAGTTGGCAATCCGCACGAAATCAGGCGAGGTGCGTTGGGTCGAGTCGGTCACCACGCCGTTCGAAGTTGACGGGCGGATCATATGTCTGCTGGTGCATCGCGATATTTCGCAACGCAAGCGTACGGAAGCGGCGTTGACCCAACAGACGGCACTGTTGAAACAGGCGGAAACACTGGGGCGTATCGGTCATTGGACCTGGGATTTGAAGACGGACAACGTTTTCTGGTCGGACGAAATATATCGGATTCATGGCTTGGACCACACCGACGAAGCCCGGCGCGGCAAGCCCATTGATTACTATCGCGGCGAGGACCGCGAGCTTCTCAGACGTTCCCTGGGCGCGGCAAGGCGGACCGGCGAGGATTTCGAGTTTGCCCTTCGGCTGGTCAATCCCGACCAGACCGTTCGCTTCGCCGAAACGCGCGGATATTGCAAGCGCGACGAAAACGGTGAGGTTTCGGAAGTCTTCGGGGTGTTTCAGGACATCACCGAAATCCGCGACATGCAGGCGAAATTGGATGCCGAGCGGGACCGTCTGGTGGACGCCTTGGAAAGCATCGAGGGTGGCGTGCTTGTGCTCGACGGTGATGACCGGTTGGTGATGGCCAATCGCCACTATCTCGATGCACTCCCTGAAATCTCCGACATCATCAAACCGGGTGTCCCGTTCAAGGATATTCTGACCGCTGCCATTTGGGCGCTCAAAGACAGCATGCAGATCGATGATGTCGACACGTTTGTCGCCGAACGCATGGACCGCCATCGTCGGAGTGAAGGCCTCGACGCCTATGAAACTGTCGACGGCCGATGGTTTAAGATCGAGGAACACTCCATGCGCGATGGCGGTAAGTTGTTGATCCGCCTGGATATCACCGATCACGTGGATGCCCGCCAGGCCTTGCTGGAAGCCAAAGAGGATGCGGAATTCGCCAGCCGCTCAAAGTCTGATTTCCTGGCCAATATGTCGCATGAACTGAGGACGCCATTGAACGCGATCATCGGCTTCGGTGAATTGCTGAAACTCAATCTCGGCAGTGATATGTCTGCGCACAACCTGCAATATGTTGGTGATATCGTTGACAGCGGTGAACACCTTCTCGACATCATCAACGATATTCTGGATATCTCGAAGATCGAGGACGGCTCGGTTCTCCTCGACAAGAGCTTTGTCGACGTCGGCGAATTGCTCGAAAGCACGGTGCCGCTGGTCCGTCAGTCGGCGGCCGCCAACGGCACGCGGATCATCGTTGAGACCGAGCCGGGGCTGGCGCGTCTGCATTGTGACAGCCTTCGTTTGAAGCAGGTTTTGTTGAATTTGTTGTCGAACGGAATCAAATTCACACCGAACGGATCCGTGACCGTCGCATTGCGTGTTGTCGACCAGACAATGTGCATCGACGTGACGGATACGGGAATAGGCATGCACCGCAAAGATATCGATACGGCACTGACCCCATTTGGACAGATCGATATGAACCATCTGACCCGGCAGTTCCAAGGGACCGGTCTTGGCCTGCCGCTGGCGAAGAACCTCGTGGAACTGCACGGCGGCGGATTTACGATTGCCAGCGAGCCCGGCAAGGGCACCCGTGTGAGCCTGACATTCCCGCTGGCCATATAAGTTCCGCCGCCGCCACCGAAACGGGTTAGCTGGATGAAAGCTGGAACCCCCGTTCGACGGAGCGGGCGACATTTCTGGCCGTCTGTTCCTTGAATTCATGCCACCAGTCCCCGATCTTCAGGCGCTGGTTTTCCCATTCTTCCAGGGCGTCGTCGTCGCCCGCCATGACGGGCGCCATCAGCGCCGGCAATTCGTCCCATGATTTGAGAACGGGGAAGGGGACCCCGCCGAGGGCGCCGGGGGCATGTAAGTGTTCGGCCTCAAGCGATATGGGAATGGCGCCGTTTTCCAGGGCGTCATAGAGGCGGATGGTTTCCGCCGACATACCGGCCGGCACCGGCGAGAATTTTGCGTTGGCCAGCATCGACGCGTAGCTGACCCGGCCAAGCCCGGCGCCGAACCCCTGGGTGGCGGCCATGACCGACGGCAGACCATGGGCTTTGACCGCCTCGAAAAGCTGGCGGCGTTCGGGAAAATCGCCATCGGCGCCGCTGACGTTGCCGGCGAAAAACAACAGATGCTGGCGATCGGCAAACCGCGGCAATACATCTGGCGCGGCGGGGCCGACACCATTGGCGTAGCCGTTCGGCACCCATACCACCGGCGGGCCGCCCGCGCCGCCCGGATCAGTTATGGCGGCGAAAAAATAGTTGCGCAGGACATAGGCGGCGCCGGCGTAAAAGCCGCAATCCACCAGTCCCTTTTCGTCCGCCATGTGGAAAATGCCGATGTTCCTGAAGCCGGCCTGCCTGCAACCGTCCAGGAAAGCCAGATAGGCGTCCCCCAACCCAAGGACCAGGACCAGGGCGTCGTCGATCACCGGCAGGGGTTGCTCGGCTTCGACGGTGACGATGCGCAGCGGCCGCTTCAGGGCCGACAACAATTCGCCGCGGATGAATTGACCTTCCAAGAT
>CAZQPC010000123.1:0-13198 GCA_964595005.1 uncultured Magnetovibrio sp.
CATTCGCCGCCTGTGGTGGGAATATCGAGACAAGGGAACACGGTCACGCTGACGGTTACGGCGCGGTCGTTCGGCGCCCATACAGCGCAACGCCCAGCAGCGCAAAAAGTAAGGCCACAAGGGATATCGCGAATACATAGAACGAGCGTTCCCGCCACGCCGGACGATAGGACAGCGTTATCGATTTCACCTGGGCGGGGACCCGAACCGTTAGGAAAGCATCAAGCACCGGCGTGACGGTTAACTGTTCGCCCGTCTCCGCAAGGGCCTGCCACCCGGGCCGGTAGGCTTCACTCACAAATAGGGTCCTTGCCGTGTCGCCGGCAGCCAGAGTGACGCGGACCTCGCCCTCCCGATATTTTGCTTCAACGGGTGTATGGACATCCGACAATTCCAGCAGTCTGGAGAGATCCCGGCAAAGCAGGCGCTGATGCTCGCAATCGGGGACCAGATCTGGTTTCAAAGTCCCGATCCGCGGCGATACCACGGTTGCGGGTTTCCAAGCATCCGAATTGATGTAAATTCCAAACCGCCGTCCGTCGGCAAGCGAAACCCATTCCTTGAAATTCAGGCTGTCGTCGTTCAATTCGTCCGGGAACGCGACGACCACGTTGATGCCAAGCACGTCGAGCGCCGCCGGACGGGACAGCAAAGAGGCCTGCGGGCTGATCGAGCTGTAGGGCAACGCCTGCTCAGGATAGAAAGCACCTTGAGAGAACCCTTTTGAAGAACTGGTCACCACCCTAAGACCACTCAGCGCCAAGCCGCCTTCCAAAGGCACCGCGGCACGCCCCGGTTGATCGCCTGGCATCCCGATCAACTTCCCCGAACCGACGCCAGGAGATAAATAGACCCGGGGACCGGCATGACCTGAAATCGCCTTTATCCTGCCGGCAAGCGAAGAGTTGGCCATCTCCTTCATATTGACCACCCCGGTTCGGCCGATTTGGGGAAGTCCGTCAAAAAGCTTCGTCGCTAAACCGGTTTCCGCTCTCAAGATCAGAGATGATGCAAGAAAGATGCTGGGGAAAATTCCCAGTGCAAGCACGACGATTTGGGCGCGCCGCGTGACCATCGCCAGACGCTGACCCTCGGCACCGAAATCGCGGGCAAGTGCGCTCAAGGTGATGCCGGCAAGCAGAAGAAGCAGGAAGGTGATGCTGTCGGCCCAGAAGAAACGCACATTGAACACGTTCCAAGAGACCGAAGTCGGAACCAACATTGCGATGGCTGAAAATATCACCGCCACGGTCAAAGGCCCGCGATAGCTATGTTTGAACGCGCGTGAAGTGATTGCGACCACGCCAAGAAGCATCAAGACGGGCCCGAGAAAACTGGCTTGCACGTCGAGATGGCGCACCAGGTATTGGTCAAAGAACATGGCTGCCGCCTGGGGGAACTGTAGATTGGCCAGCAATGCTGGGAATTCCGCCTGGGGAGGCCAGACAAGGGGCCGAAAAATCATGCCCCAAACAAAATCGCCAAGAAATCCGGTGTAGACCCGGGGGCGGTCCAATCCGTCGGGAAATTCACGAAAATAGACCACCATCGGAAGGACGCGCACCTGCACCAATGCCGCAGCACCAGCCGCCGCCATCAGGACATAAATCAACTTCGGCGCCCAACAGCGCCAACGCACAAGCCAGATAACCACCAGCGCCAAGCCATAAATGGTGATCGTCGGCGCGTGTGCGCTGAGCCCCGTCAATCCCGCGACCAGGGTCAACATAAGGCCGGCACGCAGGTTTTCCAATCTGCCTGTCGCGGAGAAAAAGCGAAGCGAAAGATAAAAAAGCACCGGCAGCATCGACCATGCCACCACCGTTGAAGGCCAGAATTCCTGCCAGAAAGGGCGCAACATGGGCACCGATAGAATGTAGCTTGCGCTCAATAGACGGATGGTCTGGGTTTCCATATTTATACCAAGTTGCATTAATAATGACCCGTAGAGACGGTTTTCCAGGGTTTTCGGCAAGGAGCGTGCGCTGTCGCGATGCGGGGCATCGGAAAGCGTGCGCGACGCTGTCCGAAAGCCCTGGAAAACCGCCATTTCGGTCGTTCGTACAGCCCGCTGGAGGGCGTCAGAAACGTTTGACGATACCCCGCATCGCCTGCACGTTCCTTCCTACCCAGCGGGCTGTACGGACGATCTCTATGGGTCATTATTAATGCAATTTGGTATTAGTTCACGGCATAGGAGCCGGAAGAAAAAAAATGGCGAGCATACCGTGAACCCATAATATGATCGCCGTCGCCGCATGGGGGTTCAAATATGCGAACAGCAAGACAAGCGGGTGATAGGTGAATGTCTCGGAGAACGGCAGCGCGACGCCGAACCCCAAATTGGATGTCCAGAACGGCACAACCCCATCAACAAGCGATTGGGCGGACAATACGCTACCGATTACCGTGGTCGGCACTTCCTCGGTGGTGGGTGGTCCCGATAGGGCGAAAACGGAAACGAGAAACAGTCCGCCAACGGCGGAAAACAAACCTTCGATGATCAGTCGCCGCCTACTCATTTAGGCGCGGGCGGGTTCGCAGCGACGATGCGGCGATAGCGCCAAAGCCACCAAACGACCAAAGGCGCCATCAACACCGCCTGGAAGATGACGCCACCCACCTCCGTTCCCGGCGCAGCGCTGGCAGCCAGATGGAGACCGTCATTGACGGCAAGCCGGACCAGACGCGAAATCACAAACGCCCCACCGACCAGCAGCGCAAGCGCGGTCGCCGACAAGGCGGTCGTCCGCGCCACACGGATTACTCGACACCGGCTCACCATGAGGCACTCATGCTACGGCGCTAAGCATGTTGCGAAGCGGGGCGTCAATACGAACACCCCCGGAAACCCCGCCGGAACAGCGAGAAAATATGCGCGAGCCCAATCAAGTTACCACTCAGCTCCTTAAATAGTTGGCGCCGCCAGCAGATTCAGAAAGACGAATTTCTCCCACCACCGGGCGCCGAAAATTGTAAAAATATGTTTAATATCAATGGCTTCAATAAAAACGTCGCATTCTATTCTGGACAATGCAAGATCATACACGAAGCCCGAACCGTCAACAAAACCCTTGTTGGTTTGATAATTTAATGGGGCTCATTGTTTGGCGTTATCGTGGATAATTCGCCCATATGGCGTTTGATCCATGGCCATTTGTAACGACTGCGATGATGGATCAGTGGCGATAAAACGCCACTTTCAATTCTTCAATTACAATCCGAACGGCAGAGCACATGCGTTCAATAGTTGCGGGTGCGCCATGTCTCCGTCGTCCATCGATCTCCTGTCTATTTCACGCCGGCCTTGCAGCGCGGATTTGAGGCCATTGTTCAAGCGGAAGACGGCCAAAGGGTTATTCAAACCATGAGTGCGTCTGCGTCACGTTAAATGTCCTCGGTGAGCCGGCCGTCGGAGGCGGCCTGTGTGCGCTCCAGGCCTTGCTGACTCTGATTTTGGTGCCCGATCTGGTGCTCTGGCTGCCGCGCCTGTTCGGATACCCGGAATAGGCTGTGTCGGGTGCGCGAACCTTCGAAGGCCGAAATTGAAATGGCAACGGGAACATAAAACATGAAGGTCTGCGTGGCCGGCGCGCCCGGCGCCTTCGGCATGAAACACCTGGACGCCCTTGGCGCCATCGACGGGGTCACGGTGCCCTCGGTGGTTGGCGGCACGGCGGACGACATGGAAGGTTTCGCCAAGGCGCGCGGCATCGGCCATTGGACAAAGGACTTGGACGAAAGCCTGGCCTGCGATGACGTTGACGCGGTGATCTTGGCGACCCCGACCCAGGTCCATGCGGCCCAGGCCATTGCCTGCATGAAGGCCGGCAAACATGTGCTGGTGGAGATTCCCATGGCCGACAATCTGGCCGATTCGGAAGCCGTGGTCCGGACCCAGACCGAAACCGGTATGGTCGCCATGGCCGGTCACGTGCGCCGCTTCAACCCCAGCCATCAGTGGATCCACAACAAGATCCAGGCCGGCGACCTGAGCGTCCAGCAGATGGACGTGCAGACCTACTTCTTTCGCCGCAAGAACATCAACGCGAAGGGCGAGCCGCGGACCTGGACGGACCATCTTTTGTGGCATCTCGCCTGCCATACGGTCGATCTGTTTCAATACCAGACCGGCGCCGCCGCGGCACAGGCCTTTGGCGTGCAAGGGCCGGTGCATCCGGATTTGGGCATCGCCATGGACATGAGTATCGCCATGAAAGCCGCCTCGGGCACCATCTGCACGTTGTCCTTGTCGTTCAATAACGACGGCCCGCTGGGTGCCTACTTCCGCTATATCTGCGACAACGGCACCTGCGTGGCGCGTTATGACGACTTCTATGACGGCCAGGACAACCCCGTTGATCTGAGCGGCGTCGCCGTCTCCAATAACGGCATCGAGTTGATCGACCGTGAATTTCTCGGCGCGATCCGCGACGGCCGCGAGCCGCACGGCGGCGTCGCGCAATGTCTGCCCGCCATGCAGACCCTGGACCGGATCGAGCGATCCTTCGCATAGCCGCTGGCAACGTTACACTTAGGATACCTGACAATTCTCAAGCGGCGGTGAATACTATTATGCTTTAGTCATCCGTCGCACCGTTTCCGGCTTGAATAAAGGAGCCCCACGCCATGACCGACAAACAACCGATCCCAGGCACCACCCTATTCGACGGTGCCGAGGCGATGAAAGGCTATGCCCTCAACAAGATGTGCTATTCCTTCAACAGCCGGGAAAACCGCGATGCCTTCCAGGCCGACGAAGAAGCCTATATGGCGAAGTACGGTCTCAACGAACAACAGAAACAGGCCGTCCGCGACAAGATCGTCCTCGATATGATCGCCGCCGGCGGCAACATTTATTACCTCGCCAAGCTGGCCGGCATCTATGCACTGAGCGTCCAGGACGTGGGCGCCCAACAGACCGGCATGACGCTCGACAATTTCAAAGAAATGCTGGTCAGGCAGGGAGCATAGATCATGGCACAAATCGTTGGCGGCTTGACGTCATCCCACATCCCGGCGGTCGGCAATGCCGTCGCCAAGGAACTTTTCGACGACCCCTATTGGAAACCCTTCTTTGACGGCTATCCGCCGGTGCGCAACTGGCTGGCGGAGGTAAAGCCTGATATCGCCGTTGTCATCTACAACGATCACGGCCTCAATTTCTTTCTCGATAAGCAACCGACCTTTGCCATCGGCGCGGCGCCCGAGTACCGCAACCAGGACGAAGGCTGGGGCATTCCGACGATCGCACCATTCAAGGGTGCGCCGGCATTTTCCTGGCATATTATCGAATCGGTGATCGCCGATGAGTTTGATCTTGTGACCTGTCAGGAAATGGCCGTCGATCACGGCTTCTGTGTGCCCATGCAACTTTTCTGGCCGACCTATGAAGACCTGGGCATCCGCACGATCCCGGTCTGCATCAACACCGTTCAGCACCCGTTTCCGTCGCCGAAGCGCTGTTACAAGCTTGGTCAGGCGATCGGCCGGGCGATTGAAAGCTATCCCGAGGATCTGAAGGTGGTGATCGTCGGCACCGGCGGCATGTCGCATCAGTTGGACGGCCAGCGGGCCGGATTTATCAACAAGAAATTCGATGAACTGTGCATGGACAAGATTGTCGAAGATCCCGCGTATTTTCTCGACATGTCGATCAATGACTTGGTGCGCGAAGCGGGCGCCCAGGGCGTGGAATTTATCCTGTGGCTGACCATGCGCGGGGCGCTGACCGGCACGGTCAAGGAACTATACCGGAACTATCACATTCCCATATCCAACACGGGTGCCGGCATGCTGTGTTTGGAGAACCAGGCCTGAGGATCCGTTGTCTTGCCGGCAATGCCCGGTCCATGGGATGAAAACAGAGACGCAAACAACCCGAGAGACGCAAACAACCCGACGGTCAATGGCTGGGCGCGACTTCAGGCGCCCAGATAGTATTGCTTGATCATCTCGTTGTTGGCCAATTCGTCGGCGCTGCCGCCTTCGAATTCGATCTGGCCGTGAACGATGATATAGCCCCGGTCGGCGATCTTGATGGCCTGATTAAAGTTCTGTTCGGCCATCAAGACGGTCAGGTTGCGGAGCTCCTTCAATTCCTTGATTTTAGCGATCATGCGGCTGACCAGGATGGGCGCCAGACCGACCGACGGCTCGTCGACCAAAAGCAGCGCCGGTTCCGACATCAGCGCCCGGGCCACCGCCACCATCTGCTGTTCGCCGCCGCTCATGGAGCCGGCCAACTGACTTTTCCGTGCCGCCAGCGCGGGAAAGGCCTCATAAACGAATGTCAGGTTCTCATCGATGCGGGCCCGGGCGGCATCTCGAAAGGCACCAAGGATCAGGTTCTCTTCAACACTCAATGTCGGGAACAGGCGCCGGCCTTCGGGCACCAGGGCAACACCTAAATCAACGATTTCCTGCGGTGCCTTGCCGATCAGATTGATGCTTTCACCGTTGGCCGTCAGGGTAATTTCACCGGCCGTCGGCGCGATAATGCCCATGATGCACTTCAACAGGGTGCTCTTGCCGTTGCCATTGGAGCCCAGCAGCACCACCGATTCGCCATCGTTAACAGCAATGGCGACGTCGTGGAGCACCTGAACGGAGCCATACCCGGCCTGAATGCCATTGATCGACAAACTACTCGCCAAGATACGCCCTTTCCACGTCGGGGTTTTGAACAATTTCCTCGGGCGTGCCTTCGGCGATCTTATGACCGGCGTCGAGCACGACGATGCGTTCGCAAAACCGCATCACCGCCCGCATGATATGTTCGATCATGATCACCGCGACCCCGCGGTCATTCAGGGTCATCAGAATTTCCAAAATCTCATCGACTTCGGAACTCGAAAGCCCCGCCATGGCTTCGTCGGAGACCAGCAATGAGGGCTTGCCGGCCATGGCGCGGGCCAATTCCAGCTTCCTCAGGTCGACCTGGGTCAAATCGGCGGAAAGCTCGTTCGCCCGGTCGGCAAAACCGATGGTCTCCAGGATTTCCATGGCCTGTTCACGGATATTCCTGTGCTCGGTACGGCCCCAGGCCGCGAAATCCAGGGGCACACAGAGATTTTCGAGAACCGTCATGGTTTTGAAAGGCCGGGGGATCTGGAAACTTCGGGCGATACCCAGGCGTGCCCTTTTGTAGGCCGGCACGCCCATGATGTTGCGGCCTTCGAACACGATGGAACCTTCGTCGTTGACCAGGGCGCCGGAAATGCAATTGATCATGGTTGTCTTGCCCGATCCGTTGGGCCCGATCAGCCCCAGCCGCTCGCCACGATCCAGATGCAAACTGACCTTATCCAGGGCGACAAACCCGCCGAACATCTTGGTCAGACCATCGACTTGCAGGACTTGTTCGCTCATGGCCGACGCCGTTTCTTCATGAAGTCCTGATACAATCCGACAATGCCCTTCGGTGCCAGCGTGATAAACCCGACCAGCATGACGCCGACAACCAGCAAATTCATCTCAGATGAAATGGTCACGGTGATCACTTCCTGGGCGCCGCCGACCACCAGGGCGCCGATAATCGGCCCGATCCAGGTCGCGGTGCCGCCGATCATCGGCATGGCGATGGCGTTGACGGCGACCAGCAGATTGAAAGCGGAGACCGGGTCCACGTAGGTGACGAAGAACGGATATGGCGCCCCGGCAACGCCCATCAAGGCGCCCATTACGGAGGCGGAGATCAATTTCAACTTCAAGGTCGGAACGCCGCTGCATTCGGCCGCCACCTCATCATCGCGGATGGCGGCCAGGCCTTGGCCGACGCGCGAATTGCTGAGATAGCGGGCCACCGCTGCCGAACCGATCGCCAGGCTGAGGATGACCATGAACAGCAATTCGATGTAGCTGTCGAAGATGAACGAATCTTCCGGTGTCAGAATATAGGCGCCGCTGGCGCCGCCGACATATTCCCAGTTGGTGGCAATGGTTTCAAAAACAATGGCCATGGCCAATGTGGCGATGGCGAAATAAACGCCTTTCAAACGCAACGTCAGATACCCGGCACCCAGGCCGATCAACCCGGAAATACAGGCTGCGGCGACAATGATCAGCGGCAACGGCAGACCGAAGGCCTTGTTCAGGGCGACGCTCGTGTAGGCGCCGACGGCAAAGAAACCGGCACTGCCAAAATTCACGTAACCGGTAAACCCGCCAAGGATATTCCACGCCGTCGCCATGATCACCGCCTGCAAAACCACGTAACTGGCGAAAAAGTAAAATTCGTTGTCGGCGACAAGAGTGAAAGCGTAGCCGGCAATGAAGACCGCCACGGCGCAGAACCAGAAGGGTTGCGGCTTGGTTTTCATCTAGGCCCTGCCGAACAGGCCTTGCGGCCGGAATGCCAAGGTCAACAAAAGGATCATGAAACCGACCGCCGGCGCCCATGAGGGCCCGTAGAAGGTGGCGACCAGGCTTTCGACGATGCCGATCATCAGCGCCGCCGTGAAGGTCCCGCTGATGGACCCCATGCCGCCGAGAATCACGATGGCAAACACCCGGCCGATATACAGCCGGCCGACGGACGGCTCAACCGGCCCGATGACGATCAACAAGGCACCGGCAACGGCGGTGGTGGCGATGGCGATGCCCATGGCAATCTGTTTGATCTTCACCGGATCGGCGCCCATCAGTTGCAGCGCCAAGCGGTCCTGGGCGACGGCCAGAATGGCACGGCCCGTAAAGGTCCGCGACATGTATAGATAAACCCCGCCCGTCATGATGGCGGCCATAACGCAGGGCACCAGCATGCGCAGCGGCACGATGATGAAACCCATGTGGATGGTCTTGCCGATGTAGTCGGCTTCGACCAATCGGTAATCCACCCCGTAGGTGAGGATCAGCACCACTTCAATGATGAACATGACGCCGAAAAAGAACGCCAGGCCGCTCAGGCTTTCCTGACCCGTGCGTTCGAAACTGGCGTAGTAGAAACGGTAAAGCCCCATGCCGGCGACAAAGAAGACCGGCATGAACATGACGCCGGTCAGGATCGGATCAAGACCCAGGCGCTCGTTGACAATGTATGCCGTGTAGGAACCGACAATGACAAAGGCCGGATGCGCAATGTTGACGATGTCCAATTGCCCGAAGGTAATCGACAGGCCCAAGGCCACCGCCGCGTAAAACCCGCCGAGCAGGATGCCGGAGACAACAGCGTTCAGAAATAAATCCAAAATCATCGTTGCCGCCGGCTTTCCTGCTCGCCGTCGGCGAGCGTTTCGTCAGTATTCATGCGGGTTGACGTTCCGCGTTGTTATTTTTTGTACGGATAGGCGATGTCGCCCGATTTCCATTCTTTCGGATAAAGCACGATCCGCTTGCCGGAACCCGCGAACTGGCTCATGTCGTTGGGTTGCACGTCGCGGAACTGGACCTGCAACGTGCGGGTCTTCGCCCATTCGCCGTTGGCGCCGAACGTCACCGGACCAACAACCGTGTCGTAGGTGGTGGCGTGCATGTGGGCGGCAATTTTGCCTTGATCCAGGCTGCCGACCGCCGTCACCGCCTGTCCGAGGATTTGCAGGTAGGCATAGGCATAGGGCGGCAGATAGTGACCCAACGGATCGACACCCTTGCCCTTGGCGGCTTCCTGGTACTTCTTCAGGAAGGCTTCGACACCCTTGAAGTTCAAGGTCGGCTCCGGCACCCAGAAGTCATAGTTGACGATGCCGTTCAGCATCGGGCCGAGATTTTTTTGGATCGCCGCGAATTGCAGACCGACCATGCCGCCGCCGAACATCTTGGCCTTCAGGCCCAGTTCGTTGGCGGATTTGACCATGCCCACGGAACCCGGCGGGTAGGAACCCACATAAACCAAATCGGCTTTGGACGCGATGATCGCCCGCATGATCGGCGAGAAATCGGCCGTTCCCGGCGGATAGGTCTTGTCGTAAACGATGTTCAGACCCATGGCCTGGGCATTGCGGCGCGCCCCGGCGACGGCGTTGCGGGCAAACTCCGCGTCGGCCGACAGCAGTGCAATACTCTTCGGTGCCGGGTTTTGTTCCGCCGCCAATGCGAAGAAGCCGCGCGACCAGTCGTCCTTCGGCACGGGGCCGGCGGGCATGATCTGGAAATAGCGGTCGTAATTGAACTTGTCGTTGACCGCCAAACCGAACAACGACGGGAACACCAGTTTCTTACGCATGATGATCGGCATGGCCGGCGCGATTTCGTTGGTGCCGTAACTGGAAACCACCAAATCGACCTTATCGACGTTGAGAAGCTTGGTGTAGATGCCCGGCACCTTGGCCGGCGCCGTGGCGTCGTCGTAGTAGACGAACTCAACCTGGCGGCCCAAAAGTCCACCGGCCTTGTTGATGTCGGCGCGCCAAATCTCCATGGCGATGAGGGCGGCCTTGCCGGCACCAGCCAGCCCGCCGGTCAACGCCATGCTGAACCCGATCTTCAATGGGTCGGCGGCGCGAACCGTCGATGACAGCGGTGTGGCGATGACGAAGGATGCGATAAGGATGCCGCTCAGCACCCACGCGCGAAAGCCTCTGTTCTTACCTCTGATCATTGGTATTCCTCCCTGAATACGTAAGTTCCGGCATCAGCCCAATGACACCGGTTTTCGGACGTTTAATGCAGGCGTACTTTGCGCCCTTGTGCAAATGTTTATCATAAATCCGATTGCTTACCAATGTGATATCGGTCGGGACGGCTGCTGGCCAATGCGAAAAGCGCATGTAGAAATGACAGGCGGGTATCGCCCCCGTGTCACCCAGGTATCGTCATGATCGTCCTTGCGGTGAAATCCGTTCCATGAATATGCTTATGCGGTCGGCGACAATTGCGGAGATACTGAGATGAAAGCCGCGCCCTTTGACTACTTCCAGGCGGCGACGCTTGATGAGGTCATCGCCGCCTTTCAGCGGTTTGGTGACGAGGCGTGCATTCTTGCCGGCGGACAAAGCCTGATGCCGCTGCTCAACATGCGTCTGGCGGACCCCCAGGTGCTGATCGATATCAATCATATCGCAGAACTGCAGGGCGTTTCCCTGATCGATGGACATGTTCGTATCGGCGCCCTGACCCGCCACAGTGAGTTGGCCCGGTCCGCGGATATCGCGCAGCACGCGCCGTTGCTGAAATTGGCGGCGCCACACATTGCCCATCCGGCGATCCGCAACCGGGGCACCATCGGCGGCAGCCTCAGCCACGCCGACCCGGCCGCCGAATTGCCGGCCTGCGTGATCGCCTCGAACGCGCGCATCAATCTGGCCGGCCCGAACGGCACCCGGACCGTGGCGGCGGGTGAGTTTTTCCAAGGCATCTTTGAAACGACCCTGGCCGCCGGCGAAATTCTGACGTCGGTCGATATCCCGCTTCTCGGCGCGGACGACGTTGTTGCATTCGATGAACTGGCGCGCCGCAGCGGTGACTATGCGGCCGCCGGCATTGCGGCCAAAGGCACCCGGGCCGATGGTGGCCTCAGGGATTTGCGGATTGTCTTCTTTTCCATCGCCGACCGCCCGCTTCTGGCGGAAAAAACCATGGCGGCCGTGGCAGACCTGACCTGGTCCGACGAGACAGCGGCCGCGGCCCGCGCGGCTTTCGATGCGGACCTCACCGATCTGGCCGACGATCTGCATACGTCGGCGGCGACCAAGAAACACTTGGCTTGGGTGCTGTGCGGCCGGGCCATGACCGAATTGGCAGGGAGCGACGCGTTATGAGCGGCGAACAGTTGGTGACATTGACGGTCAATGGCGAAACCGTTTCGCAGGCTGTTGAGCCGCGCCGCAACCTGGTCGATTTCCTGCGCGAAGACCTGCAACTCACCGGCTCCCATGTCGGTTGCGAACACGGCGTGTGCGGAGCCTGTACGGTGCGGGTCGATGGCCAGATTGTCCGCGGCTGCCTGATGCTGGCCGTGCAGGCCAACGGCGCCAAAATTCAAACCATCGAAGGCTTGTCGGAAAGCGGTGAGATTGCAGATCTTCAGGACGCCTTTCATCAACGCAACGCCCTGCAATGCGGCTTCTGCACACCCGCCATGCTGATGGCCGCCGCCGATCTTCTGGACGCCAACCCGGGGGCGACGCGCGATCAAATTCGTGAGCATATCTCCGGCAACTACTGCCGCTGCACGGGATACCAGGCCATCGTCGATGCCGTCGAAGCGGTCGGCAAGGTTCGGGGGAAGTTGGGGCAGGAGGTGCGTCATGAGTGAGCAATCACCGCTGACGGTGCTTGACCGTCCGAACTCCTTCATCGGCCGCAGCGAACCCAGGGCCGGCGCGAAGCGCCTTTTGGAAGGCCGGGGCAACTACGTCGATGACCTGAAATTGCCGCGCATGGTGCACGTCGCCTATTGCCGCAGCCCCTTTGCGCACGCCAAGATCAACGCCATCCGGACCGATGACGCGAAGGCCGCGCCGGGCGTGGCGCGGGTCGTCACCGGGCCTGAGATGGCCGAGATCTGCGCGCCCTGGGTCGGCGTGCTGACCCATTTGCAGGGTCTCAAGTCGGCGCCGCAACACGCCCTGGCCGTCGACCGGGCCTGTTGGCAGGGCGAGGCCGTCTGCGCCGTCGTTGCCACGTCGCGCGCCCAGGCGGAAGACGCTGTGCAGTTGGTTGATGTCGACTATGAGGAACTTCCCGTGGTCACCGACATGGAGACCGCCCTGGCCGGTGAAACGCCGCTGATCCATCCGGACCTTGGCGACAATCTCTGCTTCGAACGGGCCGTCGATTTCGGCGACGTCGACAAGGCCTTTGCCGACGCCCACGTGGTGGTCGAGGAAACCTTTCATTTTGGCCGCCACACCGGTGTCTGCCTGGAGGCCCGCTCCATCGTCGCCGACTACGATCCGTCGGATGAACATCTGACCGTCTATCTGTCCGCGCAAGCCCCGCACATGATGAAAAACCTCTATGCCAAGCACTTCGGCATGAACGAGGACAAGGTTCGGGTGGTCTGCAATGACGTCGGCGGATCCTACGGCATCAAGGTGCACACCTATCCCGACGAGATGGCGGCGGCGGCGCTCAGCATAATGTTGAAACGCCCGGTGAAGTTCATCGCCGACCGGTTGGAATCTTTCGTCACCGACATCCACGCCCGCGACCATCGGGTGACCGCCCGCATGGCGGTGACGGAAGACGGCAAATTCACCGCCATCGACATGGATGACCTGACCGGCATCGGCCCCTATTCGGTCTACCCCCGGACCAG
>CAZQPC010000124.1:0-13198 GCA_964595005.1 uncultured Magnetovibrio sp.
GCTTTCAAGGCTTCCGAAATGGCGCGCCCGATACCTCGGGTCCCGCCGGTTACCAATGCAACACGTGACATGGTTCAATTCCCCCACTATCCGTTGGTGCTAATCGCGCTCGACGCACATGGCGATGCCCATGCCGCCGCCGATGCACAAGGTGGCCAGGCCCTTCTTGGCATCGCGCTTCTGCATTTCATACAACAGCGTCACCAAAACCCGGGCCCCGGAAGCCCCGATGGGATGGCCGAGCGCAATGGCGCCGCCATTGACGTTGACCTTGTCCGTGTCCCAGCCAAGCTCCTTGTTGACGGCGCAGGCCTGGGCGGCGAAGGCTTCGTTGGCTTCGACCAGATCCAGATCGTCGGTGGACCAGCCGGCCTTTTCCAGGGCCATGCGGCTGGCCGGGATCGGGCCGGTGCCCATGATCGCGGGATCGACGCCGGCGGTGGCCCAGGACTTGATGCGGGCCAGCGGCGCGACGCCGCGCTTTTCGGCTTCGTCTGCGCTCATCAGCACGACGGCGGCGGCGCCGTCGTTGATGCCCGACGCGTTGCCGGCGGTGACCGTGCCTTCCTTGTCAAAGGCGGCCCGCAATTTGGCCAGGCCTTCGGCGGTGACGCCCTCCTTCGGGTGCTCGTCCGTGTCGACCACCGTCTCGCCCTTGCGGGTCTTGATGGTCACGGGGACGATCTCGTCCTTGAACTTGCCGGCCTTCATGGCGGCTTCGGCTTTCTGCTGCGAGTTGGCGGCGAAGGCGTCCTGTTCTTCGCGGGTCAGCTGCCACTGGGTGGCGATGTTCTCGGCCGTGTTGCCCATGTGATAGCCATTGAAGGCGTCCCACAGGCCGTCCTTGATCATCGAATCGACCATTTCAGCCGATCCCATCTTGGTGCCGTTGCGCAGGTGCGTGACGTGCGGCGCCTGGCTCATGCTTTCATGGCCCCCGGCGACAACGATTTCCGAATCGCCGCACTGAATGGCCTGATAGCCCAAGGCCACCGTGCGCAGGCCGGAACCGCAAAGCTGGTTGATGCCATAGGCGGTCTTTTCCTGCGGGATGCCCGCTGCCATGGCGGCCTGGCGGGCCGGGTTCTGACCCTCGCCGGCGGCCAGGATCTGGCCCATGATCACTTCCGAGACGTCATCGGGCGACACACCGGCGCGCTCCAGTGCGCCACGGATCGCCACTTCGCCCAGGTCATGCGCCGGCAGGGAACTGAGGCCGCCGCTGAAGGCACCCACCGCGGTGCGGGCGGCGCCCGCGATTACAACTTCCGTCATCTTCAAATCCTCCTCTAAAGTCGAACGCGCGGCGTGGCGCCGCGGAAATTCCGTTTCACGGCCAATTCGCCGAGTGATTTCGCAACTGCAAAAAGTCTATAAACCGCTTTATACATACACTTCGTGCGCAGTTCAATAAAAAATTGTGCACCTGCGAAAAGAAATGATCATAGCCTCTTGTGGGCGCCGTTTGGGCACCATAACGCGGTTTCGTTTGAGAGTCTTTACCTACGTCAGCATCTCCAAAAGCCAATCGGCCACAGGCGTATGTAGGATCGATTTGGCGCGGCCGCCAGCGACCATGCCGATATGGCCGGCGTTGACCGTCCGCAGCTTGGCATGGGGCAGCACGCGGGCCAGCGGCACCGCCGAGGCGGGCGGCACGATATAGTCGGCGTCGGGCACGATCACCAGGGCCGGCTGGGTCAGGGCCGCGGGATCGACGATGGTGGCGCCGACCCGCCAGGTTGCGTTGCCCGGGGTGTTTCCCAAATACCATTCGAACAGGCATTCGCGGGCCACCGGGCCGGCCAGGGGCACACCGTCGTTCAACCAGTCCTCCAGGGCGACGAACGCACGGGCCTTTGCTGTCGCCGGCGTGAGGCCCGCAAAGGCGCGGAATTTATTGCCGGCCAGCGACGGGTTCAAGCCGTTGAACAGGGCCTGCAGGACATCCACCGGCAAGACGCCGACGGCGTCGATCAATTGCTCCAACCCGGGCCGCATGACCGCCAGGAACGGCAACGCCGCACCATGCCCGGCGTGGAAATCCCAAGGCGTTGCCAAAAGGCACAATGCTCGGATGCGCGCCGGATGCAGCGCCGCCAGGCCAAGCGCCAGATTGCCGCCCATGCAATATCCGAGCACCGAAACGGCCTCGCCGGTCTCGGCGGCAATCTGATGGAGCGCATCACCCAGATACCCGCCAATGTAGTCGGTGAGATCAAAGCCCCGCTCAATTTCATCTGGCGTGCCCCAATCCATCAAAATGGGTCTGAGACCGCGCGCCGCCAGATTGCGCATGAGACTGCGCTTTTCCGTCAAATCCAAAATGTAGGCCCGATTGATCAAGGACGGGATGCAGAGGATGGCCGGGCCGGTTGCGCCGGATTGCGGCCAGCCGTAATCAAGCAGGCGGGCGCTTCCCTTTTGCCAAATGACCGGCGGTGCCGGCGGGCGTTCCGTCGGCGGGCTTTGTTGATAGCGCTGAACGCCATCGGCAAAGGCATTCATGCGTCGGACGGCCTCGGCCTGGACGGCGCGGGCGAAATCGTCAGGTGCGGCCCTTTGCAGTTCTTCGGCGAACTTTGCTGCGTCCGCTTGCAACTTCGGACTCCAATTCAGCGACCCGCTTCTCAAGAGCGGCAAGGCGCTCATGGAACTGAGCGCCGTCAGCGCCTGCACCGCCATCAGCAGCGGCAGCGGGCGCGGTCCCGACCGGTTGCCGGTCATGGGAACCGCCCGTTGCAGCAGCTTGCGCCTGATCTTGGGCTTGCGCGGCGAAGGCCTGGGCGCCGGAACTCATCATCGCCATGGTTTCGGCCAACACCTTGGCCGTATCCTGGTCGTTGGCGACGGCATCGAGATGTTCGTGCCACAAATCCATGTAGCGCCGCGCCAGGTCGTTCATATCGGGGGTAACGGGCATGCCTCATCCTTTCGGTAAAATGCTGCACTTCATGCTGCATGCGCAAGAACATTTCATTGCAGTGCAGCATCTTACGCGGTAATGATGGTAGCTGCAAAACCGACAATTTCCGGCCACAACGCCGGGCAAGGGGCACCAAGATGGCGGATGCTAAGAACGGTAAAGACGACAAGACCACCGAACGCGTGACGATCAAGAAGTACGCCAATCGGCGGCTCTACAACACGGCCACCAGCAGCTACGTGACCTTGGATCACCTGTCGAAAATGGTCAAAGAGGGTACTGATTTCGCCGTCTTTGACGCCAAGACCGGCGAAGACATCACGCGCTCCGTGCTCACCCACATCATCGTCGAGGAGGAAAGCAAGGGCCAGAACCTGTTGCCCATCGACTTTCTCCGCCACTTGATCAGTTTCTACGGCGACAGCCTGCAGGCCGTGGTGCCCAATTATCTGGATCACACCATGCATGCCTTTGCCCGCAACCAAGAACAGATGCGCGGCGCCATGCAGGACGCCATGGGCGGTCTCAACCCCTTTGGTCAGTTTGAGGAAATGGGCAAACAGAACATGGCCATGTTCGAAAATGCCATGAAGATGTTCGTGCCCTTCTACGGCGCCAATGGTGCCGCCGCGGACGGGTCGGACAACGGTGCGGCGGGTGCGCCCGGCGCTGCCGCGGCGCCGACGGCGGCGGCGGAAGAAAAGTCCGCCGCCGATGAGTTGCAAACCCTGAAAGCCCAGTTGGCGCAAATGCAGGATCAACTGAACCGCATGTCCGGCGATTGAACCGGGCGCCGCTTATTTCAGAGCCCGGACCACCCGGAACCCCAGCCAGTAACTTTTCACCCCCGGCGGGTTCTTGGACCGGTAAAAGGACCGGGCCACCTTATTGAAGTAATAGAATGAGCCGCCGCGGATGACGCGGTTCCGGCAGTCGCCTTCGCGGCGCGCGCTGGCGTCCTTGGGTGCGCCCTTGTGGTCGCGGTTCCAGCAATCCTCGGTCCATTCAAAAACATTGCCGGCGGTGTCGAACACGCCGTAGGGATTGGCCGCGAAGCTGCCCACGGGCAGGGTGCCGTGCGAACAGCACGAATGGTCCTTGGCCGTGCAGCAGGTGCGCGATTCGCAGTCGCGGCAGTTGGCCTGTTTGTTGCCCGGCTTGTCGCCCCACCAGAATTGCGTCGTGGTGCCGCCCCGGGCCACGTATTCCCATTCCGCCTCCGTCGGCAGGCGGTATTTGTGGCCGGTTTTTTTCGTTAGCCAGCGGGTAAAGTTTTTCGCCTGGGCCCAGGTGACATTGATCACCGGGCGGCCGATGGTGCCCCAGTTGTGATCGTGCGGCTTATGGCGGCAGGCCTCTTCGCGCACGCAGGCGAACCATTCTGAAAACTTCACTTCATAGCGTCCGACGGCGAAGGGTTGCTTGATGTTGACCCGGTGCGGCGGTCCGTGCCGATTCTTGCCGCCAAGGCCCATGATATAGATGCCTTTGGGCACCACGACCATCTCCGGACATTCGGCGCAGTCCTTGAAAACGGTACCCTTTTTCGGCCCTTCCGCCTGGGTTTGCGCCTGGGTTTGCGCCATCACGGGTGAGACCAGAAGGCAAAGCGCGGCCAGAAATAAGCGGGCGGGAAAACGCATGAAAGGAACCTCAATCGCAGATGGCACGGCCCATCCTATCTTTTAAGTGACATATTCCGCCAAAAGGTTAGCCGCCGCACCTCAACCGTCAAGCCCGTCGAGGCGGTCGCGGGCCCAGCGCGCCGTATCGGCAACCAACGGCGAGGCGTCTTCGGCCAGCTTTTCGGCCGTCTCCTGCAACGCAATGTCGGCGCTGTTGCCGATGGCGATCAAGACGTTGCGGACGAAGCGCTCGCGGCCCGTGCGCTTGATCGGCGAGCCGGCAAACATCTGGCGAAACCCGGCATCGTCCAACTGGGCCAGATCACCGAGCCGCGGCGCCGTCAGTTCGATGCGCGGCGCGAAGGCCGGCTCACCGCTCGGCGCGGCGAACTTGTTCCAGGGGCAGACGGCCAGGCAATCATCACAGCCGTATATATGATTGCCCATGGCCGCCATCAGCGGTGTGTCGATGGCACCCTTGTGTTCGATGGTCAGATACGAGATGCAGCGCGTCGCCTCCAGTTGATAGGGCTGGGGGATGGCGTCCGTCGGGCAGATGTCCATGCACCGGGTGCACGATCCGCAATGGTCGGCCTCCGGCAGGTCGGGGGGGATTTCCAAAGTCGTGACGATCTCACCCAGGAACAGCCATGATCCGAACTGCCGCGACACCAGGTTCGAATGCTTGCCCTGCCAGCCGACCCCGGCCCGCGCCGCCAGGGGCTTTTCCATCACCGGCGCGGTGTCGACGAAGACCTTCAAATCGCCGCCGTGGGTTTCCGCCAGCCAGCGGCCGAGCTTTTTCAGGCGTTTCTTGACAACGTCGTGATAATCCTTGGCGGCCTGGGCGTAGACCGACACGGTGCCGCGGTCGCGGCGTGCCAGGGGGGCCAGGGGATCACTTGCCGGGCCGTAGTTGGCGGCCAGGACAATGGCCGTGCGGGCGTCGGGCATGATCGCGTGCAGATCGCCGCGCCGGCCCCCCGGTTCCAAAGCGTCGCGGGCCAGCCAGTGCATGTCGCCGGGCCAGCCCTTTTTGACGAAGGCGGCCAGGGCGGCCCGGTCTTTCGGGTCGGCGGCGGCGGACGCAAACCCGACGGCGTCGAACCCTTCGGCGCAAGCCTGCTCGCGGATGGCGGTCTTGAGGTCGGTCATTTCGGGCCCGGTTCCTGACATCGCGTGCTGGACGGATGGCGTTGAGAGATTATATAGAAGCCCAGACGAAACCACGACATTTGCACGGTCTGCCTAGGAAATCCGATGTCGCTGAAATACTCCGCCCTTTATGTGGGCCTAATTGTCCTCGTCAATTGGGGCTTTTCCGTCGTCCCCCTGGTCGATATGCCGGGCGGCGACAAATGGCCGCCCATGTCCCTGGTGGTCGGCTTCATCTTCGTGGCGCGGGATTTCGCCCAGCGCGAGATCGGCCACCGGGTGATTATCGCCATGTTGATCGCCGCGGCGCTGAGCTATGTCACGGCCGACCCGTTCGTCGCCGTCGCCAGCCTGTCGGCCTTCCTGATTTCGGAGTTCGCCGACTGGGCCGTGTATTCGTTTACCGGCATGCCCTTCAGCCAGCGGGTGTTGATTTCCAGTGCCGTCGGCACGCCCCTGGACAGCGTCGTCTTCCTGGCCGTCATCGGACACCTGTCGGTGCTCGCCGTGGCAGCCATGACGGCATCGAAGATGCTGGGGGCGCTTTTGGTTTGGTGGCTGGTGCGCCGCCGTGAGGCCGCCGCCGCGTGAGCACAGCGCCGATCGCCGTCGTCCTGTTAAGCGGTGGATTGGATTCCGCCACGGTGCTGGCCATCGCCCGCGACCAGGGCTTTGACGTCGTCGCCATCAGCTTCCGTTACGGGCAACGCCACGCCGGTGAACTGGCGGCCGCCGAAGCATTGGCCGGAAAGCACGGCGTCATGCGCCATGTGATCGCGGATTTGGACCTCAGGGTTTACGGCGGCTCAGCCCTGACCGACGACATCGCGGTGCCGAAAGGCCGCGACGTCGACGCGGCCAGTGATGAAATTCCGATCACCTATGTGCCCGCCCGCAACACCATCTTCCTGTCGCACGCCCTGGCCCTGGCCGAGGTGACCGGCGCCCGGGACATCTTCATCGGTGTCAACGCGCTGGATTATTCCGGCTACCCCGATTGCCGGCCCGACTACATTTCAGCCTTTGAGAAGATGGCCAATCTGGCGACAAAGGCCGGCGTTGAGGGCACCGCGCCGGTGCGTATTCAGACACCGCTGATGGAACTGACAAAAGCCTGGATCATCCGGCGCGGGCTGGAGCTCGGCGTTAATTACGGCGAGACCCTTAGCTGCTACGACCCGCCGGCCGGCGAGGGCTTTATCCACTGCGGCACCTGCGATGCCTGTCAGCTTCGGAGGAAAGGATTTGTCGAGGCTGAAGTCGATGATCCGACGTCCTACGCATCGTAAGGTCCCCTCATCCTAACCTTTTCCCCGAGGGAGAAGGAACCATCTGCGGATTGGCCGGGTACACCCCTCTCCTTTGGGGAGGGGGAGGGTGAGGGGACAACCAACGTCCCGCGAAGCGCGACGGTGAGGGGACTTAAGATTTTACCCGCGCCTTGTCGATCTCCCGCAAGTCCGTCTTCAGGATTTTTCCGTAATTGTTCTTCGGCAATTCGTCGAGATACACATAGGCCTTCGGCCGCTTGAAGCGCGCGATATGCTCAAGACAAAGCGCGTCCAATTCGGCTTCCGTTGCCGTGCCGACCACGTAGGCGACCATGACTTCGCCCCATTCCGGGTCGGCCCGGCCGATGATCGAGACCTCGCTGACGCCCGGGTGCTGCAAAAGAACCTCCTCGACCTCGCGCGGATAGATGTTTGAGCCGCCCGAGATCACCATGTCCTTGGCCCGGTCCTTGAGCGTCAGATATCCGTCTTCATCCAAGGCGCCCATGTCGCCGGTGTGCAGCCAACCGCCGCGCAAGGTCTCCGCCGTGGCGTCCCGGTTCCGCCAATAGCCGTTCATCACCGTCGCGCCGCGGGCCAAGATCTCTCCGGTCTCATGGGCCGCCATGGGATTATCGTCGGTGTCGGCGATGATCACGTCCAGTTCCGGGAAGGCGACGCCGACCGACGCCAGCTTGTCCAGCCAACGCGGGTCCGACGTGTCGGCAATTGTCCGGCGATCGCAAAAGGTGATGGTCATGGGGCTTTCGCCCTGGCCGTAGATCTCCACCAGGCAGGCGCCGAAGCGCTCCAGCGCGGCGCGGGCGTCTTCTACGTACATGGGGCCGCCGCCGTAGATGATGCCGCGAAACCCTTTGGCCGGCGCCTCCGCCGGGCATTCGGTCATGCGCTTGACCATGGTCGGCGCGGCGAACAGGGACATGCCGCCCCAGGCGTCGGCCAGTTCGAAGATTTCGGCGGGCTCGAAACTTCCAGACTCCGGCAAAACATTGCAGGCCGCCTGGTTGACGTGGGGGATCATGTAGATGCCCGAGCCGTGGCTCAGGGGGGCGGCGTGAATGATGCAGTCTTCCGTGGTCGCCGGATCGATGTGGGCCTGGTGCATCTCCGCCATGGCGTTCAGGTTGGCGTGGGTTAGCATGGCGCCCTTCGGCCGGCCCGTGGTGCCCGAGGTGAAGAACAGCCAGGCCAGGTCGTCGGTTTCCACCGGCGCAAGATCGGCCGGTTCGCCATCAAACAGGTGTTCGTAGTCGCCACCGCCGATGACGATCATCGTTTCCAGGCCCGCCGGCCGATGTTCGGCGATGGCGTCGGCCAGTTCCGGCCCGGCCAGACAGACCCGGGTTTCGGAATTTTCCAGGATATAGCCGAATTCCGCGCCGTGCAGCTTGGCGTTGGCCGGCACGGCGGCCAGGCCGGCCCACCAGATGCCGTACAGGGTTTCAATGTATTCCGGCCGGTTCTTAGACGCGATGGCGACCCGGTCGCCGGGCTCAAGACCGAGGCCCAGCAATCCCGACGCCAGACGCGCGGCCCGGTCCGCCAGGGCCGCATAGGTCTGCAGGCCGGTGCGGCCTTGCGCCACGGCGGGCCGTTCGGCGTGGGAATCGCTGGCCCGCTTGAGCCCGGCGGCAAGGTTCGCGGTCATTGGTCAAGCGTCTCCCGCGACGACCGTGACGTCGTGGGTGATATCGGCGGTTTTTGCGAACATGCGGCTGGCCGAGCAATATTTATCGGCGGACAAGGACACCGCTTCCTCGGCCTTGGCCAGGGGGACATCGCCGGTGACGGTGAACGACGCGTGGATATTGG
The DNA here is from genome assembly GCA_964595005.1 of uncultured Magnetovibrio sp. Classification (GTDB taxonomy): domain Bacteria; phylum Pseudomonadota; class Alphaproteobacteria; order Rhodospirillales; family Casp-alpha2; genus UBA3470. The sequence continues at coordinate 8,811 of CAZQPC010000124.1, forward strand.
TGAACACCTTGGGCGGCTCGTCGGCCCGTTCGGCCTGCAACTCGACGACCACGTCGTCGACGGGCAGGCGCATTTTCTGCAAGATCGCGACGACGTCATAAACGGTGCACCCGCCCATCCCCAAGAGCAGCATTTCCATCGGTGACGGCCCCAGCGTGCTGTCGCCCTCGGGCGTTGCCGAGGCATCCATGATCACCCCGTGGCCGCTGCCGGACCCGCCGACGAAGCGCATGGCCTCGGTCCATTTGACGCGTGCTTTCATCGCCTGTCTCCCGAATTCGTTCCCGGTCGCATGATGTAGCGGAATGCGGTGGCAGAGGCAAATGCAGGTTATTTCACGCTTAAACGGTAATCCAAGGTGGGGTTGAAGGGGCACGAATAGATGTAATCGCCGGCGACCAGATCGACGCTGAAATCCCTGGTCTGGCCCTCATGCACGCCGCCGCCCGATACCCTTGGCATGAACGGGATCAGGTCGCGTTGGGCGGCGCGCAGATAAAAGCCCAGTTCATAGGGCACGTTCTTGTTGGTCACGCGAAAGATATAGCGCCCCGGCGCCAGGCTCAGCGGCGTGTGGCTTTTCAGGCGCCCGGCCCGGGTCTTGGTGTTGTAGGTGCGGCAATCGGCGGCGCGGCTCGTCTTGACCATCAGGTCGCGGGTTTCCGGTTCCAGAAACTGACATCCCGTCTGGGTCAGGACGATGACGGAGCCATCGGCCCGGACCGCATCGGGCCGGGCGAGAAGGGCCGCCAACAACAGAATGGCGAGACGTATCGTGGCGTTCTTCAAGGTGTAATCCTGACATATGTCCGTAATCGGCGCTAGCTTGCGCAGTCGCAGCGGTGCCGTCAACGGGCCGGCGCGCTGCTCACGGGGAATTGTAGCGTTCGTGTGCCGGAGGTTCAGCGGTGAATGGCGAACTCGATGCGCTTCAGGCCGATGATCGTCGCCAGCATGACGAAGATCAGGCCGAACACCTGCAGGTAGACGGCGATGGTGGTCAAGCCGGCGGAACTTGTTCGCATTGCCGTCAATTCGGCGTCCGCCTTCCGTTCGGCGGCGCTCAGGGTGACGTATTTGCGGCTGACCACCCCCAAAAGGCGGACGAACTCGCGCCCGATCAAAATCCTGGCCTTGGCGTCGCCGGCCCGCGCCTCCGTCGCCCAGGCCTCGAACTTGAAGGCGACTTCGTCGAAATTCGCGCCGGCGTCGTGCTTGGCCATGGTCACCAGGGCGATCTCATAGGAACGGATGGCTTCCTCGACGGTTTTCGCCCGCGCTTCGGGGTCTGGGGCCAGGCCTTCCAGGACCGAAAAGAGCGTGTGCAGATCGCGCAGCCGGACGGCTTCGCGCCGGGCATCGGCGACCAGCACGATCTCGTTCAGCATCTTCGCCCGGCTTTCCGTCAACAGGGCGATTCGGGTGTGCTGTTCGCCGACCCATTGCTGATTGATAATGACAGAGAAAACGGCGAACAGGGTGCCGATGACGGCCAGCAGGGTATCGGCCGTGCAGACCTGGACCAATCTGCTGAGGCGCGCGCCCGCCACCCGGTTCAGCCCCGGCCCCGATAGGGCGCGACGCCTTGATCGGGGACCCACACGCCGTCCGGTTCGGGCCCGGTCTGGTAGAACACATCGATGGGCATGCCGCCGCGCGGATACCAATAGCCGCCGATGCGCAGCCAGGCGGGTTCGATGGCCTCGATCAGGCGTTTCGCGATGCCGACCGTGCAGTCCTCGTGAAAGGCCGCGTGATTGCGGAACGATCCCAGGAACAGCTTCAAGGATTTGCTTTCGACGATGCTGTCCCCGGGCACGTAATCGATGACGAAATGCGCGAAGTCGGGCTGGCCTGTGACCGGACAGAGCGAGGTGAACTCGGGTGCTGTGAAGCGCACCAGATAATCGGTCTCCTGGTGCGGATTGGGTACGGCCTCCAACACCGCCTCGTCGGGTGAGTCCGGCAGCGTCCCATCGGCGCCCAACTGGGTCAGGTTTTCGTAGATGTTTTCAGACATGGCCCCTCCATGTTTTCAGGCCGCAAAGCTGCCGTCAAACCTCCTCAATATCCCCCGCCGCCTGTTCCGCCGCGAACACCGCCGTGAACGCGTCCAGGCCGCCCTCCGCAATCGCGGCGCGCATGCCGGCCATCAGTTCCTGATAGTAGTGCAGGTTGTGCCAGGTCAGTAACATGGCGGCGAGGATTTCCTTGGCCATGATCAGGTGGTTGAGGTAGCCGCGGGAATAATTCCGACAGCAATAGCACTGGCAGTCGGGGTCCACGGGCCGGGCATCGTCGCGGTGGCGCGCGTTGCGCATGTTGAGCGTGCCGCGCCGGGTGAAGGCCTGGTCCGTGCGGCCAGAGCGCGTCGGCAGGACGCAATCGAACATGTCGATGCCGCGCCGGACCGCGCCGACCAGGTCATCGGGCTTGCCGACGCCCATGAGATAGCGCGGCCGGTCCGCCGGCAGGTGGGGCACGGTCGCCTCCAGGGTCTTGAACATCAGGTCGCGGCCCTCGCCGACGGCCAGGCCGCCGACGGCGTAGCCATCGAAACCCATATCCACGAGCGCCTTCGCCGATTGTTTGCGCATGTCGGGGTATATGCCGCCCTGGACGATGCCGAACAGGCCATAGCCTTTGCGTTGGCGGAAAGCGCCCCGGCAGCGTTCCGCCCAGCGCATGGAAAGCTTCATGGACGCCTCGGTCTGTTCCTCCGTCGCCGGATAGGGCGTGCATTCGTCCAGGACCATGGTGATGTCGGCGTCCAGCATGTGCTGGATCTGCACGGCGCGCTCCGGCGTCAGTTTGTGATAGGAGCCGTCGATGTGCGAGCGAAAGGTGACGCCGTCCTCTTCCAGTTTGCGCAGTTCCGAAAGCGACATGATCTGAAAGCCCCCCGAATCGGTGAGGATCGGCCCCGGCCAGTTCATGAATTCGTGCAGGCCGCCGAACCGTTCGACCCGTTCGGCGCCGGGGCGCAGCATCAGGTGGTAGGTGTTGCCGAGGATGATCTGGGCGCCGGTCTCGCGGACCGCGTCCGGGGTCATGGCCTTCACCGTCGCCGCCGTGCCGACGGGCATGAAGGCCGGCGTGTCGATGGGGCCGTGGGCTGTCATCAGCGTCCCCAGGCGCGACTTGCCGTCGGTCTTGATGAGATCGAAGACAAGATCGCTCACGTCGGGGGCCTTCCGGTACCGGAGGCCTCGTCTCCCCTCACCCTCCCACTTCGTGGGCCCCTCCCTCTCCCCAAGGAGAGGGAAATTCCAATGTATCCGCTACGGTCCCTTCTCCTTGGGGAGAAGGCCAGGATGAGTGGAAAACTGATGGTGGTCCGCGCCATGGCCAAGCTCACGTCAAGGCGCCGCGCGCGGCGACGGGCCAGATGTCTTCGACCCGGGCGGCCGGTGTGTGCAGGCCGCGCACACAGACGTAGTGGTCATGCAGATTGACGGTCGGGTCGCAATGGCCGGGGATCAGCAACACCTGATCGCCCCAGCCGGGGCGGTCATTGACGTCGGTGAGATCGATGCCCGTGTGTTCATCCGACATGCCGGTGACGGCCGCGCCGGGCATGCCGAAGGGTTCGGGAAAGCCTGAATCGATGGCACAGGCCTTATGGCCGCCGTCCAACACGACGCGCTCGGCAACCGGCTGGCTGAGCACGGTCGCGGCGATAAACAGGGCATGGCGGAAGGCGTTGAATTCGGCCCCGCCGGTGTCACGGTTGCGGGCGTAATCAGCGTCCATGAAAATGTATGAGCCGGCTTGCAGTTCGTTATAGACGCCGCTGGCCGCCTCCGTCTGGAAGGTGCCGGTGCCGGCGCCGCCGACGATATCGCAGGTGATCCCCGCGGCGGCCAGGGCGGCGACCGTGTTGCGCGCATGGCCGACGGCGGTTTCCGCCTGGCCGTGGCGGCCGTCAAAATCGCGCACGTGCTGGGCGCTGCCGTGATAGGCCTGCAAGCCGGCGAAGCGCAGACCGTCGGCGGCATCGACAAGCTTCGCCAACGTCACGGCGGCGGCCCCGGGGCTGATGCCACAGCGCCCGGCGCCGACATCGATTTCCACCAGGGCGTCGATGCTCACCCCGGCCCGCGCGGCGGCTTCCGAGGCCTGGGCGATGCCGTCCACATGATCGACACAGAACGGCACGTAGGCCAGGCGGTTCAGGTCGGCCAGGCGGTCAAGCTTGCCGGCGCCGGCGATCTGATTGGAGACCAGGACGTTGTCGATACCGCCGTCGACCATGACCTCGGCCTCCGAGACCTTTTGGCAGCACACGCCGACGGCGCCCAGGTCCATCTGTTTGCTGGCGATGATCGGGCTTTTGTGGGTTTTCGAGTGCGCCCTGAGCCGCGCGTCGGCGCCGGCTGAAAGATCCA
>CAZQPC010000125.1:0-10385 GCA_964595005.1 uncultured Magnetovibrio sp.
GAACGGTAGATATAATCACTACCGCCGCCGGCCTGGGCGATGCTACCCATCATCGATGAAATGGTGATCAGCTTGCGCTGCGCGCCGGCCGCCACATTTGCCGCGAATGCGGCGGCGATCTTCAACGGTGCAAGGGAATTCGTCCGGATGACGGCCTCCCATTGGGCGTAGTCCATATCGGCCGCCCCCATGCTGCGTGGGCCGAAGATGCCGGCATTGTTGATCAACACGTCGATTTTCACACCGTTCAAGTCCTGTGCCAGCCGATCGACTTGCGGATGATTATTCACATCAAGACCGTGAACCTGGATATCGCCGGCGATCGACGCCAATTCCCCCGGGGCAATGGGGTTGCGGCAGGTGGCGATGACGGTCCATCCGTCAGCACCGTATTGGCGGGCAAACTCCAGCCCGACACCGCGATTGGCGCCGGTGATGAAAACTGTCGGCATGGCCTAGTCGTCTCCTTGTTTTCGGGCGGTGACTTCGATCTCCACCTTCATGCGCGGGTCGATCAGCGCCGCGATGATCGCCGTGGCGGCGGGCCGGACCTCTCGGAAGTGTTCGCCGATGACGGCACCAACGCCGTCCCAATCGCCGGCATCCGTGACGATATAACGGGCCCTGACGACATCCGATAAAGAAGCGCCGGCTTCTATCAAAGCCGCCTCAATATTGCGGAAGGTCTGGCGGGTTTGTTCGGCTGCGTCAGCAGCGATGGTACCCGCGGCATAATCGAACCCGGTGGTCCCGGCGACGAAGACCCAAGGCCCATCGACCACGGCACGGGAATATCCGTACCGGGCCTCCAGCTCCGAACCCGAGGAAATCAGCCTGCGCATGATGGCTGGCCTAGTTCAGGCGCTCGACGGACATGGCCGTCGCTTCACCGCCGCCGATGCAGAGGCTGGCCACGCCCTTCTTAAGATCATATTTTTCAAGCGCATTCAGAAGCGTGACGATGATCCGTGCGCCCGACGCCCCAACGGGATGGCCCAGCGCACACGCGCCGCCGTGGACGTTAATCTTGTCATGGGGAATGTCCAGATCGCGCATCGCCGCCATGGCGACCACGGCAAAGGCTTCATTGACTTCGAAAAGATCGACGTCGTCCTTGGCCCAGCCGGTTTTTTCCAAGACTTTCTCGACCGCGCCGATGGGCGCCGTGGTGAACCAGTTGGGTTCCTGCGAATGGGTGGCGTGGGCGTGGATCACGGCGATCGGCGTGAGGCCGCGCTTTTCCGCTTCCGAACGCTTCATCAAAACCAGCGCCGCGCCGCCGTCGGAAATCGATGACGAATTGGCCGCCGTCACCGTGCCGTCCTTGCGAAAGGCCGGTTTCAATTGCGGGATTTTATCGATATTGGCATTGAAGGGCTGTTCATCGCTGTCGACAACGGTTTCGCCCTTGCGGGTCTTGACGGTGATCGGCGAAACCTCCGGCGCGAAGGTGCCGTCCTCGACGGCCTGCTTGGCGCGGGTCAGGGATTCGATGGCGTAAGCGTCCTGGGACTCGCGGGTGAACTGATAATGTTCGGCCGTGTCTTCGGCAAAGGTGCCCATCAGGCGGCCTTCGTCGTAGGCGTCTTCCAGGCCATCCATGAACATGTGATCGCGCACCGTGTCGCCGTTGCCCAAGCGGTATCCGTCGCGCGCCTTCGGCAAAAGATAGGGCGCATTGGTCATGCTTTCCATGCCGCCGGCAACCATCACGTCGTGCGACCCGGCCAGGATATTGTCATGCGCCAGCATGGTCGCCTTCATGGCCGATCCGCACATCTTGGAAATCGTCGTCGCGCCGGCCTCCCAGGGAATGCCGGCCAAATGCGCGGCCTGGCGGGCCGGCGCCTGTTTGACGCCGGCGAACAGGCAGAGACCCATGATCAGGTCCTGGACGTCGTCCGGGGCGACGCCGGCGCGTTCGATGGCGGCCTTGATGGCGTGGCCGCCCAATTCCGGCGCCGACAAGGGCGTCAGGCTGCCTTGAAAACCGCCCATGGGGGTGCGGGCGGCGCCGACGATGACGATGGGATCTTCTTGCATGATGAAACTCCTTGGGATGATCTGTTTGGTTAAAGCAATGGCACCTTATTCGTAGGGTGTACCGTCCTTGCGGGTGAATCCAAAGCCGGCGCCGTCCGGGCCACGGTCGGGCAGCTTGAGATCGATATCAGGATATTCAGCGCCGTCGCCCAGTGTTCGATCGCCAACTTCCAGATAGACGACCAGGGCGTCCGACTTGTTGACCAGATGATGGCCGTTCTCGACGCCGGCGGGGAAACCCGCCGCCGCGCCGGGCGCCAGCGTTTGTTCGCCTTCGTCGGTGATCAGCGTCGCTTCGCCTTCCAGGATATAGATGAACTCATCCTGTTTGGTGTGCCAATGGCGTTGCGACGATCCCTGCCCCGGTTTCAGATGCACCAGGTTGACGCCGAAATTGTTGAGACCGACCTCGTCGCCCAGTTTCCGCTTGATCCGTTCCTTGCCGATGGCGTCAAAGGGCGGCGGATAACTGATGCCGACCAGCGGTTCCACGGACATGGGGTCAAAGGCCGGCTTCTTCAGGTTGTCGTCGGACACGCGATCGGCTCCTAGCTGATGAAATAATTGATGGCCGGCAGGGCCAGGGCGGTGCCGTAGCCGACCATCAGCACCCGGGCATAGGTGCCGCGGATTTTGACCGTGCAGTTGTCGGCGCACTGCCAGACCCCGACCGTCGACCAGACCGCATAAACAAGAAAGACACAGGTGACGACCGTGACACCGATCGCCAGGCCGGTCGCGCCGGCGGCCGTCGAACTGGGATCGATGGCAAAGCCCGCCAGCAGGCTGAAAATCATCACCCCACAACCAATACCGATCACCAGCCCATGACCCATCAAAAAATACACCCAAAACGCTTTCCACAGCTCGATCTTGCCCTGCCAGGCGAGCTTCCAGACCGGTCCCTCATTGAATTGCCAATGGGGGTCCTTGCCGGGTCCGCCCGAGCCGCCGCCGGTACCGAATTGGTCAACGAAAACTTGCGCCCGTTCGTTCAAACCGATGCCCTCACGCCGTTTCCTCAAACAATTCCCGGCCGATCAGCCAGCGGCGGATTTCCGACGTGCCGGCGCCAATCTCATAGAGCTTGGCATCACGTAAAAGCCGCCCTGTCGGATATTCGTTGATGTAGCCGTTGCCGCCCAGGCACTGGATTGCCTCCAGGGCCATCCAGGTGGCCTTTTCGGCCGCATAAAGGATCGCGCCGGCGGCGTCCTTGCGTGATGTTTGTCCCCGGTCGCAGGCCTGTGCGACGGCATACACGTAGGCCTTGGCGGCGTTCATGGTGGTGTACATGTCGGCAATCTTGCCCTGCATGAGCTGGAATGACCCGATACTCTCGCCGAATTGTTTGCGTTCCCGAATATAGGGCATGACGACGTCCATGCAGGCTTGCATGATGCCGGTCGGCCCGGCGGCGAGAACGGCGCGCTCATAATCAAGACCGCTCATCAATACGTTGACGCCCCGGCCGACCTCGCCCAGCACGTTTTCTTCCGGCACTTCGCAATCGACGAACACCAATTCGCATGTGTTGGAACCGCGCATGCCCAGCTTGTCCAGCTTCTGCGCCGTGGAAAAGCCCGCGAACCCCTTCTCGATCAGAAATGCAGTGATGCCGCGGGGGCCGCCGTCGGGGTCGGTTTTCGCATAGACCACCAGGGTATCGGCGTCGGGGCCATTGGTGATCCACATCTTGTTGCCGTTCAAGACGTAACGATCACCTTTTTTTTCGGCCTTCAGGCGCATGGAGACCACGTCCGACCCCGCGCCCGGTTCGCTCATGGCCAGCGCACCGACGTGTTCGCCACTGATCAGTTTCGGCAGATACCGGGCACGTTGTTCATCGTTGCCGTTGCGGCGGATCTGGTTGACGCAGAGATTGGAATGAGCGCCGTAGGACAGCCCGATGGACGCCGAGGCGCGGCTGATTTCCTCAACCGCGATGCAGTGCTCAAGATAGCCCATGCCGGCGCCGCCGTATTCCTCTTCAACGGTGATCCCGAGGACCCCCAGTTCGCCCATCTTCGGCCACAGATGCATGGGAAACTCGTTGCTCTCGTCGGTCTCGGCGGCCAGCGGCGCGATCTCGTCGGCGGCGAAGCTGCGCACGGAATCGCGGATCATCTCGGCGGTTTCGCCAAGGCCGAAATCCAGGCTCGACATCTCATTGGGTATCATCGTGGGGCCCCTGGGTCAGGTTGTCTCTAGGTTAGCCGCTTACGTCGCCGCGGCCAACAATTCGCATCAAGGTTTGCTGCATGATGGCGCAGGTCGTCTCAACGCCGTCCTTCACCACCACCGCTTCGGCGCGCGTCACGCTTAGGGTTCGTCCCGGTTTCACCACCTCGCCGCGGGCGATCAGTTTCTCACCGTCCGCCGGGGCGGTGAGATTGATGGTGAAATCCACCGTCAGGATGCCGTCGCCCGGTTCCATCAGGGAAAACGCCGCGTAACCGCCGGCCGTGTCGAGAATGGAGGCCGTCGCGCCGCCGTGGAACAAGCCGTGCTGTTGCAGAAGCTCGGGCCGATGCGCCATGTGAATTTCGCAAAACCCGGGCCGCACCTCGGCCACTGCGGCGCCGATGTGCGCCATCATGCCCTGCTTGGCGAAACTCTCGCGAACCATGGCTTCGTAGTCGGCCGTCGCCGTTTTCATCTTGTTCATGGCGCCAGCGCGCGTTCGAGGATTTCAGCGACACCCCGGGCGTTTTCGAGGCGTCCGAACAAGGGCCCGTGGCGCTCAACGACGCGGGTCGCGATAAAGGCGTCCGAGAGGGCCGCCGGGGCGTGTTGCACCAACAGGGCAGCCTGCCACAGCAAGGCCAGGCGTTCGACCAGCCGGCGGGCCCGAAACTCCCGGTTGCCTTGATCGGCAAAGGCGTCCTTGATCTCGATTGCGGCCCGGTCGAGGGCGGCGTTGGCACCGCCGGCCGTGTCGATTTCGGCGAACACCGCCTCAAGGGCGCCGGGATCGCGCTCGGCGGCCCGGAACACGTCCAGGCAGACCATGTTGGAACTGCCCTCCCAGATGCCGTTCAGCGGCGCTTCGCGGTAAAGCCGGGCCATCGGCGCGTCTTCGATGTAACCGTTGCCGCCCATGCATTCCAGGGTCTCGGCGATGAACCCGGGGGCGCGCTTGCAGCACCAGAATTTGGCCATGGGCGGGCCGATGCGGGCCAGTCTGGCCGCCGTTTCATCATCTCCGGCTTCATCAAGCGCGCGGGCGATGCGCATGGACAGGGCCAGCGAGCCTTCCACGTCGAGGGCCAGATCGGCGAGGACATTGGACATCAGCGGCAGGTCAACCAGAGCGCGCTGGAAGGCCCGGCGGTGGCGGCCATAGTGGACGGCCAGGCTGAGCGCCAGGCGCATCAGGCCCGACGACCCGGCGGCGAAATCCAGGCGCGTGTAATGCACGTCGGTCATCGCCTTCCTGACACCCTCGCCCTCTTCGCCCAGCATGATCGCCCAGGCGTCCTTGTATTCGATGTGGCTGGACGCGTTGGAGCGGTTGCCGCATTTCTCCTTCAGGCCCTGAATGAAGCAGCGGTTGCGGCTGCCGTCGGGCAGAAAGCGGGGGGCGGCGAACAGGCCCGGGCCGCCCTCGGTGATCGCCGTGGTCAGCCACACATCGCCCATGGGCGCCGAACAGAACCATTTGTGGCCGCTCAGCAGATAGGGCTGGCCGGCGCCGCGTCCGTTGACCGGCTTGGCCGTGGTCGAATTGGCGCGCAGGTCGCAGCCGCCGTGCTTTTCGGTCAGGGTGGTCGCCACGGTGATCGCGGTTTTCTCCTCGATGGGGACGAGGCGCGGATCGTATTCGGTGCCCAGCATCTTCTCGCCCCAGGCCGCCGTCGCCGGCTCGGCGCGCAATACCGGCACGGCGGCGTAGGCCATGCCGGTCGGGCAACCGACGCCGTTCTCGACCTGGTTCCACAGAAAACTCAACGCCGCCCGGGCCACGTGGCCGCCCTTCTCAGGCGCCGTCCAGGCCAGGCTATGGACCTCGGCCTTCATGGCTTCCGTCATCAGGTCATGATAGGCGGGATGGTATTCGACCACGTCGACGCGCTGGCCATAGCTGTCATAGGGCCTGAATTCGGGGATGTTGCGGTTCGCCTGGCGGGCTTTCGTCTGGATGTCAAGATCGCCGGCCAGCGCCCCCAGGGCCCGTGCCCGGCCTTCCGCCCAGCCGGCACCTTCCCGGTGCAGGGCGTCTTGCAGCGCCGGATCGGCATCGTAGGCGTTGTAGCCCGCCAACACCGGCGGTGTATTGTTCACGTCATGGGTGTCGCCACGGCCGGCGCCGATGGGGGATACGCCGTCGGCGTGGGTATGCGTCGTCATGGCGCCGCCTCCGCCAGGTATTGCCGGGCCCGGGTGATGATTTCATCGGGAAACGGCCGCGATTTGCGCAGTGCCGTATCGATGCAAACGGCAAGCTGCTCGATCTCGGCCGATACCTCGCCCGTCTCGCCATTGACCATGACTTGCCGGAACCGGACCTTTTTGCCGGCCAGTTCGATGAGCTGGCTGCGGATCGTCATGATGTCGCCCGGCCGCAGTTCCCGCTGATAGGTGATATTCTGAGAAACGGCCGCCAAGCCGATGCCGTTGTCGGCGAGATAGCTCCGTGAAAGGCCCTGGTCGGCCATGAAATTCCAGGTGGCGTGGTCAAAATTTTCCATATAGGCGGCGACGTTCATATGACCCATATGGTCGCAATCCCGGGGATAGACGGTGCCCCGAAAGGTGATTGATCCCTGCATTTGATTGACCCCTCCCCGCTTTCGCTTACGTCACCTGAACAGGGAGCATCTTACTTTACGTTTACGTAAACGTCAATTTCATGAGAGGTCGGCCCAACGCCTCATATCAAGCTGAACCGGGCCGTCGGAACGTGTCAGCCGAGCAACGCGGTAACTTTCGCAACAACGTCATCAACAACGTCAGGCGAAACCCGACCGGCCACCTCGACGTTCCGCGCACTACGGTCGATGCTTTTGATCTGGTCGGCGAGAACGGCACCGTGGATCGGCAATCCATCGGGCAGGACGACTTCAAAGGGATAACCTTTTACCGTGCCCGTGATCGGACAAACCACGGCGAAGGCCGTCTTTTGGTGATAGGCACGCGGTGACAGGACCAAGGCCGGCCGCCGTGCCGCATGTTCGTGACCGGCTTGGGGGTTGAAAGAAATCCAAACCAGATCGCCGCGGTCCGGCGCGGCCATCTACAAGGCCTCCTTGCCGATCGCGCCATCGTCAAAGCTGGCCGGCTGATTCTCGGTGGAGATACCGTCGAGCAGGTCATTCAGTTTATAAGACGGACGGGCCGGCGTCAGTTCGAGACGCCCATCGGCCAGATTGAGTTCGACCTCACTGCCGTCGGTCAGTCCGAGACCATCAGCCAAGGGTTTCGGCAATCTGAGCGCGAGGCTGTTGCCCCATTTGGCGATCCGGGCATGCATGGCATTCTCCTTGTATCTACATAATATATACATTTGCCCTGACCGATTTACAACCTCCGTGACCGACATTGCGGATTGCCGGTTGACCGATTACTTTCCCCTCCCCGCTTAAATCCCGAGATTCGTAGAGATTGCCATGCCCCGTATACCCTCCCTGCCCGTATCCGAATTAACCGCCGATCAACAAGACTTTTTCGACGCCCTCACCGGTGGCAAGCGTGGCGCGACGCGCGCCGCCGAGGAGTTTTTGATGCCCGACGGCGGCCTGCGCGGCCCGTTCAATGCCCTCATGCACCATCCGGCGGCGGGAAACGCGGTACAGCGCCTGGGCGAAATTCTGCGCTTTGAAGGCACCCTGTCGCCGGTTCTCCGGGAAGTCGCCATTCTCACGGTCGGCCGGCACTGGCGGGCTCAGTACGAATGGTGGGCGCATGCCCGAATCGCCCGCAAGGAAGGGCTGGACGACGCGGTCATTCAAGCCATGTACGATCAGGTCGCCTTGCCGACGGACGATACCGACATCGTCACGGTCCATGCGTTCGTCAAGGAACTGGTGGAAACCCAACACGTGAGCGACAAGAGCTACGCCGCCGCGCGCGAGATGCTTGGTGAACAGGGTGTCGTCGAACTGGTGGTTCTGGCCGGGTACTACGGTCTGATCTCGGCCACCCTCAACACCTTCGAGGTCGCCATGCCGGTGGGCGAGACACCGCCGTTTGAAAAATAGGTGAGGAACCAGGGTTCGGGCTGGAAGAACCCAGTCCCGACATGCCCCAATCCCGACATGAATTGAGCATCGGCGCTGCATCGGGAAGTGATCCGATGCGAGCGTTAGGGGCGGCGTTCAAAGGATGACATCGTCAATTTCCTTGGCATGGTCGGTAATTTGTTCATAGCCGTCTTCCGTCACAATAAAACTGTCGCCAACTTGCGCACGGAAATTCTTTGCGACACTTACCGAGCCGTCGACGGCGAAAACCATGCCCGGCTGAATGACGGTTTTGTCGCCAGACACCAACTGAGGCTTCTCCAGGAAGCTGTAACCGGTGGCACGGCCGCAGCGGAACGGGTATTCGAAGCCTGCGTCCTGGATGACCTCTGCATAAGCGGCATGCACACGCTCTGCCGTCACGCCCGGACGCAGCGCTGCCAGCGCAGCCCTTTGACTTGCAACCGCCACCTCATAAACATCGGCTTGGGTTTTGTCGGCAATTTCGCCGATCCAAAAGGTGCGGTCGAAGCCGAGCTTGAAACGGTGAAAATTGGTCATGCCGCAGAAGCAAAGGAACACCGGTTCGCCGCGTTTCATGATGCGCGTCGAGGCCCGATGATGCGGCTTGGTGATTTCCCTGCCGGACGCCATGATTTGAAGGAAATGGGTATTGGGTGACATGCAGGCATCGTCATAGTGCGCGCTCAGCAACGCCGCCGCCTTGCGCGTGCCCGCTTGGGATGTGGCAAGCGCGACTTCGTACTCCGGCACGCCATCACCGATGACCGATCTGCCGGCCTCCATCATCGTCATGGCAACCTGACCGGCGTGGCGCGCCTGTTGAAGTTCTTTCGCCGATTTGACCATACGCATATCGGCCAACAGCGGCGTCACATCGCCAAGTTGTGAACCGTCGGTAATCCGGTTGATGTAGTTGCGCACCACGGGCGGCATCTGATCGGGCTCAATACCGACACGTTTTGCGGCGGTTATCGCAGACGGCAGTTCTTCACGCCATTCCTTGCCATCCCCATCGTTCCACGTCGCAATCCCGTCTACCCGCGCGGCAGCCTCTGCCATGTCCCGTTCCATGCTCGGTGTGATCAGCAGGCTTTTGCCGTCGCGGGGCACCACCAGAATGGTCGGACGGCCAAAATCCATATGAAGATAATCGTAGTAGCCAGTGAGGTAGTAGACGCTGTCATCGTCGGTTATCAGGGCGACGTCAAAGCCCGCTTGGTCGAGCCGACCACGTAGGTCTTCCATGCGTGCAGCGTGCATCAGCTTACCTCGTTGCCCAGTTGCAGTATGCCGACCTTAGCGGCTTTTCAATTGCAAACCCATAAAGGCATCCGGCATCTTCAACGCCTCGCTCAATTCCGGTCATTCAAGCGGCTGAGTAATCCGTCGCACCGAAGTCGGCGCAGCAGTCATTATTCATAGCCGTATTTTTTCAAATGATGGGTTGAAATTCTTATATCACCTGCCCATGTTACTTTCATGCGCTGCGGACGATGGGCAGTTGCACGCTATTTAACATTATGAAGATGGCTCCGGGCCGGCGCTTGCCGGAATGGAGAACCGCCGGGACTGATGCTTGCGCGTTGGGCTCGGGGATTGAGAACCGGGTTGCGGCGGCGATCACCGTCGCATGCGGGAACGTCGATGGCCGAAATTGCGTACATTCGCGGCCAAATGCGACAAATGTCGCAAATATGGTCGCCTTTGTGGACTGCCTAGAACCTTGATTTCATTACATACCCGGCCCAAGGATCCGGAAAATGCGTACATTTGTAGACGGATGCGTACATCGGCGTACAATCGGGTACAGATGATGTTCCGGGGCCGTCACAGCGTGACCGTGGCGCCATATGGCGCGGCGTAAGTGCGGTGTGATCCTCCGTTGGGGACGCCGGCCGCTAGTAACAACGCTGAAACGACACATCGGTCCCGCCAAAGACTGCGCATCGAAGATAGGCAGCCTCCTCCCGGGCCATCCCGGGACCTCACGAATATTGTTGCCGCGAATGCCCGTCAATAGGGACTTGCCGCCGAGCGCCCCCCATCGACGATGATCTCCGTCGCGGTGATGAACCGCGCTTCATCGGAGGCCAGGAACAGGGCGGCGTTGGCCGTGTCCATGCCGTCACCCATGAA
>CAZQPC010000125.1:10485-13188 GCA_964595005.1 uncultured Magnetovibrio sp.
GTCAGGTTGTGGTCGATCTGGCCTTGCCAGACATCTTCGGGCATGTCGGCCGGGCCGCCGGGCATGGAGCCGCCGACGTTGTTGTGCAGGATGTCGATGCGGCCGAATTCATCCATGCAGGCCTTCACCAACGCCTGGACCTGATCGGTGTCGGCGACATCGGCCGTGTGGGTGACGCAGGTGCCGCCTTCATCGGCAATCATTTTGCGGGTTTCCTCAGCGGCGCCGGGGTTCAGATCGACGGCAAAAATCTTCGCGCCCTCCTGGGCGAAACGCACGGCGGTGGCCTTGCCGTTGCCCCAGCCGGGGCCGACCGAGCCGGCGCCGGTGATGATGGCGACGCGATCGTGCAAGCGTCCGCTCATGTGGCTCTCCTCCGTCAATCCTCGCCCGGCTGATGGCCGACGGAATCGGCGTATTTTTCCAACTCGTCTTCCGATAAGTAGGCCTGTTCCCAGTCCTTGATCTGGTCGAAGCCGGCGAAGGTGTGAAAATCGCCGACCGGGTGGTCTTGGAAATCCTTGAAGAAACCGGCTTCCGTCATGACGCCTTCTTCGCGCAATTGGACGGCGAAGTCATAGACCGCTTTCAAGGTCACCCGCATGGTGGCGCCGGGCAGGATCGTGATGGCGATGCCGAATTCCTTCATTTCGGCTTCCGTCAGGCGCGGCGAGACGCCGGTCTGGTTATAGAACACCGGGCCCGCAACCTCGGCGCAGATGCGCGCCACTTCGTCCTTGTCGGTCGGGCCTTCGACAAAGGCCAGGTCGGCGCCGGCTTGCAGGTAGGCGTTGGCGCGCTCAATGGCGACGTCCAGGTTGCCGCCGTGGGCGCCGCGGGCATCGGTGCGGGCGATGAGCACGAAATCGGGATCGATCTCATCTCTGGCATCGGCGGCGGCCCGGTACTTGCCGACGGCTTCATGGATGGGGATGACCTGGCGCCCGGCGACGTGGCCGCAGCGCTTCGGAATGATCTGGTCCTCGATATGGACGCCGGCGGCACCGGTCTGGATGTACTCACGGACCGTCCGGATAACGTTGATGGCGTTGCCGTAGCCGTTGTCCGCGTCGGCGATCAGCGGCACATCAACGGCATTGGCGATGTAACGCGCGTTGGCGTGCATCTCGGTCATCGTGGCGAGACCCGCGTCGGGCATGCCCAGCAGGGACAGCGAGGTGCCGTAGCCGGTCATGTAGACGGCCGGAAACCCGACCTTCTCCAGGATCTTGGCGCTCATGGCGTTGTAGCAACCGGGCACCACCAAGGTCTCGCCGGACTTCAGCAACTGGCGCAGTTTTGTTGTCTGGCGCACCTCAGATACTCCCATTGTTGGAAATTGGTTTCAGGTCCCGACGGTCAGCGGCGCCACCATTCTTTCCAAGGTCGCCATGACCGACAGCGGCGTCAATTTGCCGGTGGCCGGGTTTTCCTCCGTTGGCACCCCGGCTATGGTCATGTCGAAACGGGTCGAGTCGGCATCGACGCTGATCTCGTGGGTGTTCCGATCCATGGCCGGATCAGCCCAAATCTCATACTGGGTGCGGTCCGGCCCGATACCGGCCAGGGCCAGGGCGACGGAGACATTGACGTTGGCGGGAAATTTCGCAGCCGCGTCACGAACGCTGCCGCTGTATAGACAAAGCGGCTCGCTGAGGCCGTCCAGATTGATCCCCTGCTCGACCACGAAGGTCGCCTTTTTCAAGCCCTCCGGCGGTTTGCGGGTTTTCATGGTGACCGAATAGACCTCACCCTTGGCGGCCGCCCGCACCGCGTCGAAGCCGACCAGTGCGCCGGTTGCCGCGACGATTTGGGCGCCGCTGCCGCGGGCCTTGTCGACCAAATCAAGGCGCGGCAGTAACGAGGTCAAGGTCAGCACGATCAAGGTCTTGCCGGCATCGACGGCCGGATCCGCCAGATCGTCAAAACGGTCCGGCGGCAGCGCTTCGACCAAAACATCCGATGCCGCGACCAGGGCCGGCAGGTCGAGAACCGGCGGCGGTGTTTTGAAGTCCGACACGCGTTCGGCCGCGCGCTGCTTATTGCCGGCCGATACGCCTGAAAGCTCAAGCCCGGCGATCCCGCCGTCCAGCCATTTGGCCACCGGCATGCCGATGGCGCCCAAGCCGGCAATACCGACCCGAATGGATTTCGTCATGGTGTTATCCTATCCCGAACTGCGGCGCGCTTGGGGCCCGCGTTTATCCTCAAGCAGACGTTCGCACTGTGCTTCACGGTCAGCGATTTCTGCCAACACCTGATCGATATCTTCGCGCTGCGCAGTCAATTGCGATTTGCGTTCGCGCAATTTATCCAAAAACAGCTGTAGCTGGGAGACTTCCGAGGGATCGGCGTCATACATATCGATCATGGCGCGGATTTCCTCCAAGGAGAACCCAAGGCGTTTGCCGCGCATAATCAATTGCAAACGAACCTTGTCACGGGCGTGATAGACCCGGCGTTGACCACGCCGTTCGGGCGTCACCAAACCCTTGTCTTCGTAAAACCGGATGGTCCGGGTCGTCACCCCGAATTCCGACGCCAGTTCGGCGATACCCCAAGTTTCCGCCATGTCGTCTCCCTCGGCGGAAACGTTACTTTCCCTTTACGTAAAGGTAAAGAACAAGCGGTGCAGAAAAAATGCCGGGCTAGTCGACGCCGAGCCCCTTCATCAGCGGTGCCAGGTGTTCTTTGTAGCTCCGC
>CAZQPC010000126.1:0-12994 GCA_964595005.1 uncultured Magnetovibrio sp.
AAGCTGCAGACGGCGGTCGCCAATTTGAAAATACAGAACGGCAGCTTCCACGTTTGCAACAACACCCTGAAAGGCCGCAAGATCTCCTACAAGGATTTGTATGAGGTTTTCGACGAGGACATCGTGCCGTCCGGCGTCGCTGAGCTTTCCCATTTGCAACAGCAAGGCTACACCTACATCAAACCGTAAGGCGTCAACTGCAAATTTGACGCCGGGATAGGGCCGGTTCCTCTGGGGAGAAGGAACCGGCCATATTTTCTCGCGGGGACATGTTCAAGATGGCTTCCAATGGACGCCGCCGCTGCGCCGGTTGTCTAACGGCCGCCCTATTTGCCGCCTACGTGGGCAGCGGGCATGCGCTGGCGGACGCCGGTCGGCCGAAAAAATCAGACATCATCGGGACCTATGCCAAGGTCGCGCTGGCCTCCGAGCAGGGTCAGGCATGGTCACGGACGCGGCGTTGGCCGGACGCCATCCGCATCGCCATCGACGGCGACTATACGACTGAAGACGCCACCAAGGTTGCCCACACGCGTGATTTGATCCGGCGCGTCATTCAGCGGCCCATGCCGATATTCTTTTCCCCCCTCAGCTCAGAGGAAACGGCAAAGACCCAGGTGGTCATTGCGTTTCGCCGGCGTGCCAAATTGAAGCGTTCCCTGTCATTGCTGCGGAAGTCCTTCGGTCACGGCGAGCGCCGTTTGGAACTCAACACCGGCTCACCGGACTGCATGTTGGCGCTTCAGCCGGCGGACGGCCATGATTTGGCGTTCGCCATCATCGGGGTCGCCGTCGGCATCAGCGAGGCGGCGCGGGCCCATTGCGTCAGCTTGAAATTGACCCAGGCCATGGGCCTTCCGGGCGTCCATCCGGACGCGCCCGGCAGCGTCTTCAACAAAACGGGACGCACCAAACAGACGCTTCTGGACCGGGCCCTCCTGTGGCTGCATTACCATCCCGAAATGGGCACCGGGTTGAACGCGACACAGGCCCGGCGGCGGACTATCGAACTGCTCAACCGTGAACGCCTGAAATAGCAAGCGGCATCGCGTGATAATGAAACGATTGGTGGTCGGCGGTCTTTCCAAACGCCGTCCATTCCCCTTAGGTTACGCTCACACCCCACCGGTCAATGCCCGTCCACGGAGGAGCCCACCCATGCCCGAACAACGTCCCGCCATTGAGCTTGCCATCGACGACGGCATTGCCACGGCAACCATGTTGCGCCCGAAACAGCGCAATGCGTTTACCGCTGATTTTCTGGATGATATGCGCAACGTCATCGACACTTGCCGAAGCCAAAAGGATATCGACGCGCTGATCCTGACCGGCACCGACGGGGTGTTTTCCGGCGGCGGCGATATCAAGGGCATGGTTGAGCGCAACCGGAGCGGCGGCCTGCCGGCGGAGGATATCCGTGGGAGGATCTACGATCTCAACGAATGGCTGCAGCAGTTGCGCAATCTGGAGATTCCGGTGATCGCAGCCGTCGATGGTGCCGCCTACGGCGGCGGTTTCGGCCTGGCGCTGTGTGCCGATTTCATCCTGGCCTCCGACCAGGCGCGATTCTGTTCTGTATTCTGCCGCATCGGCGCCATCCCCGACTGCGGCGTGCTGTTCACCCTGCCCCGCATGATCGGCATGCAACGCGCCAAGGAAATCATGTACACGGGCCGGCCCATCGATGCCGCCGAGGCCAAGGCGTTGGGCATCGTCATGGAAGTCTACGGTGCCGACAGCCTGCAGACCGCGGCCCTGGCCCTGGCGCGGCGCATGCAGGATGCCAGCCGGGCCGCCTTCGCCATCACCAAGCGGGTCTCCAACCAGGCCTTTGATAACGACGCCGATGCGATCCTTGAGATGGAAGCGGCGGGCCAGGCGATCTGCCTGTCGGGGGACTATCACAAGGACGCAGTGCAACGCTTCGTCGACAAGCAGCCCATGCGCTTCAATTGGGAGGCCGTGTAGGCGCCAGCGTCTGCTCTTAGGGCAAGGAAACTGTCACCGCGCGATTGATACGCGGCCGGGCGATGGCTGTCCGGCGGCCGTCCATGGTGATGACCTCGACGGTCTCAACGCCCGTCGCCGCGCCCAAACCGAAATGCACATGCGGCGTCGGGTCGGTCATCAGGCCGGTGGAGGCGATGACCTGACGGCTCCGTTTCCGCCCGTCCGTGGTTGTCACGCAGACCGTCGCGCCCAATGCCGCCACATTGTCCGGCAGGCGAACCGTCAGATAGCTCCCGGCGCCGCGGTTCAAGAAAGCGCGCAGCGGCCCGTTCATGTTCAACCACAAAACATCGGCCCGGCCGTCGCCGTCCAGATCGACGATGATCGGCGACTGGCCGAACAGCGGGTTGTCCAGGCCGAGGCCCGGCACCTGATAGAACCCCCTGCCCTCCGGCGCGTCCAACTGCAGCAACGCCTTTCCCGGCAGCGGCGCTATTTTGTGCGGCGGCCATTTTATGTAGTTTTGCGCGACCAATAAATCGATCCGGCCGTCCAGGTTCAAATCCTCGAACTGGGCGCCCCAGGAAAATCCATAGCCAGTCAAATTCAGGGATTCGGTGACGTCGCTGAACGCCAGATTGCCATCGTTGCGCATCAATATCCAGTTGCTGTTCTGGCGTTGATCGGCGCGCAGGTCGCCGGACGTCAGGAAGTCGGGAATGGAGGTGCCGATGTTCGACGCGAAAATGTCCGCATCCCCATCCTGATCCACGTCGCCGACGGCCAGGCCCATCCAAAACCCATAACCGGAATTCGTCGGCACCGGGGTGAAGGTGCCGCCGCCCTTGTTTTCGAAAATCTCAATCTCGCCCGTGTTCTGCGACAAGACCAGGTCCTGGTCCGCGTCACCGTCCAGGTTGGCGAAGGTGGCGTGAAAGGTGTTCTGTGTGCCCATTGCCCCCGACGCCTTGGTCACGTCCGTAAACTTTAAACCGCCGTCGTTGCGCAGAACGACGTTTGCCTTGGCGTGCGCCGGGTCGTTGAAGGTGGCGCTCTTGAAGGCCGGGAAGGTGACGAATACGGAGACGTAGAGATCGCCGTCACTGTCGCCGTCCATGTCGGAGACGGCGATGCTCATGGGCACTGCATCAGGCTGCAGCGTCAGCGGAATGGGCTGCGCCGAAAACGTGCCGCCGTTGTTGACGTAAAGCGTCAGGCCGTCTTCGCGGGCGACCAGCAAATCTACCCATCCGTCGTCGTTCATGTCGATCGATGCGGCCCCATGGGTCGCCGGCTTCACCGACGCGAGGCCGGTGCCGGCGGTCCGGTCGGCCAGGGCACCGTCCTTGAAGCCCAGCACCATGTCCGCCTGTCCGCGCCCGCCGCCGACGAAAATCTCCAGGTTGCCGTCGCCGTCGATGTCGATCACTGCGGCACCCGTGAACGGATGGCTGGGCTCGGTCCAGGCGTGGGCGAAGGGGGTCGGAATTTCGACGTACGCTGCCACTGGAACAGGCGCCGTCGTTGTATGACTGTCTTCAAATGTCGGTAGGCAGGCGGCAATCCCAATGGTAGCGAGCGCCAGGACTGCAACGCGAATGACAGTCATCATGGCTGGTGTTTCCCTTGTGGTTATTGCCTTAGCGCGGCATCGCCATAATTGGGACATGGCCATGGTGAATGCGAGCGTTAATTTTCAAGGGCCGGGTCTGGTTTTTTCATAATGTCTTAGTGTTACTACAATTTAATTGACATATGGCACTAATTGTAGTAACAATAAAATTATATATAACCGAAACGGAGACCCCAAATGGCCCCGACGAACGATGATGCGAAGATTTTCGAACAATACCGCCGCCCCCGCGGCCCTCAAAAAGCACCAAGAAAAGTCTCGACCACCATCCGCCTGGATGCGGATATCGTTGAGCATTTTAAAAATGGCGGCGCCGGTTGGCAGCCCCGGATCAACGGCGTTCTGAAACGCCATGTGGAACTGGAACAACGAAAAAAGAAGTCATGACGGCAGTGATGCGCTCCAAAGGCTGCATCCCGCAACCTTTGGCCTATGGACCCGAAATCTGACGATCCTCAGGCGCCGTATTGTTGGTCTGGCCGGCCAAAGAGTTTCCATTTGAGCGGCCGCAGCTTGGCCTTGGCGAAACGGCCCCAGGTGATGCGGTCGATGATGCGGTCATTCTCATCCGGCAGTTCCATCAGCGTCGGGATGGCGAACATCTGCATACGGCCGATGGAGGCCTTGTCCTTGTAGGGCTGGATGGGGTCGACCCCATGGGGCTGCGTGGCATCGAAGAACAACACGTCGCCGGGCGCCACGGCGGCATCGACATCGACACGGTTGCCGCCACGATCCATGTAATAAAGCCCGCCGCCTTCATAATGCGTTCCCCGAAAAGTCAGCGGCACCTGAAAATGCCAATGCTGGTGGCCTTCCACGTCGTCGATGTGTTCGTGTAGCCAGCCCCCCTCAGCCGGATAATAGGTGGTCGTGATATAGGTTCCGAAGTGGTCTTCGGCGAAGGTTTCGCCATCGCGCTCGAAGGTTTCGATGATTTGGTTACGCAGCCGCGACAGGGTGATCGCCAGGTCCCGCGTCGCCGCGTGTTGCGGTTGGTTCCAAAGGTAGTCATAGCTGCGGAACAGGCGATGCGTACTTGATTGGTCAAAGAGTATTTTGTTGGGCTCGCCCAGATACGGTGTCCAGATGAGCACCTGTTCGGGTTGCCCGTTCGCATATATTTCGAGCCAAAAGTCCCGGATGGTCTCAACAAGTTCGACGGGAACCAACCCCTTGGCGATGAAATAGCCTTGCCGGTTCACCGCATCCCGAATTTCCACGATATCGACCGCGCCGATCATTGAATTCCGCCTTACCCTGTTGCGAGTCCACGAATGACCGAGAGGGTAACGGTGTCGGCGGGCACCGCACATGATCTTGGTTAACCGATGACCATCCGGGTTACTTCCGATGACCGGCGCTATCTTTACTCAGGAAAATCCGACGGACAGACGGTTCGATCCGAGAATCCACGTTGGAGGGTTCATGGCGTCTATGCTGCACAGTTCAATACCGTCATGCCGGCTCCGGCCGAGCCGGTTTGACCGATCCGGCTGGTCCCCTTACCCTCGTGGCACACGCGGCGACGTTTTGACAATACCTCGCAAAACTTCACGTTGCCTTAGGGCGGACAGCTCAAAATTCCGTGCTTGCCCGATTGCCAACAGAAATCTGGCCGGTGCTGCCGCGGCTCCAGAAACGGATGACATGTTGAATTCTATTCAAAATCGTTGGCAGGCGCTGCCCGGCAACGTCCGGGGCTCCCTTTGGGTTCTGTTGGCATCATTGATCGGTGCCGTCATGGGCGGCGTCATCAAGTTCGTCGGGCAACGCATACCGGTCTTCGAAATCCTGTTCATCCGCCAGCTCTGCGTTGTCGCTATTATCTCGCCGGTGATCATCAAGAACTACGCCACGGTGTTCAAAACCAACCGCTTTCACCTGCATTTCATGCGTGGCGCGTTTGCCGCCGTGGCCATGGCGACCGGCTTCACGGCGCTGGTTCATCTGCCCTTGGCCGAGGCGACGGCGATCAGCTTCGCCAAGACCCTGTTTACCACGTTGTTGGCGATCGTCGTCCTCAAGGAGGTCGTCGGCATTCGCCGCTGGTCGGTGACCATCATCGGCTTCATTGGGGTGTTGATTATCATCCGGCCGGGCACCGAATCCATGAACCAATATGCGGTGCTGGCACTGGTCGCCTCGCTGTTTGTTGCCGGCATCATGATCGTGCTTCGGCAATTGGCACAGAGCGAGGCGGCATCGACCATCATGGTGTATCAATCTTGCTTCGTGACGGCCGTCATGGTCGGCCCGGCGCTGTACTTTTGGGTGACGCCGACGTGGCGGGAACTGACGCTGATCCTGGCCATTGGCGGGCTCATGTCGATGATGCAGTGGGTCTATATCCAGGGCATGAAGGCCGCCGAGGCGGTCGCTGTGGCGCCAGTGGAATATGCACGGCTGTTGTTCGCGACGATCATTGGCATGGTGGTTTTTGCCGAAGTGCCGACGGTCTGGACACTGAGCGGGGCCGCCATCATCGTCGGCTGCACACTCTACACGATCCAGCGAAATGCCTTGCGCAAGCAACAAGATAGCGCCCCGTGAGCACCGGGAACCAGTTGTTCCCTGTCCGTCCCGTTGGCGCAGCCATTTCTAACGCCGCGCAAGGTTCGGAATGCGGGCGCGCCACCCGAGGTCTGCATATTACTTCATGGCCAACAGATGCGGATGGCGTTCATCGGCGGTAATTAGGCGATGAGATCATCGACGGCCTTGAACAGGCGCTGGGCATCGACCGGCTTCGATACATACCGGTCACAGCCGGCGTCATAGGCGGCGTCACGGTCGTCGGGCCCGTCGTGGGCGGTCAGCGCAATGACCGGAATTTTCCGGGTTTCGGGATGGGTGCGCAGGATCGGCAGGACTTCGAAGCCGGTCATCCCCGGAAGGTTCATGTCGAGGACCATCAGGTCAGGCTTTTCGGCACGCGCCTGGGCGACACCGGAATCTCCGTCGTCGGCATCAATCACATGGTAGGCGCGGCCTTCAAATTGGGCGCGCAGGATATCGCGGACGATCTCGTCGTCGTCAATGACGAGAATTTTGGTCATGGCCGATTTCTCCGAAACTTGCGGTTTTTAGGATACCCAGCCACACCGGTTCGAAAATTACTTTTATCCGTGTGCCGAGATCGTCGTGGGTCCCGCCAAATCCTCCAGGATTGGGCAGTCGGGGCGATCATCGCCGTGGCATTTCTCGGTCAAATCCAGCAGCGTATTCTTCATCGACTGCAGTTCGGCGATACGGTTTTCAATACCGGCTACGTGTTCCAATGCCAGCGCTTTGACGTCGGCGCTGGCGCGTTCCTTGTCGTGCCAGAGCGTTAGCAGATTGCGGACCTCGTCCAACGAGAAACCAAGCGCCCGGGAGCGCGAGACGAACCGCAATACGGCGATATCGTTCGGCCCATAATCGCGATAGCCGTTGGCTTGGCGCGCCGCCGCTGCGATCAGCCCGATGCTTTCGTAATAACGGATGGTTTTAGATGTCACGCCGGTATCGCGGGATATTTCTCCAATATTCACGATCTCGCCTCCTCTTTCCGGGGTTTCCAGTTACGCAGCAAAAGCGCATTGCCGACCACCGAGACGCTGGAGAACGCCATGGCGGCGCCGGCGGCCACCGGGGTCAGCAGGCCGAACACCGCCAACGGGACGGCGACGACATTGTATATGAACGCCCAGAACAGGTTCTGGCGGATCTTCCGGGCAGTGGCGGTGGATATCTCCAAGGCCGCGGGAACCAGGGACGGGTCTGGGCGCATCAGCGTTATGCCGGCTGTTGCCATGGCGACGTCGGTGCCCGAACTCATGGCCATGCCCACGTCTGCCGCTGCCAAGGCCGGCGCATCGTTGACGCCGTCGCCGACCATGGCGACCACGGCGCCCGACGCCTTCAGCCGTTCGATTGCTGCAGCCTTGTTTTCTGGCAGGACCTCCGCTTCGACACTGTGAATGCCGACCGAAGCCGCCACGGCATCGGCGCTACGGGCGTTGTCGCCGGTCAACAACACCGTCGAAATACCCGCCTGATGCAGCCGGGATACCGTGATTCCGGCGCTTTCACGGACCCTGTCGCCGACGGCCAACACGCCGAGCAAGGTGCCGGCCATTTTGTCGCCGACCCAGGCCGTTGTTAGCCCTTCGGTTTCCCAGGTTTCGGCATGTGTCTCGGCGGCATCCGTTGGAATACCCGCATCGGCCATCAGCCGCCGCGTGCCGATGACCAGTTGGCGGGCCGCGACGGTCGCGGCCAATCCCTTACCAGCAACCGCTTCGGCTGTCCCCGGAGGCGTCAGCTTAAGACCTTTTTGTTCCGCGGCGACCAACAAGGCGCGACCGATCGGATGCTCGCTGCCCAACTGGGCCGAAGCGGCAACGCCAAGGAGATCATCGTCATCACCGGCAACGGCGAATATTTGCCTGAGTGTCGGATGGCCTTCGGTGAGGGTCCCGGTTTTGTCGAAAACAACGGTATTGACCCGGTGCGCCGATTCGAGAGCTGCCGCGTCCTTGACCAGTATGCCGTTGCGGGCCGCCGCACCGGTTCCGACCATGACCGCCGTCGGTGTCGCCAGACCCAGCGCACAGGGGCACGCAATGACAAGGACAGTGACGGCGTGGATGAGTGCCGTTTGCCACGGCGCGCCGACCGCCAGCCATCCGCCGAAAGTGGCGATGGCGACGCCGATGATAATCGGTACGAATACCGCCGCAACACGGTCGACGAGGCGTTGTACCGGTGCCTTTGAGCCTTGCGCCGCATGCACCAGGGCGACCATGCGGGCGAGAACGGTGCCGGCGCCAATGGCCGTGGCGCGGATGCGCAGCAACCCTGACCCGTTGATGGCACCGCCGGTCACGGAATCTCCCGTTCCCTTCGTCACCGGCAGGCTTTCGCCGGTGATCAGTGCCTCGTCCACCTGGCTTTCGCCGGTCTCGACCAAACCGTCGACGGGCAACCGCTCGCCAGGCTTGACGATGACCAAATCGCCGCGGGCAACGGCGTCTGCGGGGATGGTTTGCTCGACATCACCGACGGCGATGCGGGCTGTTTCAGGGCGCAAGTCCATGAGCACGCGGATGGCCGACGTGGTTGCCCGTTTGGCCCGAGACTCCAGCACTTTTCCCAGCAAGACCAAGGTTGTGACCATGGCCGTCGCCTCGAAATACAGGGCCGGGTGCCCATCGCCGGCCGCCAGAACATTGTGGACGCTGAGGCCGTACGCGGCGCCCGTGCCCAGCAGGACCAGCAGATCCATGTTGCCGGTACCGGCCAGCAACGCGCCGACGGCGGGCCGCAGGAACTGCAGGGCGGCGACGATCAGAACCGGGGTCGCCAGGGCCCACTGCCATGCGGCCGACATCAACATGCCGCCGCCGCCGGCCATGCCGGCCATTTCAATGCCGAAGGGCAGGGTGAATAGGGTTGCGACGGCGAACCGTCCGTGCAGGCGGCGTGTCGCGGCCTTGTCGTCTTGGACCGCATCGCTCAAGGGATCAGTGATTTCGCGGGCGTCATACCCGGCCTTTTTTACGGCGGCCAGGAGGCTTCCAGTATTGACGCGGTCATTGGCGACGGTGACGGAAGCCTGATCGGACGCCAAGTTGACTTCCGCGCCGATGACCCCTTCGACCGATGCCAAGGCTTTTTCCACGCTGCCGGCACAAGAGGCACAGGTCATCCCTTGGATCGCCAGTGTTTGCTGGCGGCGTTCTGTCAGGCCGGGCGTGACGGCAGGTTCATGGCCGGAAAGTACAGCGGTAGACATGGCAACTCTCAACCTTCTAGTTCACTATAATGTAGATATAAGGCTTCCAGCCAGAGGAAGGTCAACCACCCATTCAACGCCCGTCTCGCTTGACCCTTCATGGTCGACGTTCCATTGTGGCCGGCCGAGCGAATTCATTCCCCGAATGACCAGTTGAATGTGTTAAGAAAAATGTGTAATCAACTGTAATGTTTCTATTAATTGATAATTACGACAGTTTCGTGTACAACCTCCGCCATTTCATGGGAGAGGTCGGTGCCGACGTTGTGGTTTACCGGAATGACGCGCTGAGCGCGGACGAGGCGATGGCCCTTGGCGCCGAGGCCATCGTCCTGTCGCCGGGGCCGTGCTATCCCGATGACGCGGGGATTTGCTTGGAACTGGTCGGTAAAGCGGCCGGAAAAGTACCCCTGCTGGGGGTATGTTTGGGCCATCAAAGCATTGCCCAGCACTTCGGTGCAACAATCGTCCGGTCTCCGGCGCCCATGCACGGCAAGATGAGCCCCATTGAGCATGGCGGCAAGGGGATTTTTCACGGTCTCCCGTCGCCCTTCCAGGCGACCCGTTATCATTCCTTGACCGTTGATCCGGGAAGCCTGCCCGATTGTCTGGAAGTGACGGCAAACAGCGATGACGGCGTGATCCAAGGGGTTTCGCACAAGGACCTGCCCATTCATGGCGTTCAATTTCACCCGGAAAGTATCGCCTCCGAGCACGGCCACGCGATGTTGAAGAATTTTATCGATTTGACGCAGCGGAGGAACGCCGCATGAGTGAAGACCTGAAACCCATCCTGGCGCGGGTCGCCGATGGTCTGGCACTCTCCGAAGCCGATGCCCAGAAGGCCTTCGACATCATCATGTCCGGCGAGGCCGAAAATTCGCAAATGGGCGCCTTGTTGATGGCGCTTCGGCTGCGCGGAGAGGCGGTCGAGGAAATCACCGGCGCGGTTCGCGCCATGCGGGCCAAGGCGTTGATGATATCGGCGCCCGACGACGCCATGGACATCGTCGGCACCGGCGGCGACGGTTTGGGAACCTATAACGTGTCGACGGCCACGGCCTTGGTCGTCGCGGGCTGTGGCGTACCCGTCGCGAAGCACGGCAACAGAGCCGTCACATCGAAATCCGGGGCGGCGGACGTCCTGACCGCCCTTGGCGTCAATCTGGATTGCGACATGGCGCTGGTGGAAAAATCGATCGCCGAGGCCGGCGTCGGGTTCATGATGGCGCCGCGCCATCACAGTGCCATGAAACACGTGATGCCGGTTCGCGCGGCCATGGGAATCCGAACAATTTTCAACAATCTGGGCCCGCTTTCGAACCCGGCCGGGGTGAAGCGACAATTCACCGGCGCTTTTGACCGGGCCTGGATCGAACCCATGGCCGAAGTGTTGGGCATTCTTGGTAGCGAAACCGCCTGGGTCGTTCACGGCGCCGACGGCATGGACGAGATGACAACCACCGATGTGACCTATGTGGCCGCCTTGGAGAACGGTGCCGTGCGGACTTTCGAGGTGACACCTGAGGATGCCGGCCTTGCCCGTGCCACATTGGAAGATTTGAAAGGCGGCGACAGCACCTACAACGCGACGGCAATACGCGGCCTGTTGGATGGTGAAGCCGGTCCGTACCGCGATATCGTTCTGATGAATGCCGCAGCAAGCCTCATGGTTGCCGGAAAGGCGGACAACTTGAAGGCCGGTGTGGCCCTGGCGGCGGCCAGCATCGATGACGGCAAGGCCAGAGAAGCCTTGGAAAAATTGATTGAAATTACGAATTCGGATGGATGAGCCTGGCAATGGGCGATGTTCTGACCAGAATTTGTGATGACAAGCGCCGCTATGTCGCCTCCAGGCGCGTGGCACGGTCCATCGATCAAGTCGAACGCGAGGCAAAAATTGCTTCAACACCGCGGGGATTTGGGCAGCGCCTTCGCGCCGTCACGGACGCCGGCGATTACGGTCTGATTGCGGAAATAAAGAAAGCGTCGCCTTCGAAAGGCCTTATCCGCGCTGATTTCGACCCCCCTTCCCTGGCTCGAGCTTATGCAGCCGGCGGGGCATCGTGTCTTTCCGTGTTGACGGATGAGCCTTATTTTCAAGGGGCCGATGAATATCTTCGCGCGGCGCGCGCGGTTGTCGATCTTCCGGTATTGCGCAAGGATTTTATGTTGGAGCCCTATCAGATTGTTGAATCGCGCGCCCTAGGTGCGGATTGCGTTCTCTTGATCATGGCGGCCCTGGACGATGGTCAAGCTGCTGAACTGGCCGCGACGGCCTCGGATTGGGGTATGGACGTATTGGTGGAAGTCCATGATGGCGAAGAGTTGGATCGTGCCCTGGTACTGGAAACCAAGCTGATCGGTGTCAACAATCGAAACCTCAAAACCTTGGATGTGGATATTTCCATGACCGAGGCCTTGGCGGCCAATGTCCCGGATGACCGGGTGTTGATTTCTGAAAGCGGTCTTTATACGCCGGCTGACTTGATCCGCATGGCAAAGGCAGGCGCACAATGTTTCCTGGTTGGCGAATCGCTGATGCGCCAAGATGATGTGGAGGCGGCGACGCGGGCCCTGCTGCATCGTGAGGCCGACGCCGCATGAACCGTTTGACCCACATGGATGACGATGGCAATGCCGTCATGGTTGATGTTTCTGAGAAGGCATCAACGGAACGATCGGCGACCGCCAAGGGCCTGGTGATCATGGCGCCTGAGACCATGGCGTTGATCATCGATGGCGGCGTCAAGAAGGGCGATGTTCTGTCGGTTGCGCAGTTGGCGGGGATCATGGGCGCCAAACGTACCCCGGACCTCATTCCACTGTGTCACCCTCTTAACTTATCATCCGTTAAAGTTGATTTGGTATGTCTGGCCGAACGCAGTGCGGTCGAAATTACCGCGACTTGCAAACTTACGGGTCAAACGGGCGTTGAGATGGAGGCGTTGACGGCGGTCTCGGTGGCAGCCCTGACGGTTTATGATATGTGCAAGGCCGCCGACAAGGGCATGAAGTTGACGGAGATTCGACTGGTCCACAAGGCTGGCGGCAAATCGGGAACCTTTGAAGCCGAATGAGTGGACATCAGGAAATGTTGAGCGTCGCGGAGGCTCTTGGCCGGGTAACCGGGGGATTTTCGCTGATTTCCGCCGAACAGGTCGCCTTGGCCGATGGTCTCGGCCGGGTTCTGGCCGAAGACGTTGCCGCGCGGCTCACCCAACCGCCTGTCGCGGTCTCATCAATGGATGGGTATGCGGTGCAAGCGGCTGATGTCACCTCGGTACCCGTGACGCTCACGCAAATTGGCGAATCCCAAGCCGGTGCCGGCTATCAAGGCCGCGTCGAGTCCGGCCAATGTAGCCGTATCTTCACGGGCGCTCCCCTGCCCGCCGGCGCCGATACGGTCGTCATTCAGGAAGTCACGGAAACCGATGGTGATGCCATCACCATCAAGGAATCAGCAGCCAAAGGCGCAGATATTCGGCCCGCCGGTCTGGATTTTAACGCCGGCGACGTGCTGTTAAGCTCCGGGAAGGTCCTAACAGCGCGGGATATCGGTTTAGCGGCCGCCATGAACGTGCCGTGGTTGCGCGTCCGGCGGTTTTCGTTTATTGATACGGCGACCACCG
>CAZQPC010000127.1:0-4386 GCA_964595005.1 uncultured Magnetovibrio sp.
CAAAAGTATCCGAACGGATACCCCAAGGTATCCAAATGGGCCCGGCATGTGTTATTATCCGCCCACGTGCTAACGGCACGTTTGATTTAAGAGTGCTCTAAGGGTTCCGAAATTAAGGCGAACCAGGACACTATTGGGGTTACATCATGAATACGAACTCACCGGCGCCGCCGGGCCAGGACGATGATCGTCAGGATGCCTGGGAGGCGTCCTTTTTCAGTCCCGACGGAACGGAAACGTCGCGTTCCGACAAGGGCCAGACGAAAGCGCCTCCACCGCCGAATGCGCCACCGCCGAAAGCCGCAACGAAATCCGCCGCCGCAGGGCCGTCGCGCGGCCCCGCCGCCGAGACCGTGCAAGAGCACGTTGACGACCTTGGCGACGCGCTGCAGGAAAAATTCGTCAATCTGCTGGCCGACAAAGTGCGCGAGAAAGACGGTCATTTGACCGCCGAAGACGTGGCCGAAATGGGCCAGGAGTTTCGCAGCCAACTGCAAGACATTGAGACCATATTTCTGGATGCCGTCGAAAGCTACACCCTGGCGCGCGAGAAGACGCGGGTTGATCAGTCGCGCGGCAATCTGTTCCACCGCCTGATGGTGAAGAAATTCGAACACCGGTTCACCGATGAACAGACCCTGCAGCAACAACCGGAACGGCTATCGCGGCGTATGCTGCCGGGATACATGAACATGATCCTGGTGATGTTCGGTGCACCCCGGTTGGCCAATTACGAGGAACGAACCCGCGCGCTCATCGACAAGATGCGCCGCGATTCCGGCGGCCGGTTGGATTGGGGAGACGTCTTCAAATCGCCGGAAGCGAAAAAAATTACGCTGCTGGCGGAGGTCGATATCGCCCGGCGGTTCGATGACATCGACAAACGCCTGGAATGGATGATCGCCGTCGTCAATTCAAACCTCATTCCGGCCGACGAGGATCTCGCCGGCACGCCCTGGACCTTCAACAAATCGGCGGCCGAATGGCTGATGACCAGTTTGCTTGTCGATCTGCGTCCAACGCTTTCGAACGAAAAAACCCGGAAGAAAATTGCCGAACGCATGGGCGGCGACGGCATGGACATATTGGACGGCGCGGCCAACCGGTTCAGTTAGACGCGGATTTCACCGCCACCATCATGAAGTTGACGGCCAGATCACGGCTTTGGCGCCAGCTGCCGTCCACCGGATTATAACTCAACCCCTTCAGGTCGCGAACCTCCATGCCATGCGGACCCAGTTCATTGGCCAGTTCCGAGGGGCGCACGAATTTGCGCCAATCGTGGGTGCCCGCCGGCACCCAGCGCAGGATGTATTCGGCGCCGATCTTCGCCAGCGCCAGGGATTTCAATGTCCGGTTGATGGTTGACAGCACCATGACGCCGCCCGGCTTCAGGAGTTTTGCGGCCGTCTCAAGAAACAACGCCCGGTCGGCCACATGTTCAACGACCTCCATGTTGAGGACGATGTCGTAGCGTTTGCGTTCGCGGCGCATGTCTTCCGGCAGGACGTGGCGGTAGGTAATGTTCAGTCCGACCAATTCCGCATGGTGAGCGGCGGCGGCAATGGTTTCGGCGCCGCCGTCGATACCTGTCACGTCGGCGCCCAACCGGCACATGGGCTCGGTCAGCAGGCCGCCGCCGCAGCCGATATCGATGAGTTTCAAGCTTTTCAGCGGCTTGTCGCCAAGCGGTTCACGGCCGAAGTGGGCCGCCGAGTGGTCCCTGATGAATGCCAGCCGGGCCGGGTTCAGCTGATGCAGGGACCGAAATTCACCGTCCGGATCCCACCATTTTTCGGACAGTCGGTTGAACTGGGCAATCTCGTCGGGGTCGGCGGTGGTTGCGGTCATTTCTGGCTGGCCGGGCTTGTCATGCGTTCCATTCATAGAGTATGAATGCGCCGCCTGGGCTGCAACCAGAACTATTTTCGCCGCCGTCGCCGGAAACCACTGTAACCGGCTGACAGGTGTGCGGTATGGGCATGGTCGCACCCTGGAACGGTTAGGGAAGCAAACGGAACATGGCCCGCATCGTACAGAAATTCGGCGGCACCTCGGTCGCCAATACGGATCGCATCCGTGCCGTCGCGGAGAAGGTCAAACGCGAGATCGACGCCGGCCACGAAGTTGCCGTGCTGCTCTCGGCGATGGCCGGCGTGACCAATCAATTGGTCGGCTATGTGGACGATGTGGCGACGCTGTATGACGCGCGCGAATATGACACTGTGGTCTCCACCGGTGAGCAGGTGACCGTCGGCCTGTTGGCCTTGGTGTTACAGGGCATGGGTGTCCCGGCACGGTCCTGGCTGGGTTGGCAGGTGCCGATCCGCACGGACAATGTGCACGGCAAGGCCCGTATTGAGGGGATTGATGTCTCTGAGCTGGATCGGCGCATGAAAAACGGCGAAGTGCCGGTCGTCGCCGGGTTCCAGGGTTTAAGCGACGACAACCGCATTACCACGCTGGGTCGTGGTGGCACCGACACCAGCGCCGTCGCCCTGGCCGCTGCCTTGGGCGCTGAGCGGTGCGATATTTATACGGACGTCAACGGAGTCTACACGACGGACCCCCGTATCGTGCCCCAGGCCCGCAAGCTCGAACGCGTCACCTATGAAGAAATGCTGGAGATGGCTTCGCTGGGTGCCAAGGTTTTACAGACCCGGGCCGTCGAAATGGCCATGAAAACCCGCCAGCGCGTGCAGGTATTGTCCAGCTTCGAAGATGTCCCGGGAACCTTAATCGTTGATGAGGATGAGATCGTGGAACAGGAAATTGTCAGCGGCATCGCCTATAGCCGCGATGAAGCAAAAATCACCTTGGTGCGGGTCCGCGACCAACCGGGGGTGGCGGCAGCCATCTTCGGTCCCTTGTCGGAAGCCGGGATCAATGTCGACATGATCGTGCAAAGCGTGTCCGGTGACGGCGAAGCCACGGACCTCACGTTCACGGTCACCGAGAACGACCTGCAGCACGCCGTCGATACCCTGCGCAGCCGGCAAGACGAACTGGGCTGCGACGATATTCTGTTCGATTCCGATGTGGTCAAGGTATCGGTCATCGGCGTCGGCATGCGCAGCCATGCCGGTGTCGCCCAGACCATGTTTGGCACGCTGGCCGAAAAGGGCATCAACATTCAGGTCATCTCCACGTCGGAAATCAAGGTCAGCGTGCTGATCGATGAGGAATACATGGAATTGGCGTTGCGCGCCTTGCATGCGGCCTACGGTCTGGACGCCGAATAGGCCGCCCGCTCAGTCGTAAACACGCTGCGTCCAATGAGCTCATTGGGCTCGGCATCAGATTATTAAATCGCAATACGGATATCGACGAACCATGGTAGCCGCCGGCCCCCAACACGGATCTGGACCCCTGCTTTCGGCGCCGCGCCGGCTGCTGGCGCGCATCCGTGACGTCATGGCGGGCACCGACCCGGCCGAACAACGTCTCGATGACGTGGTCCGGATCATCGCCGCCGACATGGTCGCCGAGGTCTGTTCCGTCTATGTGCGGCGCGGCGGCAATTCCCTGGTATTGTTCGCCACCCAGGGCCTGAAGCCCAGCGCCGTCCATCAGACGCGGCTGAACTTCGGCGAAGGCATCGTCGGCGATGTCGCGGCGAAGGCCCGTGCCTTCGCCCTGGCCGATGCCCAGGAACATCCCAACTTTGCCTACCGTCCGGAAACGGGAGAGGAAATCTATCACTCCATGGTGGGCGTCCCGGTGCTCCGTGCCGGCCGCGTTGTCGGGGTTATCGCGGTGCAGAACCGGACCCGTCGAAATTATACGGAAGAGGAGATCGAAACTCTTCAAACCGTCGCCATGGTGTTGGCCGAACTGATTGCCGGCGGTGAATTGATCGACCCTGATGAGCTTTTTGCCGAGGAACTGGCGGCGGCCCGTCCCGTCCGGATCGAAGGCATTGAGTTGAATGGTGGACTTGGCGTTGGTCAGGCAGTGCTGCATGTGACGGATTTGGCCATCGGTGAGCTTGTTGCCGACGACCCGGGCGCGGAACGCAGCCGGCTGCACGCGGCGTTCGCGGAGATGCACGGCTCCTTGGATGATCTATTGGCCGGCGATGCCATGGCCGACGGCGGCGAACACCGCGACGTTCTGGAAACCTACCGTCTGATTGCCGAGGATGCCGGCTGGTTGACCCGCATCGAAGATGCCATCGAGACGGGCCTGACCGCGGAGGCCGCCGTGCAGCGGGTGCAGAACGACATCCGGGCCCGCATGGCGGCGGTCACGGATTCCTACCTCCGTGAACGGGTCCATGATTTGGACGATCTGGGCCGCCGATTGTTGCTGCATCTCATGGGCGACGCCGAGGCAAGCACGGTGCGGGAGATTCCTGATCGCGCCATCCTCATTGCCCGCAGTTTG
>CAZQPC010000127.1:4396-7221 GCA_964595005.1 uncultured Magnetovibrio sp.
CCCGCCGAATTGCTGGACTACGACAGCGAACGCCTCGCCGGTGTCGTCCTGGAAGAGGGGTCGCCGGCCAGTCACGTCGCCATTATCGCGCGCGCCCTTGATATTCCCGTCGTCGGTCGCGCCCGCGATGTTGTGCAACAAATCGACGCTGGCGATACGGTGGTGGTCGATGCCGACAACCATCAGATTTTTCTGCGTCCCGGCGGCGATGTGCTTTCCGCCTTCGAAGATGGGGTGCGCCATGCGGCCGAACAACGGGTGCGTTATGCGGAATTGGTCGATCAACCCTCCGAAAGCCGCGACGGCGTGGCGGTCAGTTTGGGCATCAATGCCGGCCTGTTGATCGATCTCAAACATGTCGCCGATTGGAATGCCGACGGGATCGGATTGTTCCGGACGGAAATCGCCTTCATGGCGCGCTCAAAGCTGCTCGGCGTCGATGAGCAGACAACGCTTTATTCGCAGGTTCTCGATCAGGCCGGCACCAAGCCCGTGATGTTCCGGACCCTCGATATCGGCGGCGACAAGGTGCTGCCCCACTGGGGCGGCGCCGACGGGGAGAACCCGGCCATGGGCTGGCGGGCCATTCGGGTCTCCCTGGATCGGCCGGCGCTCATGCGCCAGCAGCTGCGGGCCCTGATCCGTGCGGCGTCGGGCCGCGAGCTCTATGTCATGTTCCCGATGGTCGCCGAGGTCGCGGAGTTTGCGGCCGCCCGGATCCTCTTGGATATGGAAATCGAGCGCGAGCGGGACCTAGGCAGGGTGCTTCCAAACAAGGTCTCGGTCGGGGTCATGCTTGAGGTGCCCAGCCTGGCGTTCCAGATGCCGGCGCTGTTGGAGCGCGTCGACTTTCTGTGCGTCGGCAGCAACGATCTGGCACAGTTCCTGTTCGCCCAGGACCGTGGCGATGCCCGCTTGGCCGGGCGCTACGACATGCTGTCGCCCATTGTCCTGAAATTTCTTGCCAGTATCGTTGAGCAATGCGACGCGAAAGGCGTTCCCGTCAGCCTTTGCGGCGAGATGGCCGGCCGGCCATTGGAGGCGATGGCCCTGTTGGGGCTTGGGTTTCGCCGGCTTTCCATGTCACCCGCCGCCATGGGCCCGGTAAAAGCCATGTTGCGGAGCGTCGATATTTCGCTCATCGCCGCAGCGCTGCCGCCGCTCTGCGACGGCCCCGAGCATTCCGTGCGCGATGCCTTGATGGCGCTGGCCATCGATCAGGGTGCACGCCTATAGACGGGCGGCATTCTTCCTTGTAACAGTATGAAAAATCGTGAGATTATCGCACGCCTCAGGCGATGCTCTTAATAAATTGCAAGGACCCGCGACCGTACCATTGAGGCACGGCCCGCGATACGGATTCACCACCAAAAGGTCAAAGCTGGAATTCATGGGCGAGACAACAACCGGATCGGCGAACGGCAGCGGCGGGGCAGCCGGCGACACGGGTATCGGTGCGCTGCTGCGGGCCTCGCGGATGCGGGTCGGCGAGGAATTGCGCGACGTCGCCGATATGCTGCGCATCCGATATCCCTATTTGGAAGCCATTGAGGACGGCCGGTTCGGCGACCTGCCGGGCCAGGCCTATGCCGTCGGGTTCGTCCGTGCCTATGCGGATCACCTGGGTCTGGACAGCGAGGAAGTGGTTCGCCGCTACAAGGAAGAAGCGACCGGCGGCGGCGGTACGCAAACCGATCTGCGGTTCCCGACACCGGTAACGGAAGCCAGTGTGCCCGGCGGCGCGTTGGTGTTTATCGGTCTGCTGATCGCCTTGTTGGCTTATGGCGGCTGGTACATTTCGACCTCCGATGAAAATTACCTGGCGGATCTTATTGAGCCGCTGCCGGACCGATTGGCGGCGCTGGTCTCGCAAGACGACGACAAACCCGCTCCACCGGCAAAATCGTCGGCGTCGGAGGTTGACGATAAACCTGCACAAACGCCACCAAAGGAAAGCATGACGCCGGCCAAGGCGGCCCCTGTGGCACCAGCCGCCGCGCCCGCTGAGCCGGCGGTGGCGCCTAAGCCCGCCCAACCGGTCCCCGCTGTTGAGCCCGCCGCGGCGGTGCCAAGTGCCGAGCCGGTGTCGTCGCCGGCGCCGGTTGCGCCTGCGCAAACAAGCGTCACGCCGCCCATTGCCAAGCCATCACCCCCCCGTTCGGCGCCAACCGTGAGCGTTGAACCGGCACCGTCCAGCGACCCGGTGCCGGCGCCGGCGGTTTCCGAAACCGCCGTATCGCCGCCGTCGCCACAGCCCAATGCTGACACGGCTTCCGCCGATGCGGCGGAAAGCGCGCCGGCCTCAGAACCGGCGCCATCGACGGTGGCCGTGGCGCCGACGCCCGAACCGGCGGGAACTCCAACGCCGGCGCAAACAGCGCCGGAGACGACTGCGCCGGCGTTGTCTCAACCGCCGCCCACCGAGACGGCATCGCTGCCCGGCACGCAGCAGCCGGCACAAGCCGAAGCCGCCACCGAGCCCGCCGCCGAGCCCATCGCCGAAACCGCGCCGGAAGAACCTGCCGCGGACCCCGCGTTGCCGCCGTCTCGGGTGCTGGTGCGCGCCAAAAGCAACAGCTGGATTCAAATTAAAGACGATTTCTCCAACGAGACCCTATTGAACGGGTTGCTGCAAGCCGGTGAAGAATACCGTGTTCCCGACAAGTTCGGCTTGCGGCTTTTGACCGGCAATGCCGGGGCCTTGGAAATCCTCGTCGATGGCGAACCGGTGCCGCCCATTGGCGAAGAAGGTGCGGTGCGGCGCGGTGTTCAATTGGACCCGGCCCTGCTGAAGGCGGGGACCGCCGTCAGCGAATGATGCCCGC
>CAZQPC010000127.1:7321-12920 GCA_964595005.1 uncultured Magnetovibrio sp.
GGTGCCATGGGAAGACATTGACCCGGGCCCGGTACTGGGGCAAAACCGGCCCGGTTATCGGTGCCCAGAGGATCAGCTATTGAGTGAGGCGACGGACAAATTGACCGGACCGCGAACACGGCGCGCCAGCGTGCCCGTGAAGGTCGGGCACGTGACCATTGGCGGTGACGCGCCGATTGTCGTGCAGTCCATGACCAACACGGATACGGCCGATGCCAGCGCAACGGCGGCGCAGGTGGCGGCCCTGTCCCGGGCCGGGTCGGAATTGGTGCGGATCACCGTCGACCGCAAGGAGGCCGCGGCCCAGGTTCCGCATATTCGCGATCAGTTGGACCGCATGGGCGTCAATGTGCCCCTGGTCGGCGATTTTCACTATATCGGCCACAGCCTTCTGACGGAATATCCGGCCTGCGCCGAAGCCCTGGCCAAGTACCGCATCAATCCCGGCAACGTCGGGCATCGGGAAAAACGCGATACCCAGTTCTCAACCATGGTTGAGATTGCCGCCAAATACGATAAGCCGGTGCGCATCGGCGTCAATTGGGGAAGTCTGGATCAGGATTTGGCCATCCGCATGATGGATGAGAACGCCCAATCCGATAATCCGAAACCCGCCGATGCGGTGACCCGCGAAGCCCTGATCGTTTCCGCCGTCGCCAGCGCGGAACGGGCCGAGGAGATCGGGCTCGGCCGTGACAGGATCATCTTGTCCGCCAAGGTTAGCGAGGTGCAAAGCCTGATTGCCGTCTACCGCGGGCTGGCGGCGCGCGGCGACTATGCCTTGCACCTGGGCCTGACGGAGGCCGGCATGGGATCAAAGGGCATCGTTGCCTCGACGGCGGCTTTGTCGGTGCTCCTTCAGGAAGGCATTGGCGACACAATCCGCATTTCCCTGACCCCGCCGCCCGGCGGTGACCGCACCCAGGAAGTGGTGGTCGCCCAGGAAGTTCTGCAGACCATGGGCCTGCGCGCCTTCGTGCCGCTGGTCACGGCGTGCCCCGGGTGCGGGCGCACCACGTCGACGGTGTTTCAGGAACTGGCGGACGGCATTCAAGGTTTCATTCGGGCCAGCATGCCGGAATGGAAGAAGAAATACCCGGGCGTCGAGGACATGAACGTCGCCGTCATGGGCTGCATCGTCAACGGACCGGGCGAAAGCAAACATTCGGATATCGGCATCAGCCTGCCGGGCACCGGTGAACAACCGGCGGCACCGGTGTTCATCGACGGCGAGAAGCGCATGACCCTTCGCGGCGCCAACATTGCCGAAGAATTCCAAGCGATCGTTGAGGATTACATCGCCCAACGGTACGGTGCCGGCGGTACCTCGGAAGCGGCGGAATAGGGCGCCCGGGACCATGTCCAGTTTCCAGCCGGTGCGCGGCACCCATGATCTCCTGCCCGAAGATTTCCGCCGCCACAAATGGGTCACCGACACGGCCCAGGAGATCGCCGAGCGCTACGGTTTCGATGAAATGACGCCGCCGGTGTTCGAATTCACCCAGGTGTTTTCACGGACCATGGGTGAGACCTCGGACGTCGTCACCAAGGAGATGTACACCTTTCCGAACCGCAGCGGCGACGAACACATGACCCTGCGTCCGGAATTCACCGCCGGCATCTGCCGCGCCTTCGTCTCCAACGGGCTCTACGACCAAGCCCCCTTCAAGGTGTTCGCGCGCGGTCCCCTGTTCCGCTACGAACGTCCGCAAAAGGGCCGTCAGCGGCAGTTTCATCAAATTGATGTGGAAATTATCGGGGTCGAAGGGCCGGCCGCGGATATCGAGGTTTTGGCCGTCGGGCATCATATCTTGGAGGTTTTGGGCGTCGCCGATGACGTGACCTTGTTGGTCAATTCCTTGGGCGATCCGGAATGCCGGGCCGCCTACCGTGACAAGCTGATCGCCTATCTGGCGCCGTTCAAATCGGAGCTTTCGGCTGACAGTCAGGAGCGTCTTGAGCGCAATCCGCTCAGGGTGTTCGATTCCAAATCACCCCGCGATCAGGAAATCATCGCCGACGCGCCTTTGTTGAAGGATCACCTGAACGATGCGTCCCAGGCGTTTTTCGATGCGGTCTGCGGCGGACTGACGGATCTTGGCATCGCCTTCAGCCATGACCCCAGCCTTGTCCGCGGGCTTGATTACTATACCCACACGGCCTTCGAATTCGTCACCGAGACCCTGGGTGCCCAGGGTGCCGTCATTGCCGGCGGGCGCTACGACGGATTGATCGAACAACTGGGCGGCCGGCCGACACCGGGCATCGGCTGGGCCGGCGGCGTTGAACGATTGGCCATGATGGCCGGCGATGCCAAAGCCCGGCGCCGCCCCGTGGCGGTTATTCCCATCGGCGCCGACGCCGCCCAGCGCACGCAAACCATTACCCGGGACTTGCGAAAAGCCGGCTACATGGTCGAGGTCGGCTATTCCGGCAACATGAAAAAGCGCCTCAACCGGGCCAACAAGGCAAACGCCGCCGCCGCCGTGATCATCGGTGACGATGAACTGGCGAAACAGGCGGCGACGGTCCGCGACATGGACAGCGGCGAACAGACGGAAACGTCATTCTCATCCCTGGTCGACGCACTGTCCCCATACCGTTAGCGTGGTTCCATGAAAGGCTCGGAAACACCTGGCGGCCGGCCGGTCGTGGTCGGCGCCAATCACCGCAGCAGTTCCCTGGGTCTCCGGGACCGGTTGTTCGTGGACGATGCCGATATTCCGGCTTTCCTCCGAGGGCTCCGCGATGCCGGCTTGGGCGATGCCGTGTTGCTGTCGACCTGCGACCGGGTCGAGGTTCAGGCCATGCATGCCGAGCCAAAGCGCGCGGCCGATATCATCCGTGCCCAGCTGACCGATCAGGGCGGTGTGGCACCGGCTGAGTTGGACGGGCAAGATTATGTGTTTGCGGATGAGCGTGCCGTCGAACAGGTTTTTGCCGTCGCCGCGTCCCTCGACAGCCAGATCATCGGCGAGCCGCAGGTGTTGGGCCAGGTCAAGGCGGCGCATCGAATGGCCCGCGATGCCGGGATGGTCGGCGGCGATCTGGAGGCCCTGATGCAGGCCGCCTACGCGGCGGCGAAAAGAGTGCGCACGGAAACCGCCATTGGTCAGCGGCCCGTTTCCATGGCCGCGGCCAGCGTCGATCTGGTCCGCGACGTTCACGGGCACCTGGAGCGCGTCAGGGCCTTGATGATTGGCAACGGCGACATGGGGCAGATGGTCGCCGAACATCTGCTGGCGGCCGGATTGCAGCGTCTGTCGGTGACCCATCCCGTGGGCTCGCGGTCAGCCGCCTTGTCGCGGACACTGGACTGCCACCGTGTCGATTATGATGCCCGCGCCGAGGCCATGGCGGAAGCCGACGTGCTCATCTGTGCACTTGGCCGCCGCGACTACGCGGTCAACACCGATATGCTTCAAGCGG
Source organism: uncultured Magnetovibrio sp. (assembly GCA_964595005.1). GTDB lineage: Bacteria > Pseudomonadota > Alphaproteobacteria > Rhodospirillales > Casp-alpha2 > UBA3470. The sequence continues at coordinate 10,751 of CAZQPC010000127.1, forward strand.
CCCTCAAGGCGCGCCGGCGCCGGCCCATTTTCGTCGCCGACGTGGCGGTACCGGGCGACGTTGACCCGGCGGCCAACCGCATCGACGGCGTGTTTGTCTATGAATTGAAAGATTTCGAACGGATCGCTTCTGATGGCATCGCCAGCCGCCAATCAGAAGCCGAGACCGGCAGAACGATTATCGCGGCGGAAGTGGCAGCCTACATGCGGGGCCGTGCCGAGCGCGCCGCCGTGCCGGCGATCCGCCTGTTGCGCGATCGGGCGGAAGACATGCGCCGCCAGGTGCTGGCCGAAACCGGCGATGACGCCGAGAAGGCCACCCACATTCTGCTCAATCGATTGTTGCACGATCCCAGCATCAATCTGCGCCGCGCGGCGGCCGCGGCGCCGGGAGAATTGGCGGCCCTGGAACGCGCCCTGCGGGCACTTTTCGAATTGGATGACCCGGCACCGGCGGACCCCGCCGCGAACAAGGACGAAGACAAATGAGCCTCGAACAAAGCCTGGCGCGCGTTTTGGCCCGCTACGATGAATTGCAGGCCCTCATGTCGGCCGCCGATGCGCCGGCGCCCGATGAGATCGCCCGGTTGTCGAAGGAATATTCCGACCTCACGCCGGTCGTCAACGCGGTCAACGAACTGAAGGCGGCGCAGGATGAACTGGACGATTTGACCGCCTTGCTGGCCGACGAACACGACGCCGAGATGCGGGAAATGGCGGAGACGGAAAGCCAGGAACTATTGACCCGCATTCCCAACCTGGCGCGCCAGGTGGAACTGATGTTGCTGCCCAAGGACGAGGCCGACTCGAAAAACGCAATTTTGGAGGTCCGGGCCGGCACCGGCGGCGATGAAGCGGCCTTGTTCGCCGCCGACCTGTTCCGCATGTATCAGCGATATGCCGAGAACCGGCGTTGGAAATTCGAGCTGATGAGCGCCAACGAGATCGGTATCGGCGGCTACAAGGAAGCCATTGCATCGGTCTCCGGGAAAGACGTGTTTCAGCGGTTGAAGTTCGAGTCCGGTGTGCATCGGGTGCAGCGCGTGCCGGTCACCGAATCGGGCGGCCGAATTCATACGTCGGCAGCGACCGTGGCGGTCATGCCGGAAGCCGAAGAGGTCGACATCCAGGTTGATGAGAAGGATCTGCGCATCGATGTTTTCCGGGCCAGCGGGCCCGGCGGGCAGTCCGTCAATACGACCGATTCGGCGGTCCGCGTCACCCATATCCCCAGCGGCATCGTCGTCTCCCAGCAAGATGAGAAATCCCAGCATAAAAACCGGGCCAAGGCCATGCGGGTCCTGCGGGCGCGCCTGTATGAAGCCGAACGCGCCGCGAAAGACGCCGAACGGGCTGCGACGCGGCGCTCCCAGGTCGGTTCCGGCGACCGCTCAGAGCGCATCCGCACCTACAATTTTCCCGAGCGCCGGGTCACCGACCACCGGATCAATTTAACGCTGCACCAATTGGACAAGATGCTCGACGGGGACCTGGATGAAGTCGTTGACGCCTTGCTCACCGACGATCAGGCCCGTCGGCTTTCCGAAATGACATGAGCCCGGCTTTCGGCCCGGGAACCATTGGCGCCGCCCTGCATCGCGCTGTGGAAATGCTCAACGCGGCCGGCGTCGAGACGCCGCGCCTTGATGCCCGTGTCCTGGCAGCGCATGTGTTGGGCTGTGATCAGGCCTGGTTGATCGGCCATGATGACGACCCCATGCCGGAGGAGGCGGCGCGCGCGTTCGCCGCCCTGGTCGACCGCCGCGGCGCCCACGAACCGGTTGCCTATCTGACCGGCGAGCGGGAATTTTGGAGCCTCACGTTCCGGGTCACGGCGGATACACTGATCCCACGGCCCGATTCGGAAACTTTGGTCGAGGCCGGGCTGCAGTACCTGCGCCGTCGCGAAGGTGATCAGCGGGTGCTTGATCTGGGCACGGGAACGGGATGTTTGCTCCTGTCCCTGCTGCACGAGATGCCGGCGGCCAGCGGCGTCGGCCTCGATTGCAGTCCCGGCGCGGTCGCCGTCGCCCAGGCCAACGCAGACGATCTGGGTCTTGCCGCAAGGGTATCAATTGTCGAAGGGTCGTGGGCTGACGACGAAATATTGTCAACCATCGGATCCTTCGATCTGGTCGTCAGCAATCCGCCCTATATCCTTGATGCGGACA
>CAZQPC010000128.1:0-12880 GCA_964595005.1 uncultured Magnetovibrio sp.
GGGCCTAGCCAAACGAATTGGCGAAGATAAGGATGCTGAAATCACGGTGCTCCATGGCCATCCCGGACGCACAATCACCGACTACGCCGAGCAAGTGGGTGCCGACTGCATCGTCATCGGGTCTCACAAGCGCGAACTGCAGGATTTTTTCCTCGGTTCCACCGCCGCCCGCATCGTCCGTCACGCACCCTGTCCCGTGCACGTTCTGCGCTGATCTTTATCATCTAGAATTCTCTGTTCGCCGTACTGATTGCTTTCGCAATTTGGCACATCCTGACTGTGACCAAATTGTGCCGGGGGCACGATTTAGAGCGGGTGATCCCCCGGAGGGGTTCCGAAAAATCCACCAATGGTCCTGTTGACCACGTTTCTCCCGCGTCAATACCGGGATAGTTTCATTGTCCGCGCGCCTGCCGCAGTCATGATGGGCCGACGTTCTTGCACGCGGAATTTGAGGTTTTCATTTCCAGGTGCATTGTGCTGTCCAGACGTTTCTTCCGGATGGTAAACAATACTGACAAAAAGCAGAAACATACGGTGCAACAATTGTCCTTCTTCCCGAAAAGCGAACCGGCCCCCATCCTCTGGCTCATGGGCCCGACATCGGCCGGCAAATCGACCATTGCCGAACATTTGGTTGATCATCTCCGGGGTGCTGGCGGCGCGGCAATCCACTTGGACGGCGATCAGGTTCGCGGCTATTTCGGAGACTTGATCCGCTTTGCCGACAAGGACCGCCTGCGTGTCGTCGAGACTTTGGCCGACTTGGCCGGGCGAACCTCCGAAGCCGGTTTGACCACCGTTGTCGCTGCGCTCACCGCTCAAGAAGATGCCCGCCGTTACGTCAGACAGATGTTGCCCGATGTGATTGTCATCCACGTCGATTGCCCCATTGATGTCTGTATGGAGCGCGACCCCAAGGGCCTTTATAGGAAGGCGATCGATGGTGAAATTGAGACGCTGATCGGTTACAACGAACCCTATCATCCGCCGCAGGATCCGGACATGACCATCGACACGAATACCCGCAGTATCGATGATGGCGTCACCGATATACTCGATAAACTAGCCCGCACACGTCAGGAACCCCGATGACCGAATTGGCCCATTTCCCGATCCTCGCGACCCTTGGCCCGGCCTCCCTTGACGGGCCGACCATAAAATCCATGACTGAGGCCGGTGTGTCGCTGTTCCGGATTAACTTGTCCCATACGAAAATCGAGACCCTGGAAGGGACGATCGAGTTGATCCGGGAACACACCGACACGCCGATTTGCCTCGACAGCGAAGGCGCCCAGATCCGAACGGCGCGTTTCGACGAAGGCGCCATTCAACTGGTTGCCGGCAAAACAATTGAAATGTCCTTTGACAACGCGGCCGGCCGGTCCGATTGCCTGGCCTTCTACCCCGCAGGTGTGGCCCGCGATTTCCGCGAAGGCGATCTTATCGACATCGATTTTCATCACGCCCAAATTCACGTCACCGAGGTATCGGGAGACGTCGCCAAAGGCATCGTCGCGCGCAGCGGCAAGGTGGGCAGCAACAAGGCCGTATCCATCGACCGCGCAATCCCCTTGCCCGCCATTACCAACAAGGATATTGAGGCGATCGACATTGGCCGAAACATGGGGATAAAGCATTTTGCCTTGTCGTTCGCCAACACGCCGGACGGCGTCGCGGAATTTCGCAATCGGATCGGCGAAGCGGCGACGCTGATCGCTAAAATCGAAAGCACCGAAGGCCTGCGGAACCTGGAGGGAATATCCCGGCTCGCCGACGCGATCCTCATCGATCGTGGTGATCTGTCCAGCCAGGTTGCCATCGAGTCCATCCCCTTTGTCCAACGCCGGATCATTGCCTTTGTCCGCGCCATGGGAAAACCCGTGTTCGTCGCAACCAATCTGCTGGAAAGCATGGTCGAATCCATATCGCCCAACCGGGCGGAAGTGAACGACGTCGTCAGTTCCCTGGATATGGGCGCGACGGGCCTCGTGCTGGCCGCCGAAACGGCGATCGGTGAACACCCCGTGGCGGCGGTCGAAATGATTGCCCGTTTGATCGACCGCTATTCCCGCTGGACACCACACACAACGCTCGACGAAATTCTCGAATTTTTTTAGGCCCCTTTTTAGATTCACTCCGGATCAACAGCTGACCCCGGTCAAAGAAGTGGTTGCCGACGGGGTCGGCGGGCAGCGCTACCGGTCCTGTGGTTCCATACCGGCAATCAAATCGTTGATATATCGCGCGGTGAAATCCGCGCTTTCGCCCATCCGGTAGACATGGCGCGGCCGGACACGGCGAATCTTTTCGGCGATCGCCGCCCTTCGCGACATCAGATCTTCGACCACATGAGATGCCCGGGCCAATTCATCAGGCCCGATCACCGCGCCGATTTCGTTGCGCAGCGAGATTTCCACCGGGACCGAGGCATAACGTTGAAAATCCACATTGTTGATTTTCGGCGGCGTATCCACGAACAATACGGGCCGCTCGAAACCAAAGGCGAATGAAAACGCCGATCCGGACCAGTCCGTCACCAGCACATGTGTCTTTAACATGATATCCGGCCGTGCGGCGGCGGCGCCATGCACAAATGCCGGATTGTTGCCGAATTGCTGGATGACTCGGTCAACGGCGGCTTTTTCATCGATCAACGAATCCCGATGCGGACGAAACACCACCCGGTTGCCGCCCTCCAGCAGGGAGTGGACTAAGGTCTCGATATCATGGGATAGCAGGCTCGAAGCGCCCCACGTCGGCGCGATCATGATTTGGTGCTGCGGGCCGGGGACCGGCCCTGCCGCGGCCTCATCCATCAGCGTATCAAGCCAGACGTAGCCGCCATCCACCAATTCGGGGGCCGCGCGATCATAAATCACCTTGGCTTCTTCCAATTCAGCCCGGTGATGGGGGCCGACGCAAAAGACCGTATCGAAATGATCGTAACTGCCTTTCGGGAAAACCATATGCGTGCTGACCATGGCGTGCGGCACGAACACGTAATGCACAGGGTATTTCGACCGTCGTATATAGGTCGCACCCAACCCCGGCATGCTCATGACCAAAACCTTGGAATTGAGGGCCGCGAAAAAAATCGTCCGGATCGAACCGGCGCGTATCAGAAAGGATCGAAATTGCGGCGCGGATAAATTGAGGCGCGGATCGCTGGGTGAAGAGGTTATATAACAGACGTCGCGCCCGTAATCGCCGGCCAGACGCTCCAGCACGGGACCCATGTAGCGCCAATAGGTCTCGCCCTCCGCGTAGAACACAATCTCACGATCCTTCGGATCAAGCTTCAGAAAGCGCCGGTAGGCTTTCAGATCATGCCATATATTGGGAATGCAACCGTGCATCGTTCACTGCTTCTGGCTTTGACGGCCCACAGGCGTAAAGGGGCTGGCCGGCGGTTCACTCATTGTCCGCCGACGCTGAATTCGACGCTGATTTGCCGTTTTTATCGCCGCGAATGGCATCGTTGATACGTTGCCAGTAAAGCTTCACCGTGATCACCACGCCAACGCCAACGGCGATCAAGGTCTGCACGACAACCGTGACGACGCCCAGGTCGACATAGGCAAGGGCGGGACTTGCCGACAACCCGACAATCACCAGCGCCAATCCGGCGGGTGCGATTTTTAACATGGAACCGAAGAGCGTTGTTTGATGCCGTCCATGGGCCTCACCTTACACGAAAGAATGCCAATGTATCGGTCGCCGATGGGGCTTGCCCCTTCAGATACGCAGAAACCAGGGCACGCAAGCCATAGGGTGTGACATTTCCCGTTGGCGGCATCGGACCGGCTTGGGGATGGTGAAGAAGTATCGGGATGTGCCCGTCGCGTCCGTGATCGGCGGTGAAAGCGACCAAGGTTTTCGACCACGATCCATCGGCTTCCATGGCCCCGCGAATGCGGCCGATGGTCCGGTCGACAAGCTCCAAGGCATCCGGGTAGTATTTTGGATCAAGGCTGGCCGGCATAAAATCATCCGTCTTGCTGTTATAGATGAAAGGCCCGTGCGGCATCATCAGGTGAACATATACCAAATGATGACGGGGATCGGACAATGCGGCTTCGATCCGCTCAACATTCTTCAGATACGCATCCGCCGCCGGCAAGGCATGGCGTTGAATATGACGCCGGCGCATCAAGCGCCGAACGGCCGGGTATTGTTGGACAATCACCTGAACCACATCATCAAGGCGGCTCAGAACATTTTCTCGTGTCCGATGGGGCCAATATCCCATGCCGGCGCACGATACAACGGCGCGCCTGAATAAATAACACAAGGGATGATACGCGGTGCCAACCAGAGCGACATTCCCGCCCAGCGCCCGGATATCATCGAAAACGGTCTGCTGCTGACTGAGGCGGAGCCAATCGAGTGAGCCGGCATATTGAACTTTCAGGTCGGAACCGGAGGCCGCACGAACACGCTCTAATGGCCGTCCGGTGACAACCGCAGGAATGGCCCGAAGCGTGTTCTTATCGAAAGGCCGGGCCCGCAACAGAATGGATTCCTTTGCCAAGCGGTTGATTTCCGGCAACCGAATTTCGGCCCGCGGGGTCTCGAAAGTTTCCTCATAATCCCATGCGTCAAAGATGAAAATCAGCACGCGGCGGCCATCGAACACGGGCGCTGTGCGATAATCTTGAAGCGCGTAATTCTTGGAAATCCAGCCGCTGTCGGGAAGCCGCAACAGGCTTATGGCCCACACGCCGTTGATCAGCACCATGAGAGCCAGTGGCGCCAATCCCATCAAGATGATTTCCGTTTGCAGCTCAACATGGCGCCGCATGGCAACCATCAGCCAGCCAACAACCAGCACGCCCCCTAAAATCAGCCAGGGCCCGGCACGCTCAAAGGTCAGCAGGCCGGCCATGCTCAGGCTTGGCAGATAATTGATCCGGATGGCATTCAAAGCGCCGATGGCGCCGATGACCAGCAAGCCGTACACCAACCGGCGCGACCAGACCGCGGCCCGCCACTTTGTCATCACCAGATAAATAAACACACCCAACAGAAATGTCAGCAGGAGCGCCGCGCCCAGCGACACGGGTCCCATTTCGTTGATCAGCCCGTGGTCGTGATGATAGCGGTTTAACAGGAATGCCTTGTCCATGGGCGTGCCCAGGAAGGCGACAAAAATCCAGAACGGCAAGACCAAAAGATTGGCCAATGACAGGGCCCGAATGGCGGCGATGATCATGCCGGTTCCGCACCATTCGGGACCCGTTCAGGCGATCCCGTGATACCTGGCGCCAAACGTACGATGACCTTGCGATTGCGCTGCAATTTAAGCCTGAGAATTCTGCACCTGTTTAAGCCGGAAACGTATTTGTGATGTCATCGGGTGACAAAATCAACCCGCGGTTCGCCCGATCAATGTCTTAAGTTTGAACCGGACACATTTTGGATTGCGCTTAACGGGCTTCGGCCTGGCAAATAAATGCCAGGCGTCTTTAAGGTCTTGGCCGTGGTGGCCGTGCTTTGTAGACGGGCAGGCTCCAACCGAGCTTCAGGCCGCCGGCCCGGGTGGCGAAGGCGCAACCCATGCCGATGGCGGCACCAAGGGTATTGTTAAGACCGAGGGAAAGCGCCAGGCCATAAGCCAAGGCGCCGATCAGCGCCGCCGTCATGTAAATCTCGCGACCCAATATGAGCGGGCGTTCGGCGCTGAGCACATCGCGGACGATGCCGCCGAAGGTAGCGGAAATCACTCCCATGAGGACGGCGACAATCATATTGGTCCCCGCCGCCAGGGCCTTTTCCGTGCCCAAGACACAAAACAGCGATAGACCCAGGGCATCCAGCCAGAGGATGGCGCGGAAGCGGGAATTTAGAAGATGCGAGGTAAAGAACGTCACCGCCGAGATCACTGCACAGACGATCAGGTACGAGCTCTGGTGAACCCAGAACACCGGCAACTGGCCCAGCAGAATGTCACGGATCGAGCCGCCGCCGATGCCCGTGGCGGTGCCCAGGATGATAAAGCCGAAAATATCCAATTGCCGGCGCGACGCGACCAGGGCGCCGGTCACGGCAAACACGGCGACGGCCATGTGGTCGATCAGATTGATGGTGCCTGCGAAGTCCACGGCGGAAGTATCCATCATCGGCACCCCGATAGGCAATTGGCCCGCGGCCACGGCGGCACGGCGCCGATCATGTCATGCGGACAACAAGGCGCGGCCACAGCCGCCGCCAATTCTTGGCCTTAAGCCGGCGGCGGTAGACGGCCGGCTTGCGGCGCGCCGCCGGCGTCGGGCGGGTGCGCAGCGCCAACAGGTCGTCGACGCCATGCGGTGCCAGCAGGGTGACGGTGTCATCGGCCTCCAGGCGGACGGCGACGCAGGTCGGCGTTTCGATCCAACGGCTGATCGCGTTGTCGGTGGATCTGTAGGGCCGCTCATGGTTGTTCTTATGCATGCGGGCCTGGTTTTTCACCGACCAGGGCACCGCAGGGTCGTGCCGCAAGAGCCGGCGCTGATGGCGTTGTTCGCAACCCCGATCGAGACGGCGGTGGTCGAAATAGAGGACATCGACATCGGCCAGCGGCGTCGGCGCCGAAACCCTTGAAAGCCTGTCCCAGACGGCGGCGCGCACGAACCCGGCGCCGATCGCCCAGTCGTTCAGGCCGAGGCCGCGCGCGGCCCGCAACAGGGCCATGCGCGCATCGTCGGCGCCGATCAGCGCAATGATATGATCCGGGGTGGAAAGCGCGCTCAGCGGGTCGGCACCGGCTCGTCGCCGGAATAGTCGTAGAAGCCACGGCCCGACTTGCGGCCCAGCCATCCGGCTTCGACATATTTCACCAACAGCGGACAAGGCCGGTACTTGGTATCGGCCAGGCCGTCGTGCAAAACGTGCATGATCGCCAAAGAGGTGTCCAAGCCGATGAAGTCGGCCAGTTCCAGGGGGCCCATGGGATGGTGGGTGCCCAGTTTCATGGCCGTGTCGATGGCCTTCACCGAGCCGACGCCTTCATACAGCGTATAGATCGCCTCGTTGATCATCGGCAGCAGAATGCGGTTGACGATAAAGGCCGGGAAATCTTCCGCGTTGACCGCCTTCTTGCCGAGCCTCTCGGTCACCCCGCGGACGGTCTTGTAGGTTTCTTCCTCGGTGGCGATGCCGCGGATCAATTCGACCAGTTCCATGCGCGGCACCGGGTTCATGAAATGCATGCCGCAGATCTGTCCCGGCCGGTCCGTTTGCGCGGCCAGACGGGTAATGGAAATGGACGACGTATTGGTGGCGATCAGGGCGCCTTCCGCCAGGTGCTCGCACAATGTCCTGAGAATGGCCTTCTTCACGTCTTCGTCTTCGGCGGCGGCCTCGATGACCAGGCCGCAATCGGCGAAGCCCTCATAGGCGGTTCCCGTGGTGATCCTTTTGAGCGCCGCATCGCGGACATCTTCATCCATGCGGCCGCGGGCCACGTCGCGGTCCATGTTGGCGGTCATTTTCTCGACGCCGCCGGCCACCGCTTCGTCGCTCTGGTCGATGAGATAGACGTCATAGCCGCCGGCCGCGCAGACGTGCGCGATGCCGCCGCCCATCTGGCCGGCCCCGATGACTCCGATCTTCGTAATGTCGCCGCTCATGGGTACGTTCCTGTTCTTCTTATTGGTTATTGATGATCGCGCGATTACTTGTCCAGTTCCGCCGACAGCTCGGGTACGGCGTCGAAAAGATCCGCCACCAGGCCATAGTCGGCGACCTGGAAGATCGGCGCTTCCTCGTCCTTGTTGATGGCGACGATAACCTTCGAATCCTTCATCCCCGCCAGATGCTGGATGGCACCGGAGATGCCGACGGCGATATAGAGGTCGGGGGCCACCACCTTGCCGGTCTGTCCGACCTGATAGTCGTTCGGCACGAAGCCCGCGTCGACGGCGGCCCGCGACGCGCCGACGGCGGCGCCCAGCTTGTCGGCGACCTCTTCCAGCATGGGGAAGTTGTCGCCCGACTGCATGCCGCGGCCGCCCGAGATGACGATCCCGGCGCTGGTCAGTTCCGGGCGCTCGGATTTGGTCAGTTCCTGACCGACGAAACTCGATAGCCCGGCGGCGTCGGTGGCCGCCGCGTCCTCGATGGGCGCCGAGCCGCCTTCCGGCGAAGCCCCGTCGACGGCCGTGGTCCGCACCGTGATCACCTTGACCGCATCGGTGGATTGGACCGTCGCCATGGCGTTGCCGGCGTAAATGGGGCGCTCGAAGGTGTCGGCGCTTTCGACCGCCGTGATGTCGGAGATCTGGGCGACATCGAGAAGCGCCGCGACCCGCGGCATGACGTTCTTGCCGGTCGTCGTCGAGGGCGCCAGGATGTGGCTGTAATCGGCGGCCAGGCTGACCACCAGGGGCGCGATGTTCTCGGCCAGGCGGTTCGCATAGGTGTTCGCGTCGGCGACCAGCACCTTGGCCACGCCGTCGATCTTCGCCGCCGCCTCGGCCGCGCCACGGCAGTTTTCACCGGCCACCAACACGGTGACCTCGCCAATCTCCTTGCCCGCCGCCACCGCGTTCAAGGTGGCGGGCTTGATTTCCTCGTTGTCGTGGATTGCAAAGACCAGGACGCTCATGAGATCACCTTCGCTTCGTTCTTCAGTTTGTCGACCAGTTCGGCGACGGTTTCGACGATGACGCCGGCTTCGCGCCCCGCCGGTTCGACGACCTTCAGGGTTTTCAGGCGCGGTGCCGTGTCGACGCCCAGTTCGTCCGGCGTCAACGTGTCGATGGGCTTCTTCTTGGCTTTCATGATGTTCGGCAGGCTGGCATAGCGGGGCTCATTGAGGCGCAGGTCCGTGGTGATCACGGCCGGCATGACCAGCGAAATGGTCTGCAATCCGCCGTCGACCTCGCGGGTCACGTCGACACGGCCCTCATCGAATTTCAGCACCGAGGCAAAGGTCCCCTGGGACCAGCCCAACAGCGCCGACAGCATCTGGCCGGTCTGGTTGCTGTCGTCGTCAATGGCCTGCTTGCCGACGATGATCAGATCAGGGCTTTCCGTGTCACAGACCGCCTTCAACAGCTTGGCCACGGCCAGGGGCTGCAGCTCATCATCCGTCTGCACCAGAATGCCGCGGTCGGCGCCCATGGCCAGGGCCGTGCGGATCGTCTCCTGGCACTGCTGGGCACCCAGCGATACGGCGATGATTTCGTCCGCCGTGCCGGCTTCCTTCAGGCGCACCGCTTCTTCGACGGCAATCTCGTCGAAGGGGTTCATGGACATTTTGACGTTGGCCGTTTCGACCCCCGTGTGGTCGGATTTGACGCGGATCTTGACGTTGTAATCAACGACCCGCTTGACGGCGACGAGTACTTTCATGGGAAAACCTGCCGATACCTCTAAAACCGGATAAACCTAAATGATGCGATGGCGAACAAGCGGTCGAAGCGCGTTCCGATAGCCCTTGGTCTCCATGGTCCCCACCATTTTTCGCGCTGCACAATAAAAGCCGGGGCGCGGCGGGTCAAGCGGGGTGTCGAGACCGGAGAATGAATGAAATGATGAAATGATGAAATGGAACCGTGGCGAATGAAATCGAACCGTGGCGACTTAACGTCGCCGCGTAAGTCCATTTCATCCCCCGGAGGGAGTCCTCGCCTTGTTGCGGCATTTTGTTCAGCTTTCATCCCCCGGAGGGAATTTTCCCCTTGCTGCGCCATGACAACCTGCTCCTTTACCCGTCCGCCGCCCGACATGCGACGCACCCCGGCCCGGTGCTCCACCCCGAACGCGTCGGATTACCGACGCGTACCGCCCGCCGGTTCCGGTAATTTCTCCATCGAAAGGTTCACAAAAGTACTCAAAAGTACGCATTTCTCAAAAACATCCTTGAGCTTCAACGGGTTGTCCTATCCGAGTTTGCGATAAAATGTCGCATAAGAGCGCATTTTCGTCTCCAAATTGGACATTTTGACCGCATTTATCGGCCTTCGGCGTGAAAATGGCGCGGCAAGACGTGGCGAAAGGCGACATGGTATTATACCCACAAAATAGTCAAAGTCATATAAAACGGAATATAATACTAAATATTGACAGCCAAGTCAAGCCAAATCCCGCCGTCATGGCGTTGGCGGTGCCGAGATAAGATCAATGCGGAGGACGCCGAGGAACGCAGAGAGGGAGACGGCGGGCCTTCTCTGCGTTCCTCCGCGTCCTTGTATGTATTCCTTCCCGAGATTTGGTTGGATACAAACGGATCGGCGCTCAAGACGCCGTGCCGTTATCCGATCCATTCGCGTTCATCCGTGTCATTTTCCGTTGCCGCGCTTGGTGTCACGGATAGGACGGCCATCGTTTTTCGGCCTTGCGCCCGAAAGCGGACATAAATCAATAGGCAGCGCGACTTCCGAAAAAAGCCAAATCTGGACATGACGATTCCGGTGGCGGTAGCCGTCCGTTGCGTCAGAAGCAATCCCAAATTCTCGACTTTTTGAACTGGGATTTCCAAGTTCCGCTAGAATTGACTGCGCGAAAACCTCCTGGTGACGACAGTCGGTCAGATTGCTGCTATTATCGATAGACGCATACGTTGTGCTGCCACATCAATGGGGATTGACTGTGTGCAATTCCGACTATTTCAATCGATATTTTCGGCTGCTGACGATTGTTCTTTTCGGCGTAGCAGGAATTGTTGATGCGCGGGCAGACCATTTCGATGGCCATTGGAAAGGTGGCCTTCGGTGTGAACGGACGGATAAAAATGTTTTTAAGAAAAAAGTCGATCTGCGTGTGCAGAACGACAAGATAACGTTGCGGCACTTCTTCGATGGTACGCACGGTAACCCGGTTGAATCGGAAGGTGAAATTGATCACGAGGACGGCTTTTTCTCCGACGTTGGCGACATCGTGTTCTCCGGCGTCGCCAACTGGTCGAACGGCAGGAGCGGCCAGTGGGGTCTGCGGGGAAAATGGGATAGGGACAGAATTACGCTGGCCGGGCTGCGAGGCGATACCCATTGCCAAGGAACGCTTGTCCGCGTCATCACTGGGGAGAAGGCGATGGCGTCCGCCGGATTCCTGAAATTCCCTACCGAACCGACGCCGGACTCCCTTTACAAACCTGACGGCGCTGGCCCGTTTCCGGCGGTGGGCCTATTTCATGGGTGCGTCGGAATCCGGCCACATATCCATGCGTGGGCAGAGAGGTTGAAAGAGGGCGGGTACGTCGCTCTGGTGGTGGACAGTTTCGGGCCGCGCGGGGAGCGGTCCGTGTGCGGGAACTATAGGGTCAGCGTTGACGACGTGGCGGGGGACGCCTTGGACGCCTTCGAACATCTACGCACACTCCCCTTTGTTGATAAAGGCCGCATCGGGGCCATGGGTTTCTCCTACGGCGCCATGGCCGCCCTGCGAACCGCGAGCCCATCGTACCGTCAAACTCAGCGGAATGACGCCACCGGCTTCCGGGCAATCGTCGCTTTTTATCCAGCATGCACTTCCAGACCCGGTGCGCCGTCGGATGTCGTGGAGCGCTGGAACAATCTCCGCGTGGATACCGACATACCTATCCTGATCTTGATCGGAGACGCCGACGAACAGACACCAGCGGACCTATGCGCGAGCAAGGCGCATGAAATCCAGAAAGCCGGTCGGTCGGTTTCCGTCAAAGTGTATCCGGGAGCCACACACGGCTTCGACCGCGCGGCGTACGTTCAGCCCCACCGGACCCGTTCTGGCCACATCCAGCAGTTCGATCCTTTAGCGACCGCGGACGCAGCCAAAATGTCTGCAGCGTTTCTAGGCGAAAATATGTCAAAGTAGCCGTGTATACGGTGCCTAGCGCCGGCTCAGTATGTCCGCCTTGGGTCATGTCTGGACATCCGGTAATCGCGGCGCGGTTCGTAAGTTAGGATAATGCTGTGATCCGAGCATCAGCTTGGTGGTTATTGTGTTATTGGAGGAATAATGATGGTCCATTCAGTTGGTTTAGACGTTTCCCAGAAGACGACGGCAATTTGTGTTGTTGATATAGATGGCAACAGCCTCTGGCGTGGCGTTTGCGCCACCGAACCCGATGGAATTGAAGCGTCGGTCCGCCGCCATGCGGGTGATGATGCAAAACGGGGACAGTATACTATTTCTTTTTCTCTTCTGCCTCCGCATGCTAACCTCCCCCCATGGCCCGATTAGCCCGCCTCGTCATTCCCGGCGTCCCCCACCACGTCACGCAGCGCGGCAACCGCCGCCAGGAGGTGTTCTTCGGCGACGAGGACTATGCCGCCTATCTCGAGTTGCTCAGGGAATATGCCGGGCGCGCCGGCTTGGCCATCTGGGCCTATTGCCTGATGCCCAATCATATCCATCTGATTGCCGTCCCCGATGAGACGGACAGCCTGCGCGCCGGCGTCGCCGAGACCCACCGGCGCTACACCCGACGGGTCAATTTCCGCGAAGGCTGGCGCGGTCATTTGTGGCAAGAGCGGTTCCACTCTTTCGCCATGGATGCGGACTACCTCTATCACGCGGTCCGCTATGTGGAATTGAACCCGGTGCGGGCCGGCCTGGTTGACGCGCCGGGGGCGTGGCCCTGGTCCAGCGCGCCGGCGCGGCTGGGCGGTGCCGCCGATCCGCTGCTCGCCCCGGCACCGCCGTTGGCGGACTACGGACCATGGGCGGCCTATCTGCACGCTGGGCTGCACGCTGGGCTGCACGGGGGGCTGCACGGGGGGCTGCACGGGGGGCTGGATGAAGATCTGCTGGACCGGCTGCGGATGAATTCCCGGACGGGGCGGCCGCTCGGCAGCGATGCGTTTGTCGAAGAACTGGAACGTGAAACGGGGCGGATATTGAAACCAAAGGGACACGGGCGGCCGAAAAAGGCGGCAAGGGGCGGGGAGCATGCGGTTAAATAGTATACTGT
>CAZQPC010000129.1:0-12871 GCA_964595005.1 uncultured Magnetovibrio sp.
CGCGCAGGCCGGGCGTCCATTCGGCGTCGGCGACCTGATTATGAACGAAGCTCCAAGCCGCTTCCTTGGCTGAGTCCGACATCTGTACCTCCCGTTTCATTCCGTCAGTTGATTGCAGTATATATTTTTGCAGCCACGCCCTCAAACCACCGTCACACCGCTGTCGACGGAAATCACCTGACCGGTGGTGATCTCGCTTTCGTCGGATGCCAGATAGACGGCCAGATCGGCAACGTGGATGGGCTGGCCCAGGCCCAGCAGATGGGTTTCGGAAATGGCCTCGATCTCGGGGCTGGCGGCCAGCAGTTTCTTGACCCGGTCTGACAATGTCACCGACGGCGCAATGGCGTTGACGCGGATTTTGTCGGGTGCGTATTCGACCGCCATGGAGCGCGTCATCGACGCGATGGCGCCCTTCGCCGCGGTGTAGCAATCACGCCCGGGCAGCGCCATCAGGGCGACATTCGACGACATGTTGATGACCGAACCGCCGCCGGATTTGGCGATCTCCGGAATGCCGTACTTTGAGCACAGGAACGTGCCGAACAAATCCAGGTTGATGCAGCGCCAGAATTCCTCCACGGGGGCTTCCGTCACCGGCCCGTCCTGCAGGGTCGAGCCGCCGGCGTTGTTGTGCAGAATATCCAGGCGGCCATAGCGATCAACGGTTTCCGCGATCGCCGCCTGGACGCTATCGGCGTCGCTCACGTCAGTCTTGATGAAGTGCGCATCACCGCCGGTTTCGGCGCCGTAGGCCCGCGCCGAAACCGCAGCCGGCTCACCGACCCCGGCATCGATTTCGGCGATCACCACTTTCGCGCCCTCCTCGGCGAAACGTTCCGCCGTGGCGCGGCCGATGCCGCCACCGCCGCCGGTGATGAAGGCGACCTTATTGTCCAGCCTGGGCATCGCGTGTTCTCCTTCGCTTACGTGTCCGGGTTGCCGCCGGGCCAAACCGGCGCACCGGCCAAGCCGGGCCAGCCGATCGGCGCTTCCGCCGCCGCGCGGGCCTCGGCAACCGGCGCATCCGGGTCCCAACTGGCAGCGATATAGCGGTTGCCGGTCACCTCGGCTGCGGCGTCGGAACACAACCACAGCATGGGCGGCGCCATGACTTCCGGGCGGATCATGGCGCTACGGTCCATTTTCGTTACCGCCGGCACGAAGGGCGTATCAGTGGGACCGCCCGGCACGACAACGTTGACGGTGATGCCGTCCTTGGCGAACTCACCGGCGTGACCCGCCGCCATGGCTTCCAGGCCGGCCTTAACGGGGCCGTAGGGATGGAATTTCGGCCGCAGCATCGTAAACATCGACGTCGTCACGGTGATGATCCGGCCCCAGCCCAGGGCCTTCATGGCCGGCACCACGGCGCGGGTCAGATACCAGGCGCCCGAGAGGTTGGTGGCGACAAAGCGGTCCCAGACGGCCGGCACGATTTCCTCCATGGCGACCAGATTATCGAGGTGATCGTCTCGGATCACGCCCATGCCGACGGCGCCGTTGTTGATCAGGATATCGACCCCGGCCACTGCCTCAATGACGGCGGCGCAGGCGGTTTGGTCGGATATATCCAAGACGCACGTTGTCAGTTGGCCGCCGGACGCCAGAGAATTTTCCAGCGCCGCCAATCCTTCTTCATTGATATCGGCCGCCGTGACATGGGCACCGGCCTCTATGAAGGCGGCGGTGACGGCGCGGCCGATGCCACCGGCCGCGCCGGTGATGAAGGCGTGCTTGCCGCTCAGATCAACACTCATGCCGCCGACACTCAGGTAGGCGACAGGACGTGAATGACCCGGTCCGACAAAAGATCCTTCACTTTCGCCGCGTAGGCGGCCATGTGCGGGGCGGCGGCATGAGCCTTCAAATGATCGAGGCTTTGCCATTGCTCGATGACGACGAAAGTATCGTCGCCAAAAGCCGTCTGAATGGCGCCGACGCCATCCGTGTCAACCGTCGGGCCGTAAGCGATGCAGCCGTCTTCGGCCAATACATTGGGAATGTTTTCGTGGAACGCCGCCAAGACGTCACCGCGCTTCCCCGGTTTCGCGGTGATCACCGCGACAACATGAACAACGGACATATGTCTCTCCTTCGCATAGCTGAAAATCGACATCGATCTGAATTAAACTTATGGGTTTTTGGTCCGCAAACAACCCGCACGCATTTCAAGGCATCCGTTTCGTTTGCCAATGAGGGCCGGCAACGTTGTATTCGCGGACCGGCTCCTCTAACGCTACGGACTGAACCTGCCCAGCGACGATTGACGCCGCCGCTCGCCGCCCCTAGGTTCCTGACTTTCCGAGACAAGAAGATGATGACCATGAGCGAAGACCAATTCACCCCCCTGCTGTCCCGCATCGCCGATGCCCTCGACCGGTTGGCACCGCCAGCCGCCGCCGGCAACAACCTGACCGCCGCCGACGCCTTCGTCTGGCAGGCTGACGGTGATCGTTTGGTGCCTGTGCATAAGGTCAACCGCATTCCCATCGACCTTCTGAAGGGCATCGACCGGCAGACCGAAACGCTTTTCGATAACACCCGGCGGTTCGCCACCGGCCTGCCCGCCAACAACGCGCTTCTGTGGGGTGCCCGCGGCACCGGCAAAAGCTCCCTGGTCAAGGCCGTGCATGCGGAGATCAACCGTCAAACGCCGGGCATCCTGGCGTTGGTGGAATTGCACCGCGAAGACATCTCATCGCTGCCCCGTTTATTGTCCACAGTGCGCGACGGCGGGCGGAATTGCCTGATCTTCTGTGACGATCTCTCTTTCGATGCCTTGGACGATTCGTACAAGTCCCTGAAAGCGGTGTTGGAGGGCGGCGTCGAAGGCCGGCCGGACAACGTCATCTTTTATGCCACTTCGAACCGCCGCCACCTGATGGCCCGCGACATGATCGAGAACGAACGTTCCACCGCCATCCACACGTCGGAAGCGGTCGAGGAAAAAGTCTCGCTGTCGGACCGTTTCGGGCTGTGGCTTGGTTTCCACAACTGCGATCAGAAAACCTTCTTTGCGATCATTGAAGGTTATGCCAGGCGCATTGGTCTGGACGATCCATCGATCAATTTGGAAGCGGAAGCCAAGGAATGGGCGGTGACCCGCGGCGCGCGCTCAGGCCGCGTTGCCTGGCAATATATCCAGGACCTGGCCGGACGTCTGGGTAAGCCCATCGACTTGGAATAATCCGCGCTCCTTCGTTAAGAACCGCTAAGGCAGGACCTGCCGCGTCTCATCGATTTGGCGCAACAGGAACTGACGCAGACCCTGGTCGGCCACGTCGGCGGCGGCCTCGCGTGCCCCTTGCAAATCGCCGGCCTGCAACAAGATCATTGCCGTATCGGCGGCGGCACGTTGACGAAGCGCCGTGCCCGCTGTCGTTTTCGGCGCCTGCTGGCGGACCCAGGACAGGGCCGGCAAGGCCTCTGAGATCTTGCCGTCGAGCATCAACCGCCGCACCACGGCCAGCATCGACAGGACTCTGTCCACCGCGGTTTCGGCGCTGCGGGCGACCCCCACGGCCTCGCTGGCCGACATGGACCGCGCCAATCCGCCGCGGTAGGCGACAAGAGATTGGCGGCGGCGCTGCAGATCGCTGGCACGACGCGCCATCGCACGGCCGTCCCGGATGCGGCCCTTTTCGGCCAGAACGGCAGCCATGACGGCGCGAATCTGATCGCGACGCCGGGAATTCAGGCTTGCCGCCAATTTATCGGCTTCCGCCAGCTTTGCCCGGCGCGCCAAGATGATTCCGACGTCCGCCGCGGCATCGTCACGGCGCCCGGCATCATCGATCCGAGACAGCATTACCCGGGCCGCTTTATCCTTTCCGGCCCGCGTCAGAATTATCGCAACACGGGCAAACGTGCGTTCTCGCCGGTCCGGACGCGCAATACGGCTGGCGGTCTGGAGCGCGCCCTCAGTATTACCGGCGATGGCAAGGCCAGCGGCGCGGTCACTGTGTACCCGGTCATCAACCTTCAAGGATTGGCCCGACACCAGCCCCGTCGCCGACAGCAGTCCAGCCCCGGCAATCGCCGCCAGAAAATGCAGATTAAGGCGTCTCAAGATTTTTCTTCCGCCGCCGTTCCGTTGGCGCCGCCGCATGACGCCAACTCATCCGAAATTCATGATAGCGACGATAGAACGGATCGTACAAAGGATATTGCCGGCGGCAACGCTGATCTCCTATTCGCCCCACCAGCCCCGGCAATTCATGGATTGGCGCCAGGCACCGTCTATGGCATGAACATCCGCAGTTCATCGATATGACGCAACAGGAACTGGCGCAGCGCCACATCGGCAACCGCCACCGCCGACCGACGGGCGCCTTCCACATCCCCGGCCCGCAGCAAGATCATCGCCGCATCGGCGGCGGCCCGGTTGCGCAAGGCCGCGCCGGCGGCCAACTTCTGCGATTGCTGGCGCGCCCAGGTCAGCGCCGTCATGGCGTGCTTCGGTTTGCCGTCCAGAACCAGACGCCGGGCCACGGCCAACAGCGACAGTACCCGGCCACGCCGCGTCTTGGCGCCCAGGGCGGCGCCCAGCGCCGCCTCCGGCTTGATCGCATGGGCCAGGCCGCCACGGAAGGCGACCAGGGCTTCGCGGCGGCGCGGCAGATCGTTGGTGCCAAGCGCAGCTTGCCAACCGGCGCGCACCCGCCCACGTGCCGCCAAGGCCATGGCGACGGCGGCGCGCACCCTGTCGCGACGCCAGGGGTCCAGATGGAAAGCCAGTTTTTGCGCTTCCGCCAGCCGGCCGCGGCCGGCCAGGGCAATGCCCATATCGACCATGGCGTCATCGCGGCGGCCGGCGTCCGATATGCGCGACAACACCACCAGGGCGGCCTTCTCCTTGCCACCCCGGGTCAGAATTACGACCACCCGGGCAAGTGCATGGTCGCGGATATCGAGACGGTCAATGCGCGCCGCGGCCCGCCGCGCGCGGCGCATATCACCAGCCAGGGCATGTCCGGCGGCGCGATCACTGAACACCCGGTCGTCGACGCGAAGCCTCTCGGCGCCGGCCGGTGACGGCGCGCTCACGATCCATGCAGCGATAAGTATCCCTAGATAGCTAACGGTGAAGCGCTTCATGTAAAACTCCCTTCTCGAACGCCCATTGACGCCGCCGGGGTCCGGCGGCAAGCTAGGCATGCCCACCAGAATAAGGAGACCGGGATGGTCCGCGCAAAGGGAATTGTTGCTATTTCATTGATTTTTGGCGCGCTCCTATGGGCTCGACCGGTGCCGGCCCTGGAAACCTATTCCGCCACCGAGACCCAACAGTTCATGGATTGGTGCACCGGCGCCAAATCGGCCAGCGAAAGCACCTGTTCGTGCACGCTCAAAAGCCTCGCCCAGAGCCTGCCGGCGACGGCGTTGGCCGCCTTCATCAATAAGCAGACAAGCGGCACCAGCGGCTTCAGTCTTTCGACTGCCGCCGTCAGCACCGGCGCCATGGTTGCCAACTCCATGCTGGCCTGCACGAAATAAGGCGGCGCGGTGAGCGTGGCACAAGCTGAAATAGAACCACTCTAAACCCGGCGCAGATACTTGCGCGGATCGCGGGCCCGGCGGCCCTTTCGAAGTTCGAAGTGCAATTGCGGCGACGTCACGCCGCCGGTCGAGCCGACCGAGGCGATGCGTTGGCCCTTCTTCACGCGGTCGCCGCGCCGCACCTTGAGGTCTTCGTTGTGGGCGTAGGCCGACACCCAGCCGCCCCGGTGTTTGACCAAGACCAGATTGCCGAAGCCGCGCAGCTCGTTGCCGGCATAGACCACAACCCCATTGTCCGCGGCAACAACGGGGGCGCCGCGGGGCGCCGCGATATTGATGCCGTCGTTACGCAGGCCCTTCGATTTGGCGCCGTACGATGAGATGATCCGGCCCCGCACCGGCCACTGGAACCCCTTGCCAGCCCGGGGCGCCGGTTTCGGCACCGCCCGGACGGCAGCCGGCCGCGCCGCGACAGGCGCCGATTTGGCCCGGACCGATGATTTGCGGGGCGCCGTCGCCCAGGCCGGCGGTTTCTTCGGCAACGGCGGCAGGCTTGCCTGTCGAGCAGTGGACGGTTTGCCGGCATCGGGACTGATGGCGACGGTCTTCACACGACCGTCCGACGCAACAACAGAAGTTGCCGACGCACCCGCCGTCCGCGGCAACCGCAACCGCTGCTGGGCGAAAATAACGTAGGGCGGCTTCAATCCATTGAGCCGCGCCAGATCGTACATACCAATGCCCCGCGCCGCCGCGATCTCAGACAAGGTATCGCCTTTCTTGACCACGTATTCCGGATTGCGCGGCAACACGATCCGTTGCCCGACGCGCAAGTGAAATGGCGGGGCTAACCCGTTGGCGACGATGATGGCGCGTATGGACACGCCATGACGGCGGCTTAGGGCATAGACCGAATCGCCCCGGCCGACGGTCACCGCAGTGGCACCACGGAAGGCCGCGGCACCCGTTAACGTGCCGGACACCTGTTGGCCGCCTTCGACCTCCTTGCGCACTTGGGTCTGCAGTGGCCACTCCGTCGCCGCGCAGGCGGCCACCAACAGCAGCGTCGCCAACACGGCAAGGGCGGGGCGGAGTTTCCGAATCATAAATCGATTATTGTCCAGGTAATGATCGCCTGCAACGGCGCTCAAGAATCCGCATCTGCCAGGCCATCAACCAACGGCACAAACCGCGTCGGCCCCAGATCGCGGGTTTCGGCGCCGTCTGCCGTGCGGGTCACCTTAATAAGCCGCTGATCGGCCTCGTCCAGGCCGACGGGCACAATCATGATGCCACCGACGGCCAATTGGTCGAACAGCACGGGCGGCACGTCGGCGGCGGCGGCGGCGACCAAAATACGCTCAAAAGGCGCCTGTTCGGGCCAGCCGCCGGCGCCGTCGCCGGCGATGGCGGTGATGTTCGTCAGTTTCATCTCAATGAACCGTGTCTCCGCGACCTTGAGAAGTTCCGGATGCCGTTCGACCGTATACAGCCGCCGGCAGAGTTTCGCCAAGATAATCGCCTGATAGCCCGACCCGGTGCCGATCTCCAACACCTTGTGGCGGTCCGTGACCTCCAATTCTTGGGTCATCAGACCGACGACGCTGGGCTGGCTGACCGTCTGGTGGTGGCCGATGGGCAGCGCGACGTTTTCAAACGCCCGAGCCTTGAACGGTTCGGGCAAAAACAGATCGCGCGGGGTCTGCTCGATGGCAGCCAGAACGCGCGCCTCGGTGACGCCGCTTTGCCGCAATTCCAGGATTAACGCCCCGATCAAGGCCTGTTGGGACTGACCCGGGTGCCGATCCCCGTTCACCGGATAGCGACCTTCAGCTTACGCAAGGTGGCTGCGTGGGTCAGGTCCAAGGTCAGCGGCGTGATCGCAATGGCGCCCGCCGTCACCGAGCTCAAATCCGTGCCAGCCTTGAAGGCGTCTTCATCGCGCTGCGGGCCGACCCAATAATAGCGGTCGCCGCGCGGATCGGTGCCAGGTGTGAGCGCACCGCCGATCTTTCGCCGTCCCTGGCGGACGACGTCGATGCCGGTTACCGACTTGACCGGTACATCGGGAAAATTAACGTTCATAAGTACGCCACGCGGCCAGTCGATCTTGAACAAGTGCTTCAAGACCGTCGCCGTCCAGTGCTCGGACGTACGCCAGGAAACGGACTGGCGGTCCTTATAGTGTTGTGAAAGCGCCACCGACGGCAAGCCCAGAAGCGTCCCTTCCATGGCCGCCGCGACGGTCCCCGAATAGGTGATGTCCTCCCCCAGGTTGCCGCCCCGGTTGATGCCGGACAGCACCAGGTCGGGACGTTGGGCCTTCATGACTTCCTGGATGCCCAGCAACACACTGTCCGTTGGCGTTCCGTCGACAGCATAGCGGCGTGCCGCGACGCGGCGGATGCGCAGCGGCTGGCGCAATGTCAGCGAATGGCTGGCGGCGCTCTGCTCCGTTTCCGGGGCGACCACCCAGACCTCGCCGAAAAGTTTCTTCGCGACCCGCTCCAGCACCTTCAGTCCCGGCGCGTGAATGCCGTCGTCATTGGAGATCAGCACCCGCGCTTTCTTCAGATTCACGGCCTCACGCCTCCGCTGGGCGGATCACATCAACGCCGCCCATGTAATGTTTCAGTGCCGCCGGCACGACAATGGAGCCATCTTCGTGTTGGTAGTTCTCCATGATCGCGATCAAGGTACGCCCGACCGCCAACCCCGACCCGTTCAGGGTGTGCACGAAGCGGATGTCTTTCTCGCCCTGGGCACGGCAGCGCGATTTCATACGCCGGGCCTGGAAATCACCGCAGTTGGAACACGATGAGATTTCCCGGTAGGTGCCCTGGGCCGGCAACCAAACCTCGATGTCGTAGGTCTTGCGGGCACCGAAACCCATGTCGCCGGTACACAGCACGACGGTTCGATAGGGAAGTTCCAGGCGCTGCAATACGTCTTCCGCGCAGGCGGTCATGCGCTCCAATTCATCCGTCGACTGTTCCGGCGTGGTCACGGACACCATCTCAACCTTGGTGAACTGGTGCTGGCGGATCATGCCGCGGGTATCCTTACCCGCCGCCCCGGCCTCGGAGCGGAAACACCAGGTCATGGCGGTCATGCGCTTGGGCAGCTTGTCCGCGTCGAGAATGTCGCCGGCGACCATGTTGGTCAGCGGCACCTCGGCCGTCGGGATCATCCAGTATCCCTCTTCCGTGCGGAACAGGTCTTCGCCGAATTTCGGCAACTGGCCGGTGCCGAACATGGTCGCGTCATTGACCAGGGCCGGCGGATTGATCTCCGTGTAGCCGTTTTCGCGGGTGTGCAAGTTGAGCATGAAGTTGGCCAGGGCGCGTTCCATGCGGGCCAGGGCGCCGGTGAGGACGACGAACCGTGAACCGGAAATTTTCGCGGCCCGTTCAAAATCCATCATGCCCAGGCCTTCGCCCAATTCGACGTGGTCCTTGACGGCGAATTCGAATGCCGGCGGCGTGCCCCACCGGCGGGCCTCGACATTGTCATCTTCGCTGTCGCCAACGGGGACATCATCGAACGGCAGGTTCGGAATGCCAGCCAGCACATCGTCCAGTTCCGCCTGCGCGGCGGCAGCCGCCTGCTCTGCCTCGGCGCCCGCCGTTTTGCTTTCGGACACCTTGGCGATGATATCCTCGGTGTTTTCACCGCGCGCCTTGGCGGCGCCGATTTCCTTCGATAGCGCGTTGCGCTCGGTCTGAATTTCCTGGGCCCGGGTATGGGCGTCGCGGCGCACCTGATCCATGGCGATCAACGCCGCCGAACGGGGTTCCAGGCGGCGGCGCGCCAAACCTTCATCGAAGGCGTCGGGATTTTCGCGAATCCATTTGATATCGAACATGGGCCTACTCGGATTTTCGAAACGTGACGGTGATGCCGGACTTATAGGACCAAAGACCCCGGCGGAAAAGAGGGTTTCCCTCGCGGCGCCTGGCGGTGCATCTTGGTATCCGGCACCGGCCAGGGGTCGCGTTTGGGCTTCGAAAGGTGAGATGATGGCCATTCAGATTGACGGCCGGACAATTGACGACGTGTTCTGCGAATGCGCTGCGCATTACGCCGACCATACGTTTCTCACCGTACCCCGTGACCAAAAGCGGACTTATGCGCCCGACGGCAGGACGATCACTTTTCGCCAAGCCGCGCAGATCGTTGACACCTATGCCCGCGCGCTGCGCGATGCCGGCTATGGCCACGGCCACCGCATCGCTGTGATGGCGGAAAACCGCCCGGAAATGTTGCTGCTCAAACTGGCCTTGGGCCGGTTGGGTATTTCCTGGGTGCCGGTCAATCCGGACTATCGGGCTGCGGAAATCGCCTATTTGTTGACCGATTCGGACGCCGATCTGGCCATCGCCATTGCCGAGCGGGGCGAACAGATGCAGGCCGGCATTACCGAAAGCGGGCGGCGTTTGGCGCTCAGCCTGCTGGATCACGGCGATGGCGATGGTTTCGCTGCGGCGCCCTGCCCGGCACCATCCGAAGATCCCGTCCATCCCCAATCGGAGGCTAGCCTGCTCTATACATCGGGCACCACGGGGCGGCCCAAAGGTTGCATCCTGGGCCACGAGTACGAATTGATGATGGGCGCGTGGTACGCCAACCGTGGCGGCCGCCTGAGCTTCGATGAAGGTGCCGAACGGATATATTGTCCATTGCCACTGTTTCACGTCAACGCCGGCATCTTTCTGTTCTTCGCGGCGATGCTCAGCGGCAACTGTCAAATTCTCCCAGAACGCTTCCGCCGAACCGCGTGGTGGCCGGAGATAAGAGAAACAAGGGCCACGGCCATCCACTACCTGGGCGTCATCGTGCCAGTGCTGATGAACGAACCGGCAGATGATGGGGACCGCCGACACGGCGTTAAGTGGGGGCTCGGCGCCGGCGTTGAGCCGACCGTGCATGCCGCCTTTGAGGACCGCTTCGGCTTTCCCCTGATCGAGGTCTGGGGGATGACTGAAATGTGCCGCATCCTGGCCGACTGTCATGAACCGCGCCAGATCGACAGCCGCGCCATGGGCCGGCCTGTCCCGGGCTTGGACGTGCGTGTCGTCGATGGCGATGACCGGGACGTGATTTTCGGGGAACCTGGTGAAATGATTATCCGTCATTCGGCCGAGACGCCCCGCAAGGGCGCGTTTTCGGGCTACCTCAATCAACCGGACGCCACCGAGGAGGCTTGGCGCGGCGGCTGGTTCCACACCGGCGATACGGTACGTCAGGACGAAACGGGCATGCTTTATTTCGTCGACCGCAAGAAGAACATCATCCGCCGTTCCGGGGAAAACATCGCCGCGGCGGAGGTTGAAGCCTGTCTGCAGAGCCACCCGTCAGTGGCGCAAGTCGCCGTCATCGCCATCGAAGACGAAATGCGCGAAGAAGAGGTGCTGGCCTGCGTGGTGCTGTCGGAAGGGTCCGGCGATCAGCAACTGGCGCGGCAGTTATTCGATTACTGTTTTCAACGCCTCGCATACTACAAGGCACCGGGCTGGGTGGTGTTCGTCGATCGGCTGCCCGTCACCGGCACGCAAAAGGTCCTCAAGCACATGATCTTCGAAGAGAACCAAGACCCACGTACCCTGCCCCACGCCCACGACCTTCGGGCGCTGAAGAAACGATAATGCCGGACGCGTTGGTGGACGGCGCGATGTCCGGCCGGCCTTCCCCGCAATGCCATAGTACAACTAGTTGATGCCCCGGCATGGTTTGAAATTGTGAGTTGGACCGGCCGTTTTACCGCGAACCGCCGGGCTGCAGTTCAGTTTCTGCCTTTTGGCGTAATCGCCCAGACCCGGGAAATGTTCCGGAATTCTCGAAGATTGCGCTTATATTTCAAAATTCTAATCCACATGAATGCGGCGCCGTGGCTTGCCAACAGGGCACGCCTCGGCGGCATTTCCGTGCTCGCGGTCGTGTCACTTCCATGTGAAGTGAGTTGAATTTCGAACCTGGACTGATGGGGTAATCTAGGGCTATCGGACGGCATGCCGAAGCGGCATGCCGGCGTTGACGGAAAAAAGAGGACATCCCCATGAAATCACCCGTGAGATTTATCGCATTTTTGGCCGCGGCAGCGCTTGCCGGCATGTCGACCGCCACCCAAGCCGCCGAAATCATGGTCAATCAGAAGGGCAAGAAATTCGTCCCCAAGAAAGTCACCGCGAAGGTTGGTGACGTGATGGTCTTCTCAAACATCGAGAAAAAGAAAATCCGCCACAATGTCTATTCGAAAACGCCCGGTTTTGAATACATAAAGGTCAAGATTCAGAAACCCGGCCAGAGCAACAAGATCAAACTGACCAAGGCCGGCACCTTTGAGGTGCGCTGCTCATTCCATCCCCGCATGAAGATGAAAGTCACTGTCACCAACTAGAGAACGGGCACCAACTAAAGAACGGGACTCATTTGTCCCGGGACCATCTTGATGTGGCATTCGGCAGCGTCGGAAAGCTTACCGGCACAATGATCTTCAAAGGAGCCACCATGGCCGTACGCACGCGACTTATCCTCGGTTTCTCATTAATTCTGTTCATCGGCGGGGCCATGGGCCTGTATGGATTGCAGACCATCACCCGCCTCAGCACGCTCACCAATGAGCTTTATGAGGGCCCATTGATCGCCGGCCAGGTGTCACGGTCATCGTTGTCGAATTTTCTGAAGCTGCGCCAGTCTGTGGATGATCTGGTGGCCGGCGGCGACCGTTCCGAATTGGGCGAAGCCATCAACGATCTCGATGAGGCAGTGCGCGGAGACCTGGACTTGGCGGCGGAGCGGATTCAGAACAAGGACGGGCAGGAAACGATTGTCGCTGTGCAACAGGCGATGCAGAAATGGGCCGCAATCAAGAAAAATATGTTGTCGGGAAGCGGCGACACGCCGGAATACGCGGCGCTCTTCGACGAAATCGAGGAAGGTTTCGACCTATTGGTTGAATACTCCACCGAACAAGCCTTCCTGTTTCGCGAAAACGCCGTCGATTCGGCGAAGAAATCGGTCACCCTGCAGCTTATTTCCGGCGCCGTGGCGGCGGTCATCGCCATCATCGTGTTGATCTTCCTGGACCGTGGCATCAGTGCGCCGCTGCGTGGCATGACCGACGCCATGGGCCGTTTGGCGGAAGGCGAGGTTGACCTGATCATCCCCGCCACGGGACGTCATGACGAGATCGGCGAAATGGCCGACGCCGTCGAGATATTTCGCCAGAACGCCATCGAAAACCAGGATCTGCGCAAACAACAGGAAATGGAACGCCAACGCAACGCCGAAGAACGCACGCAAATCATGCACGAGTTGGCCAACGGTTTCGAAAAATCCGTCGGCGCCGTCGTCGGCAGCGTTTCGACGG
>CAZQPC010000130.1:0-12835 GCA_964595005.1 uncultured Magnetovibrio sp.
TCACACGGACCCAGGCGGAAATTCAGCAGTATTTGAATGAGAAGGCCGAAGGTAACGAGACCGGCCTAATTGCCCAATATTCCTTCGACGCCGATAACCAGCAGTCGAATGGCGCCATCGACAACGGCCAGGGCACGGCGTCGCGTGATGGCACGGCGCAGAGCGGCGCGACGGTCACCAACACCACATTCACCCGCGCGCTCCCGGACGAAGCGCCAATTATCGGACCGCAAGGTCGGATATTGGACGTCAACGACGCCGATGGCGGCTCAACCACGGATGACGACGTCGATACGACCTTAACCGCCGGTACCGTGACGACCGCCGTGACCATGGAAACCTGGGTCAGGTTCGACCGCGACAACATCCAAGACAACTTCATGGCTTTGCAGACGACGTCCGATATCGGCGGCAGTGCGAACCCCCGGTTCGTCCTGGTGCGGCTGCCTGACGGGCGGTTGAATTTCTGGGCGCAGGACAATGATGGCAGCCATGGGGCGGCGCCATCGACATCAACGAAGGTGGTCGATACGGACGTTTGGTACCACGTCGCCATGACCTACGACGCGGCGACGGACAAGCTGATCGGCTATCTGGACGGCGAGCAAGTGGTGAACCAGACGGTCACGGACTTCTCGCTCCATGCGGGGGATACACCAAGGTTCACGGCGGGCTCGGATAACGGCGGCATCTCCTTCGACGGGCAGATGGACAACGTGCGCCTGTGGAACGCGGCCCGCACGCAGGACCAAATCCGCGAAGGCATGACCCAGTCCTACGACTACGACACGTCGAACCTGGTCACCCAATGGACCTTCGAAGACGCCACCGGCACGGCGGCCGGTGCGACGGTGCGCGACACGGCGCTCAGTTATTCCGGCACCACCCGCAACAACGCCGAGGATGGCACCATCCGCGGCAGCGCCACCATCGTCGAAATCGGCGGTGACGGCCCCAACATCGTGCCCGGCTTCGACAATGTCGCCAGCTTCGATGGCTCCAACGACAATATCAACCTCGGCACCGTGGCGCCGTCGGGTACGGCGGCCAGGACCATGATGGTCTGGGCAAAGACGGCGAGCAGCGGGTCTCAGACGCTTTTCGCCTACGGCGGCGCCGGCACCGGCGAACGTGTTACTTTCGGCATCAATGAATGGGACGATAACGGCAACAACCGGGGTGTCGCGATTGATATCGGTGGCGGCGCCATCACCTTCCAGCCAATCACCGATACATCGGACGGGCAATGGCACCATTACGCCATCGTATTCCCGTCCGGCAGCAATTCACTGCGCGACTTCCAGGTCTATCAGGACGGCCATATGCTTTCGACGGTCACGGCATTGTTCAACAATTCCGACACGACCGTGAACACCACCAGTTCCACCCTCTACATGGGCGCCGAGTGGAACGGCAGCGGACGCCACTTCAACGGCAACATGGCGGAAGCCAGTGTCTGGTCGACGGCGCTGACAGGCGGGCAAATCCGCGACTACATGGACCAGTCGCTGTCCGGGAACGAGACGGGCCTGTCGGGCTATTGGAAACTGGACGAGGGAACCGGCACGGCAGTGGCCGATTCCGCCGGCGCCAACGACGGTACCATGACCGGGGCGACCTGGACCACGGGGCTGTCGCCGGATATTCAGGGCACGTCGCACAACATTGCCGAAAGCGGCTCCGCGTCGGGGCAGATGACCGGCGCCGATGTCTCCGGCACGGCGTCGTACACCCTGGTCGGCAGCCCGCAGGACGGTACCGTCGAGCTGGATGGTACGACCGGCAACTACACCTACACGCCGAACGCCAGCTACCAGGGCACGGACAGTTTCACCATCCGCGCCACCGGGGCGACGTCGGGCACGGACGACGAAACCGTCTCCGTCGACGTCGGCCAGGCGCCGAGCCTGGATCACAACCACGCGCTCAGCCTCGACGGCACGGGCGACGGCGTGTTACTGAGCAACGCCGAGGATTTGGTCACCGGTACCGGGTCGTTCACTGTCGAGATGTGGGTTCAAACTTCGACGAAGGCCAACTTCCAAACCTTCTTCCAGCTGGGTGTGCCCGGCGCGGGGCCCAACGACGATATTGCCCTCTTAGCAGACTCGACGGGTAAGGTCTTTGGCACGATTTCCGGAACCGGAAGCGCGGTCAGTACCACGGATATTGCCGACGGGAAGTGGCACCATATCGCCATGGTCTTCGACGATTCGACGCACGCCTCGGCGGGCCGGGGAAAGACCAGCCTCCTCATCGACGGTGTTGTGGAAGGCACATTGGACGGCACGCTAACCCACGATCTCGTCAGTACCGGGGCCGAGGCCCGAATCGGGTATAACCTGTACGACGTCGACAAAAACTACGTCAACGGACAGATCGACGATGTCCGGTTCTGGGACAAGGCGCGCACGGCTTCTGAAATCCAGGCCGACATGGATCGCAAACTGAACGGCGACGAAGCTAATTTGAAGGGCTATTGGGACTTCGATGAGGGCGCGGGCAATCAGGTGGCCGACCAGACGGCCGGCAATAGCGACGGCACCTTCGTCGGCGATGCGACCCACGCCAACCTGACCACCGTGAAGCTTGGCAATAGCTCCACCTACAAGGGCCTGTTGTTGGGCGAGGACGCGGATGGCGATGGATTGAGTTACAGCCTGGCCAGCGGGCCGTCGCAGGGCACCTTCAATATAAGTGGCAATACGTTCGAGTATCAGAGCGATACGACGGACGGCGAGTTCGACGTTTCCATCGCCGTCACCGACGAACACGGTGACGTGGCGACGGAAATCATCACTTTCCAGGTCACTTGACCTGAGGGGGTTAACTTTCGGCGCCGATGGGATACAATCGCCGATAACCATACGAAGAAAAGACGGCTAAAACGAGGGACAGGGCGGATATAGACGTGTTTGGTGCGTTTTTCGATAAACTATACGAGATGCCGAAGCGCGAACGCTTCATGCTGATCATCGGCTCGATCCTGGTGCTCGGCGTTATAGCCTCGCTGATCACCCGGGTCACCTGGCTGGCCAAGGACGATGATGAGCTGTACCGGATTGCCGTGGTCGCGCCGATCACCGGCGACAAGGCGGAGATCGGGCGCTCCATCCGCGAAGGTGTGGAATTGTTTGTCCAATCCACCAATGACGGTGGCGGCATCGGTGAGACGGCCGTCGCCATCGACGTCTACGACGACAAAGACGACCCCAAGGTCGCCAAGCAAATCGCCGAAAAGATCGCCGCCGACAAACGGGTGCGCGCCGTCATCGGTCATTGGTCCAGCTTGGCGGCGGAGGAAGCCGGTAAAGTCTATAAACAGAGTGCAATCCCCCTGATTGTTCCGGCGGCGCTGCATCCAAAAGTCACGGCCGAGAACGAATGGCTGTTCGGCGGGCTTTATAACGACCGCGAACAGGCCCGGTTCATGGCCAATTACGCCCGCAACGTGCTGGGCCAGAAGCTTATTTCCGTGATCGTCGATAATCGGTCCTTCAACGAAAGCATGGCCGCGAGTTTCGCCAAGACCTTGCTGAGGTTCGGCACCAAAGTCCGCTACACTTGGGAATTTCAGAGCGGTGGGTCCTCCGGCATCGCCCAGATGCAGGCCATCGTCAAGGAACTGAAAAGCAAGAAGGACGCCGGCACCATCTTCCTGGCGGTCAATGGCCTGGACGGGGCGCGGCTGGTCAAAATGATGCGCGACGTGCGCGTCCGCAACCAGATCATCGCGCCCTCCAGCCTCGGCACCCGGGCTTTCACGGACCTGATCGACAAGTTGCCGGGGCGCTATGACCAAGTCGGTAAATATACCAATCAGATCATGATCGCCGCACCGCTGCTGTTCGACACGGCCAATGAAACGGCGCAAAATTTCAAGAACGCCTATGCGGACAATTTCGAACATGCGCCCGACTGGGTTGCCGCCTATGCCTACGACGCGGCCCAATTGCTGGTCATGGCGATCCGCAATGGCACGGCAAACGAAGAGACGGACGCCAATATAGCGGCCAGCCGTCAATCCATCCGAGACTATCTTGCCGGGCTGTCGTCACCGGAAGACGCCGTTGTCGGGATCACCGGCGCCACCTACTTCACGGAAGGCGGCGAAGCCAAAAAGCCGGTGTTTGTCGGCATTTACAATGGCGCCGACATTATTTCCGCATTGACCCAGTTGCAGCCAATCAAGGCGGAAGGGGCCAGGAACTATATCGAGGAATTGAAGCAGGGCCGGGTGCTCTATGTGAACGACCGCTTCATGTACAAGACCAACGTGGTCTACACGGGCCTGCAGATGAACGAGATTACGGAGCTTGATAAGGAGAAGAACGAGTTCGCCCTGGATTTCGTGATCTGGTTCCGTTACAGCGGCAAGTTTGAGCCCCAGGATTTGGAGTTCGTCAACGCCGTCGAAGCCATCAAGCTGGAGAAACCGGAGGACGAGCAGCAGTTCGGCGGCATGACCTACCGCCTGTACCGCGTCAAGGGCAAGTTCCGCTTCAACTTCACCGAATCACGGCGGCCTTACGGGCACTACCTGTCGGGCATTGGTTTCAATCACCGGCTTCTCAATAAGAACAACCTGCAATACGTGGTCGACGTGCTGGGCATCGGGTTGAACCGTGGCGAGACCGTCAAGGGCATGCTGGAAGAAGTGCAGGCCCTGAACCCGTCGACGGGCTGGGTCATCGACCGGGCCTGGATATCCCAGGACATCATTGCCAAGGGCACCATGGGCAACCCGGCCTACGTGGGCTATGCCTCGACGGACCCTGACTTCTCGCAAATTGATTTTGGCGTGATCGTCAAGAAGGGTGAGATCAACGTCCGCGACTTCATCCCCGCCGAATTCTTTATTTATATCGGTATCTTCGCCTTTATCGGTACCGTGTTCGCGGTCGGCATGGACCGCCGTGAGCGGGGCCGTTTTTGGGCCGCACAATCATGGTTCCTGCGGCTTGTGTCGTGGCCGCTGTTGTTGCTTTCGGTGGGAAATATTGGCCTTGATGTTGCCTTCCAGAACCTGCCCGACTATTACATCGATATCATCATCTTGGCCTACGACACACTTTGGTGGCTGGTGCCGGCACGGATCATTGGCATCGGCGTTGAGCGGTTCTTGTGGATTCCCATGGAAGACCATACGGAACGCAACATTCCCAACGTCATCCGCGTCTTTGCCTCGGTGATTATCTACGCGTTCTCGGCGTGCGGCATCGTCGCCTTCGTCTTCGATCAGGCGTTGACCAGCATTCTTGCCTCCACCGGCCTGCTGGCGATGATTGTCGGCCTTGCCATTCAGTCGAACATTTCCAACATCTTCTCGGGCATCGTCATCAACATGGAACGCCCCTTCAATGTTGGTGATTGGGTGCAGATCGGCGATCTGGACGAAGGCCGGGTCGTCGACATCACTTGGCGGACGGTGCGCGTCAAGGTGCGCAACGGTTATGTGGTCAGCCTGCCCAACGGCGCCGTCTCGGAAGCGCAAATTCACAACTTCAATTCCTTCGATTCCATCCGTTTGGAACTGCCGCTTCTGTTGGACGCCAAGTACGACATCAATGACGCGGCGGAGATCATGGAAGGGGGCCTCAACGAGGTCGACAACATCCTGGAGACCCCGGAACGCGAGGTCCGCTTCAAGGGGGTCGAGCGCCTGCCGGGTGCCTATGTCAGCGTCTTTGAGGTGCAGTTCTGGATCGAGAATTACGGCCGCCGCGAAGAGGTCGCCGAGGCGGCATTGTCGGGCTGTTGGGCGGCGCTTATCGAGCGTGGGATTTATCCGTCTGCCGGGGATGAGCCCGTTCAGGCCCGCAATGCCGGCGCCGCAGCCGCGGCCGAGGAAAGTGACGGCGGTGACGACACCGGCGGTGGTGACGAAGAAGAAGCAGCCGAATTGGAGTTTGAGGATTAGGGCTTGCCCGAAGGCCCAGCGGGCCGGTATTTTTTTGCACTCACCGATGATCCGGCAAGGGCCGTGATTTCGATAATTAGATAGTGTGAGGTCCGAGGGAAAAACAATGTTTCTAAGCGATTTGAGCGGCGACCAAAAAAATTCCTATCTGGCCTTGGTGACCAGAATGATCCTGGCCGATGGGGATGTGGCGCCCGAAGAAGACGAGGCCTTGGACAACATCAAGGGGGAATTGGGCGACGGCGTGATGGCGCCGCCGGAAGAAGTTTTCGGTTCCACCAATGCTGCCGTCTTTGACAACCGGCGCGCGCGTGTGATCGCGGTCCTTGAATTGCTCGCCATGGCCTATTCGGATTCGCATCTGCACATCGACGAATCGGCCGTACTGGCCGAAATCAGCGGCGCCTTGGAAATCAGCGACGACGAATTGGCGGCCATGTCTGCATGGGCGAAGCGTTCGGTGGCTGGCGACGATGAGGCGGCCTTGCGGGCCGACGCCGAAGCCATGATGGGCGAAGCGTAGATAGGGCGGGGGCCGGGCCGTGTTTGTCGGAAAATTAAATGACGCGCAACGCCGGTCGTTTATGGCCTTGGTGACCAAGATGGCGCTGGCCGACGCCCAGGTAAAACCTGAGGAAGTGGACGTCCTGGAGGAGTTTACTTCCGTATTCGGCCCGGAAATGCGGATTCCACCCGAGGAGATTTACGGTCCCACCAATGTGGCCGCCTTCGATACACGCGAATCTCAGGTCATCGCCCTGCTGGGCATGTTGGTGGTGGCCTTCTCGGACAAGCATTTTCATGTCGATGAATCGGCCGTTCTGACCGAAGCCGCGGAAGCTTTCGGTTTCGGAGGTCCGGACTTGTTGAAGATGAAGTCTTGGGCCGAACGGACGGCTGGCGTCTATGCGGAATTCACCGCCATGCGCACGGCTGATTGATTTTCAGCGGCTGATTTCCAGACGGATTTTCCTTAAGTCGTAAGCGGCGGCGCTCAAGCCGCCTGATGTTCGACGCTGCCGGTCAGGATCGCGTACAGCGCTTCACTGGTGTCGGTGCCGCGTAATTTTTCGCAGGTGGCGTTGTTGCGCAACACGCGGGATACCTTGGCCAAAGCCTTCAGGTGATCGGCGCCGGCGGATTCCGGGGCCAAAAGAAGGAAGATCAAATCGACAGGCCGTTCGTCGATAGCCTGGAAATCGACGGGCTGTTCGAGGCGTGCAAACAGGCCATGCAATTGTTCCAGGTCGGGCAACTTGCCATGTGGAATGGCAATGCCGTTGCCGACCCCGGTGGTGCCAAGACGCTCGCGTTCCATGAGCACGTCGAATATCGCGCGCTCATGCAAACCCGTTGCATCGGCGGCCCGGCGCGACAATTCCTGAAGCACCTGTTTCTTGCTGGTCGCCTTTAAGTTGGCGACGACGACATCGGATGAAATGAGATCATTGATCTCCATATTCTCACCTTTGGTCTTGCGGTTCCAATGCGGCCGGGAAAACGTGCATCCCGGCGCTCAACTCGTTGCGTTGGCCGGATCGATCCAGCCGATATTGCCGTCTGGTCGACGGTAAATGGCGTTCAAGCCGCCGTGGGCGCTGTTGCGGAACATCACCATGGGCAGCTCACCCAATTCCATCCTCATCACAGCCTCGCTGACAGTCAGGGTGGCGATCTCCGTTTCCATTTCGGCAATCACCGCCGGCTGTGCGTCTTCGGCCACTTCCCCTTCACCGTCATCGGATTGGATGACATATTGCTGGGCCGGCAGGGTTTCTTCGCTGGTACGGCCTTTGGCGTGATGGTTCGCCAGTCTCCGTTTATAACGCCGCAATTGCTTTGCCACCCGCTCCAGCGCGCCGTCGAAGGCCGAGTAGGGGTCTTCCGATTCCGAGCCGCTTTGCACGACCAGCCCGCGCGGCCCCGGATGAACGGAGATGTCGACGCACATACTTTGGCCTTCGCGCGAGAATGTGACGCTGGCATCAATGGCGTGATTGAAATACTTGGTGACGACGCTGCCCAGGTGATCTTCGGCGTGGGAACGCAAAGCATCTCCCACGTCCAGGTTTTTGCCTTTGACGGAAATATCCATGAAATCAAATAGTCTCGTTATTATTCATTCGTTTCGACGCGTTTTCAGGCACGGCCATTTCCGAGATAATTGCAATAAAATCAATCGGTTGTATGCCGCAGGCCCCCCTGGAAATCCTCCTGGAATCTTCCCGGGACCGAAGAAGGGCAGGAACCTAATCCCCATCCCATCCTGAGTCAATACACCGGGAAAAAACCATTTTCCAGCTTGAAAATTTATTTTGTTTGGGACAGGGCGACTTTGTCCCGGCGGCGCTGAACCGACGACGGAATACGCATGGATTCACGATACTTGGCAACCGTCCGCCGCGCGATATCGATGCCGTCGGATTTCAGCAGCACGACGATCTTGTCGTCGGAAAGAATTTTCTTAGGCGGTTCGGCGTCGATCAATTCCTTGATGCGGTGACGTACCGCTTCCGCCGAATGGGCATCGCCGCCTGAGGTGCTGGCGATGGCCGCGGTGAAGAAATACTTCAATTCGTAAATGCCGCGCGGCGTCGCCATGAATTTGTTCGAGG
The DNA here is from genome assembly GCA_964595005.1 of uncultured Magnetovibrio sp. Taxonomy (GTDB): domain Bacteria; phylum Pseudomonadota; class Alphaproteobacteria; order Rhodospirillales; family Casp-alpha2; genus UBA3470. The sequence continues at coordinate 8,536 of CAZQPC010000130.1, forward strand.
TCACCCGGCTGACCGTGCTCTCGTGCATCTCGATGGCGTCGGCGATGTCGCGCAAGACCAGCGGTTTCAAATGCTGGACGCCGTGAGTAAAGAATTTTTCCTGTTGTTTCACCAGTTCCGTCGACACCTTCATGATCGTCGTGGCGCGCTGATGAAGCGCCTTGACCAGCCAACTGGCGGTCTGGAACTGATCCATGATGTAGTGGCGCTCATCCTTGGTCCGGGCCTCCTTGCGGACCCGCGCATGGTAGTGATTGTTGACCAGCACACGGGGCAGCGTTTCGCTGTTCAGTTCCAATATCCAGCCGCCGCCCGGTGCCGGGCGCATCAGCACGTCCGGTGTCACCGGCTGCGCGATATCCTGATCGAAGGCTAAAGCCGGTTTCGGGTCGAGCGATTTGACCTCTTCGATCATGTCGGCCAAATCCTCTGTATCGCATCCGCAGACGGCCTCCAGTTTCTTGTATTCCCGCGCCGCCAGCAGCTCCAAATTTTCAAGGAAGGTCGCCATGCATGGGTCCAGGCGATCGCGGTCCTTCAACTGCAAGGCAAGGCATTCGCGCAGATCGCGGGCGAAGATGCCCGGCGGATCGAAATCCTGTAATTTCTCAAGCACGCGTTCCACCACGGACAGTTCACAGCCCAGGGCGGCGGCAATTTCATCCAGATCGCCACTCAGATATCCAGCATCATCAAGCCGATCTATGAGATGCAGGCCGATCAATTTCTCGACACCGTCAGCGCATTCCATGGCCAGCTGATCCATCAGGTGATCGCGTAGCGAGGGCAATTCCGAAAGGGTTTGCTCCAGATCGGGGGCCATGGTGTCGAAGCCGCCGCCGCCGGCCGGGTAAGCCGGTTCACCAAAGGCCGGGGGCTCGCCGAAACTCGGTTCCTCGGCCAGGGCGGCCTGGTCATCACCGACACCGTTAGAGGTGTAGATATTGTCGTAATCCACATCGAGGCCGGCGTCCGTGGTCATCTCGGATGATGTCGGCGCCTCGAAATTCATGTCCTCGAGGGCGGCCGGATCGCCGTCGCCGTCTTTGTCTGTGGCGTCGTCGGGATGCGGCTCTGTTGCCGGCGCCGTGTCTTCGCGGCGGTCGCCTTCGTCGGGTTCGAGCATGGGATTCTGCTCAAGTTCCTCGGCGACGAATTCGGACAACTCCATGTTCGACATTTGCAGCAGCTTGATCGCCTGCTGCAGCTGCGGGGTCATGACGAGCGCCTGTGTCTGGCGCTGGTCCAGGCGCGGGACTAGGGCCATGGCACGGCCCCGCGCGGCGGCGGGTTATAAGCTAAACCGGTCACCCAGATAGACGCGCCTTACATCCTCATTGCCGACGATGTCCGTGGGCGCCCCTTCCATCAGCATCATGCCGTCGTGGATGATGTAGGCGCGATCAATGACGTCCAGGGTTTCGCGCACATTGTGGTCGGTGATCAGGACGCCGATGCCGCGGTCCTTCAAATGCGCGACCAGATCCCTGATGTCGCCGACGGCGATGGGGTCGATGCCGGCAAACGGCTCGTCCAGCAAAACGAAGTGCGGATTGGAGGCCAATGCCCGGGCAATTTCAACCCGTCGGCGTTCGCCGCCGGAAAGGGCCAGCGCCGGGGTGCGGCGCAGGTGGGTTATGGAAAATTCCGCCAACAAAGCCTCCAAAATAGCTTCCCGGCGTTCGCGCGATTTCTCCACCACCTCAAGCACGGCGCGAATATTGTTCTCCACGGTCAGGCCCCTAAAAATCGAGGCTTCCTGCGGCAGATAGCCGATACCCATACGTGAGCGGCGGTACATGGGCAGGCTGGTAATGTCGTCGCCGTCGAGGATAATGTTGCCATGATCGGGTGCGATCAATCCCGTAATAATGTAAAAACACGTGGTCTTGCCGGCGCCGTTGGGGCCCAACAGGCCGACCACTTCACCGCGCTGAAGTTCCATACTGATGCCACGCACCACCGGGCGCTTCTTGAAGCGCTTGCCGATGTTGTGGGCAATCAGGCCGCGATTGTCGGCGACCAAACGCGGGCCGCTCGCGCCATGTTCGCCTGTTTGATCATGTGTCACAGTTGTATTCATTCTTCTGACGTCTGGTCCCGTCGTATCCCCAGGCCGCGATTAACCGTGTCACGGTTTCTTGGCCTTGCTGTCAGAGCCGCTCCGCGGCTTGACTTTGCGTGGCAGGATAATCCCCTGCACCCTTGTTTTACCGCTGCCGAAGGTCTTCTGGCAACTGTGCATACGGCTGATCCCCGTATTCAAGTTTACTTCGGCGCTGCAGCCATTCAAGACATTGCCGGCGCGCAAGACTTTTACCGAACCCACCAGGGTCGCGATACCGCTTTTCACATTATAAACCCCACGGTCGCTAAGCGCCGTATCTTTCGGCGTCGTGACCTTGACCTTGTCGAAGGCCTCAATGCGCTGAATGGAGGATTTGCCCTTCTTGTCCTTGCGGAAATAGGCGACCAGCACCTCGGCGTTGAGGCGCTTTTCTTTGCGCGCGGCCTGGGCATTTCCGCGGGCCACGGCCATTTGCTTTTTCTCCCAGTACTCCAGTTGCGAGTCGGCGGTGATGGTGTCCGTCTTGGTGACCAGACGAACCTTACCGCCGCTGACCACCAAGATGGACTTATCGACGTTGTAGAGCGCTTTTTTGCCGTAGGTGGTTGAATCGGGTGTCTTGATCCGCACCTTGCCGATCGCATCCAGACGCCAGATGTCGGTGCCGCCGCCGGGCTTTTCCCGGTAGTAGGCGCGCAGTTCGTCGGCGAACACGGTGACGTCGGTGCGCACCGCGCGGGCATTGCCGCGGGCGATAAACACCAGGGCGTCCTGCTGCCATTCGATGCCGTTGTCGGCGAATATCTCAACCGGCGAATTGCCCGACGATCCGAAGTTCAGCGATTGGGCCACGACCCGCGGGCCGAAGGTCAGCGCCATGACGGCCAACAGGGCCGGAGCAAAGGCTGAATAAAAGCGTCTCATTGCCCGGGCCTTTGCGCACCCGGATACAACGTGACTTTCGACTGACCCTTGAAATGAATGGTCCGGCCTTTGTCGATCAAATGAAAGCCGTTCGCCGTCAGGTGTCCGAAGGCGCCTTGTCCTTCCACCGGGTCGTCGCCGCTGGCCGAACCGGTGGCCAGATCGATAGCGGCGCGCTCCGTGCGGAATTCATAGCCGTCGTCATGAAACAGATTGACCTTGCCCGCCAGGTTCAATTTTTTGTCGTCGCGGGCGAAGATGCCGGTCTCCGCCGTCAGCACCAGCCAGGCGCCGTCCTCCGTGGTGATATCCGCCTTCGGCATTTCCAGTTCCACCCGGGTGCCGGGCCCGGAAAGATTGCGCGCCAGATCAGCGGTCAGGGAGAACGGCTGGTTGTTCTTATCCGTTCCCACATAGCGCGGATTGATCATGGTCGGGTCCTTGGCATCAGATAGCTGCATGGCGGCGAAGCCAATGCGAAAGCGCAGGTCCGCCGTATCCAGGTGCGGCCAAGCGATGACCAGGGCGACAACCACCAAGGCGATCAACGGCAGAATCAACTTCATCATGGAGACAAAGCGGCTGTAGAGGTGTGATTGGGGGCGGCGCTGGGACTGCGCCAGGGAGGCGGCCAAATCGCCACGCCCGCTCAATCCGGTGGGCACCGGGGCCGCGGGATGAAACTCCGTATCTGAAGGCACCCTCGTGCATCCTCCGTCAGGCCACGCCGGCCCTGAGGCAATCGTGGATATGGATAATCCCAACAGGTCCGTCCGTACCGACGACAAATAGATTGGTGATGGAAAGTGTATTCATCACCGCGACGGCTTCGCTGGCCAGGGAATCGGGGCCGATGGTTCTGGCCCCGCCGGTCATGACTTCCGCCGCCGAATTGTTCAACAATCCGTCGCCCATGTGCCGGCGCAGATCGCCATCGGTAATGATACCGTCCAGATCGCCCGACGGGCCGACGATACCGACGCAGCCGAAGCGTTTTGCCGTCATCTCCAACAACACCTCCGACATGATGGTGTCGGGGGCAACCAAGGGGACTTCGTCGCCGGCATGCATGATGTCCGCAACCTTCAAAAGGCGCAGGCCCAGTTTGCCGCCCGGGTGCAGGATTTTGAAGTCGGCCGGCGAAAATCCCCTGCGTTCGAAAAGCGCCACGGCCAACGCATCGCCCAACGCCAGCATCATTGTCGATGACGTGGTCGGCGCCAGACCCATGGGACAGGCTTCGGGACTGTCGGGCAAAATCAAGGCGGCACCGGCGGCCTTCGCCAGGGTGCTGCCGGCAACGGCGGT
>CAZQPC010000131.1:0-12804 GCA_964595005.1 uncultured Magnetovibrio sp.
CAGGTCCTCCGTTAGGAAACAGCCTCAGTGGTCCCAAATGTTTTGATGACGGACAGGTCTGTGACCAGCGACAAGAAATTCTAGGACGCCGCTCTTTTTGGCCTTGGCCATGCGGAGCCATATCTATTGAATGGGCCAAGGCCAACGGCACACCACGGGAGGAACATCCATGAAAATTGCTATCCCCGACCTTATTTCCAATTCCTATTTTCCCGCCGCGGCGGCCGTGGAGCTGGGCCTGTTCAAGGAAGAAGGGTTGGATATGACATTGGATCTGATCTTCCCGGTGGACAGGACCCTGGAAGTGATGCGTGACGGCGAAATCGATTTCGTCGGCGGCGCGGCCCATTCGACGCCCCATGCTTTTCCCGAATGGCAGGGTGGCAAGCTGTTGGCCTCGCTCGCTCAGGGCATGTACTGGTTCCTAATTCTGCGCGCCGATCTCGGCGCCAAGAAAGGCGATGTGGAGGCCGTCAAGGGCCTGAATATCGGCGCCGCCCCCCTGGTCGATTTGGGCCTGAAGCAGCTTCTGAAGGAAGCCGGCATCGATGAGGAGCGAGACCAGGTCACAATCGCTCCCGTTCCCGGCGCCTTTCACGGTAAGAACGTCAACTTCGGCCTCACTGCGGCCCAGGCGCTCGAGGACGGCAAGATCGACGGCTTCTGGGCCAACGGCATGGGCGCCGAGGTAGCGATCAGGCGCGGCGCCGGCACCATGGTGCTGGACGCCCGGCGAGGCGACGGACCGCCGGGTGCGTTTAACTACACCATGCCGGCACTGATCACCTCGCAACGCCTGATCGAAGAGGATCCAGAGGCCTGTGCCGCCGCCGTCCGCGCCATCGTCAAGACCCACAAGGCCCTGAAAGCGGACATCAGCCTGGCCACCGAAGTCGGGCGCAAGCTGTTCCCGGCCGAGGAGGCGGAGATCATCGCCGACGTTGTCGAGCGCGACCTGCCCTACTACGACGCCGCCATCTCGCCCGAGTTCGTGGTCGGCATGAACCAGTTCCAAAAGGATGTCGGCCTGGTGACGGAGACCGTTTCTTACGATCAGGTGGTGGCGGCCCAGTTCGCCGAACATTGGGCTGAGTGATACCGTGAGCGAAGACCTCGACATATACGAACACCAGGGCTTCGGCAACGAGATCGGATTCGGCCAGCGCCCGGGCTTGGTCATCGTCGATTTCGTCAACGGTTTCACCGACCCCGACCAGTTCGGCGGCGGCAACATCACCGACGCCATCACCAAGACCAGGGACCTGCTGGTCAAGGTCAGGGGCCTGGGCCTGCCGGTCGCCTTCAGCCGGGTGGTCTATGCCGAAGACGGCTCGGACGCGGGCGTGTTCTGCCTGAAAGCGCCGAGCCTGAAGGCGCTCACCGAAGATGCGCCGGAAAGCCAGGTGGTCGACGACCTGGTCCCTGTGGATGGCGAGTATGTCTTCTCCAAGACCCAGCCTTCGGCCTTCTTCGGGACCAATCTGGCCGCCTGGTTGGTCAGCAAACAGGTGGATACGGTGTTGGTCGCAGGCTGCACCACATCCGGATGCGTGCGCGCCACGGTGATTGATTCCATGAGCTACAACTTCCGCACCATCGTTGTCAGCGATTGCGTCGGCGACCGAGCGCTTGGGCCGCACGAGGCCAACCTGTTTGACATGGGCCAGAAATACGCCGACTTGATGCCTTCGGCGGCCGTCATTGCTCGGCTCTGATCAAAATTCCCGAAGCAAGGTACCGTAATCGTCGAAGCGGTCCTCGATGCCGACCGCCCTGAGCGCCGCCCAGAAGGTCGCCTGATTGCTGCTCACAACCGGCTTTCCCAGCTCTTTTTCCAGCCGGCCGATCAGACCCATGACCGGGAAATCCGTGCAGGAAATCACCAACGCCTGGGCCTCCGGTCTGTCGGCCGCCCGCACATGGGCATGAATCTTTTCCAAAGGCGTCTGCGCGATCCGGATATATTCGTGGCCGCCGCCGGCGCCGATGCCTAGGCCCTGTTCATGCACGGTGGCAATGCTCATCTGCTCGAAAAAGCGCACCTCATGCCTGTTGAGCGCCGCGTGATAGGGTGTCGCCAGGGCGATGGCGGAAACCTCCAGGGCTTCGAGGGCACGGACGATGGACGCCGCAGTGGTGACACAGGCCGCACCCGAGACCGTTTCCATGAAATCGCTGAGTTCGGTAATGGGCAGCACCATGGAACCGGCCGTGCAGCCATAGGCGATGACGTCCACTTGCGCTTGGGCTAAATCCTCGGTTGCCTGCCTCACGTCTTTATAGAGCGCGCGCTTACCAGCCGCGCTGTCGCTATCCGTATGTAGTGCCATGCGCGCGGCGTGTACGGTAACGCCATGGGGTGCCATCAATTGCCATTCGGCCTCGTTGACAGTGTTGGTGGGCGGCACAATGACGCCCATCTTGGCCCGCCAGCCGTAGGCACCGGGCACCCGGGGCGGCGCGGGACGTTCGGCATTCACGGGTGCGCCAGTTCACGGCGGATGAAGGCCGCAAAGTCCGTGGGCGCGCGGCCCAGCAACCAGGCCAACACATTGGGGTTCCCGACCAGGCCGTGCTTGTCGTAATGGCGGTTCATGGCGGCCATGGTCTCAATCCGATAAGCCGGCAGGCCGGCGGCTTTCATGGCCTTGATGAAAACGTCCAAGGGCTTGGCCCGGGCGGTGACGGTCTTCCCCGTCACCTCCGAAATGATGCGGGCCATGTCGATTTGGTTCAGGGCCTCGGGCCCGGCCAACTGATAGGTCGCGCCTAAATGGCCTGGTTCCGTCAGAACCGTCGCCACGGCCTCGGTCAGGTCCTTTAGGTCGACGATGCTGAACCGCGCCTCGACGCCGAAGGGCATGTCGTGGACCCCCGATCGCATGACATTGTTCCAGATGCCCGATAGGTGCTGCATGTAACGGGCGGGCTGCAAGATGGTATAAGGCTGGCCCGAATTGATCAGATACCGCTCGGCCTCGAGCTTGTTGGCGTGATGGGGCACGTCGTCTAGTAACGGGTGCAGCACCGAATACAAAACCAAATGGCCAACCCCGGTTTCCAAGCAAAGGTCAGTAATGGTCCTGCCCAGGTCGGCTTCCTGGGGGGTCATCGGCGGACAAATGTGCAGAACCTTGGCGCAGCCCTCCACAGCTGCGCGCAGGCTTGTGCTGTCGAACAGATCGCCAACCGCCACCTCGGCGGCGCCTAGGGCGGTCATCTCTTCGGCGGCTTCCGCGCGGCGCAGCAAGGCGCGCACTCTAGCACCTCGGAGCGCCAAGGCGGCAATGGCCTGTCTTCCGGTTTTTCCGGACGCGCCAGTTAGCAAAATCGTGTTTGATGAGGTCATGGTTTGGCTGTCGAATTTGGCAAATGGACATGGGTTCGTTTATGGTGCCAGATCATAGAACACCCCGATGCAAGGGGGGTATAAATTTAATCGGCAAATCCTAGTACAGTGGAGGAGTGGGATGAAAATCGGGAGGATATTAGCAGCTATCAGCGTAGCCGTTTTTGTCGGCGGTCCGGCGACGGCGCAAACCATCGGTATCGGCACCACCAAGACCGGTGCCACCAGCCAGGTCACGGCGGCGATTGCCAAGGTCGCGTCCAAGTTCGGCGGCATGCAGATGCGCACCACGCCCATGGCCGGTACGCAGAAATATATTCCGGCCGTAAACGCGGGCACGCTGGAATTTGGCGCCGCCAACATTATGCAGACAACCTGGTCGGTGAACGGCGAGGTGCTGTCCAAGGGACGGCCCAACCCGAACCTGCGCATGGTCGCGACCTTGATGCAGTTTCGGGTCGGGCCTTTGGTAGCGAAGGATTCGGGCATCACTTCGGTGGCTGGGCTCAAAGGCAAGAAGGGCCCGTCGCAATTCAAGGCCGCACCCTTGTTCGTCGAATTGGTCAAGGGCGCGCTGTCGACCAATTCCATGACCTATGCCGATATCACGGCCGTGCCCATCGCCGCCCTGGTGCCAAGTTGGAAGGCACTGATGGAACGCAAGCTCGATTTCGCTATCGGTGCCGCGGGCTCCGGCTTCATGAACCGCATCGCCCAGGCCTTGGGTGGCATCCACTTCATCTCACTGGACATGTCGCCGGCGTCGCAATCACGCATGGGCGCCATTCTGCCGGGTGCGGAGATTAAGACCCTGAAGCCCCGCAAGGGCCTGACCGGAGTCAATGGGCCCACCAACCTTTTACACTTCGATTACACGCTGTTCGCCGGCAAGCACGTCTCTGACGACGTGGTCTACCGGGTGGCCAAGGCAATGTATGAAAACAAGGCGGCCTTGGTCGAATCGTCGCCCCTGTGGAAGGGGTTTTCTTCCAAGGGCATGTCGAAAGCCCAAAAGGGCCTGACCTACCATCCGGGTGCGATCAAGCTGTTTAAGGAAAAAGGCACTTGGAATCGGTAGCTGAAGGCCGCTCTGATTCAGCCGAAACGCCCGCGCCCCCCTCGTCTCCGGTGGCGCGGGCGTTAACGCCTTGGCTGGGGTTTGTACTCGCCCTGATGGCACTTGTATGGGCCAGTGGCCTGATCGTTGATTTGGGCTTTACCCTCATCGACGTGCAGTTGATTTGCGCCATTCTCGGCCATGCATTCGCCATCATTTATCTGAACGTGCCAGCCCGAAGCAGTGTCCGTGGCCGGTTGCCCTGGTATGACGCGGTCTGCGCATTGGTCGGCTTCTCCACCGGCTGGTACTTGTTCTTTCGTTATCCCGTGCTGTTGGAGGACGTTTTTTACTTGCCTGTGGAAGCCAACATCGTCGGCGGCATCCTGGTATTGCTGACGGCGGAGGCCTTGAGGCGGACGGCGGGCTTGGGCATTTTTTCGGTCCTGATAATTTTCGCCCTTTATGGACTGTTCGGCCATTTGTTGCCGGGGCCCCTGCAAGGCAGGGCTATCCAGCCGGTCAACTTTTTTTCGTTCCTGGGGATCGACACGACCGGCCTGTTGGGCCTGCCGATCAACATTATTTCAACCATCGTCATTATATTCATTTTCTTGGGCCAAGCGCTCCTGCGTTCCGGAGGCTCGGCCTTCATCACCGATATCTCTTCGGCCGTGATGGGTAACACGCGTGGCGGTTCGGCCAAGATCGCGGTAGTGGCGTCAGGCCTGTTCGGTTCGATTTCCGGCAGCGCCGTATCCAACGTCGCTTCGACCGGCGTGCTCACCATCCCGTTGATGCGCAAGGGCGGCTATTCAAGGCCGGTGGCCGGCGCCATCGAAGCGGTGGCTTCCACAGGCGGACAGATCATGCCGCCGATCATGGGCGTCGCCGCCTTCCTGATGGCGGAACTGCTGGAGGTCGATTACCGCGATGTCATCGTCGCCGCCCTGTTGCCGGCGCTGCTTTTTTACGTGGCCGTTTTCCTGCAGGCCGACCTGGAGGCCGGCCGCCTCGACATCAAGCCGATCCCGAAGGAGCAAATTCCGCCCGGAGGTCGGGTGATGAAGGAAGGTTGGTATTTCATCGTGCCTTTCATTGTGCTGTTGCTGGCGCTCTTTTTCCTGAATTCACCACCGGAGAAAGCAGCACTGTTCGGCGCCCTCTCCATTGTTGCTCTGGGCCTGGTCTTTACCTACAAGGGCAACCGCCTCAATTTCACTTCCACAATCAAATGCTGCGAGAAGGCGGGCGTGGCCTCCGCTGACATCGTCATCATCGGCGCTGCCGCCGGTGTTATTCTGGGCATTTTGGACGCCACCGGGCTCGGCTTCGGCCTGACGCTAATTCTCGTCGACGTGGGCGAGAACAACCTGACCCTGCTGTTGGTGTTAACCGCTATCATATCGATCATCCTCGGCATGGGCATGCCGACCACGGCGATCTATTTCCTGCTGGCCCTGCTGGTGGCGCCGCCGCTGGTGAAGCTGGGCGTGCAGCCCATCGCCGCGCATCTATTCGTACTCTATTTCGGATTGATGTCCATGATCACGCCACCGGTGGCGCTGGCCGCCTTCGTCGCCGCCAAGGTTGCCGAAGCCCCGCCTATGATCACCGCCGTCGCCGCTTGCCGCTTCGGCTGGCCCGCTTTCATCGTGCCGTTCCTGTTCGTGATCGCGCCCAACCTCCTCATGCAGGGGAATGCCGTCGATATCGCGATCACCTTCGTCACCGCCGTGGCCGGCATTTGGGTGGCATCTGCCGGGTTCACCGGCTTTCTTCTGTCCCATCTCAGTGCCATGCAGCGGGCGCAGTATGTGGTGGGTGGATTGGCGCTGCTGGTACCAACCGAAGCCTTCGCCGGCGCCGGCTTGGTGCAAATCGCCGGCGCCGTGATCAGCGCCGCCGGGTTGATGATGGAAATCCGCAATCGCAAAGAGATCGCTGCTGCCTCAGGTGATTGAGGCAGCCCGTTCGACGCCCTCGATCATGGCGGCCCGGCGGAGATAGGCAAGCAACTTTTCCCGATCCGCCACGATGGCCCGAAGCCCGTCCTGGAACTCGCGGCGCTTGGCCGGGTCCTTCTGTTCGATGTTGCGCTTGTTCTCGATGGTCTGGCGCTGCAGGTATTCCGAGGCCACTGTACGGCGCTGGCGGTCGTAGAGATCGAGCAAGTCATCGGATGCGCCTTCGAACCAAATGGCGGCCAGTTTTTCGGTCAGATTGAAGACATCGTGAAGGCCGAAATTCATACCCATGCCACCCAAAGGATTGTTGATATGGGCGGCATCACCCGCAACCAGGATACGCCCGTCCCTGTAACTTGACGCCACGCGCTGGTGTACCTCGTAGAGGTTCCTGTGAACGACCTCATAGGCATCGGGCTTGGGGTTGAACCCTTGTAGCCGGCCTTCAATGACGCTGTCGTCGAAGACTTCGCGTTCCGAAAGCTCGGGGTCTGTCGGAAAGACCACCCGCCATATGCCCTTTTCGTCTAGGCCCGGCACCTTGAACAGTGCGCACCATTCGTCGGGGTCGGCGACGTAGTTGGTTAAGGCGTATCCGGCATCTGCAAAATCGTAGGGCGTGGTCACGACCAGGAAGCGTTCCTTGAAAGTGAAGCCATCGAAGTCCACGGCCATGGACTTGCGCACCCGGCTGCGCCCGCCGTCACAGCCGATCACGTAACGCCCGCGGAATTCCCTGACACCGTCGGGGGTATCGACCCGGGCAGTGACGCCGTCCGCGTCCTGACTGACTTCCAAGACCCGGTGGTGGCGCAACAGTTCGTGGTTTTCGTGGGCACGCAGACGTTCGTCAATGATATGGCAAATCTTGTGTTGTTCGAGCATCAGGCGGTAGGGGTATGCCGTTTCATCGGCCAGCACGCCAAGATCGAAATCCGCCACCAGGCCGTCCTTGCGGTCCCGGTAGTGAAAGTTGCGGACCACATAGCCGTGCTCAATGAAGACCTTGCTGAGGCCAAGAGGCTCGAACATCTCTAGCGTCGGCGGATGAATGGTGCCGGCGCGCGGATCTTCGTAAATTTCGCCGTCGGCCTCGAACAGCGTAAAAGGAATGCCGCGCGCAGCCAAATTCAGTGCCGCCGTATACCCGACGGGTCCCGCACCGGCCACCAATACTCTCTTTTCGTCCGCCATCGCTGTTCGATACCCCTAGGTGAATCAAGGAATTAACTATATACAATGGCCTCTGTTCGGGGTCCAATTCTTGCGAAATCCGTTTCTTTATTTTCGGTAATCCCACATTTGACCGACGCCACAGCAAGCCGCCTGAGCGCCAACCTGCAAGGCATTCTTTGGATGCTGATGGCCGGCAGCGCCTTTGCGGCTGCGAACGTGACGGTTCGGCTGGCCACCCACGACCTGCATCCCTTCGTCGTGGTCTTCTTCCGGAGTGCCATCGCCGTCCTGCTGATGGCGCATGTGTTCCTGGGACCCCGTTTCTACTGGGCCCCGAGCCCAGTCATGCGGCTGCACCTGCTGAGGGGTATCCTGCAGGCGACGGCATTGCTTTGCCTGTATGCCGCCATCGCAATCTCGCCGCTGGCCACCGTTATCGCCATCAGTTTCATCACCCCGCTGGTTTCGGGCGCCGGCGCCATCGCTTTGATGGGCGAACCCAGCCGATGGAACCGCTGGTTGGCTATTTTTCTGGGCTTCGCAGGCGTCCTGATTGTCATTCGGCCGGGCCTGATCGCGGTCTCGCTGGGGGTGTTCCTGGTGCTCGGCTACGCCGTGCAGCAGGCGGCGTCCAACCTGGCCGGCAAGGTTTTGGCCCGCTCCGAGCCGGCCCTGGTGATCGTCGCCTGGATGACCCTGCTGTCTACGCCGCTTGCCTTGGTGCCGGCGCTGTTCGTCTGGTCCTGGCCGGACCTTGTGACGCTGGGCTACTTGGCCGTGAACGCGCTGCTCTCCACCTTCGCCCATTTCGCCACTGTCAGGGCCTACCGGGTAGTGGACATCACCATCGCGGACCCGATGATGTTCTTTCGCATGATCGCGGCCGCCTTCTTCGGCTATTGGTTCTTCAACGAGGTTCCCGATATCTGGACCTGGGTGGGTTCCGCCGTGATCGCCGCCGCCGGAACCCTCCTGAGCCGGGACAGGAGCTAGCCCCGAATAGCAGTTTCACAAACAGGAGCGGGCATTATACTTCGAACAAGGCGCGGCGGCAGACGTGATAAAGGGGAGGCCTTCCAATGAGCACGGAAATCAAATTGACCAAACCACAGGAACCGTGGATCGGCCCAAGAGGCAAGATCGGCGTTATCATTCCGTCGACCAACATTGGCGTCGAATATGACTGCCAGCAGTTCATCGTGCCAGGCATCACCTGGCATTCGGCCCGATTTTGGATCGAATATGTCGATCTTTCCAGCGACGATGCCTTCATGATGTTCATTGAAGCCATCCGCCACACCATCCCGCACGCCATGCGCGACGCGCTCACGGCCGAGGTCGACTACATCATGATGGGCATGTCGGCGGAAACCTTCTGGGGCGGGCTGGCCGGCAATGACGAATTCCAGGCGCGCCTGCGCGAGCAGTGCGGGCCGGACATGGGCATTACAACGGGCGCCACGGCGATGGAAGCGGCGCTCAAGGCCTTTGGCGCGAAGACCGTTTCGGTGCTGACGCCCTATCAGCCGATCGGCGACGAACAGGTCTATACATTCTTCGCCGAAACCGGATTCGAGGTGGTCAATCTTGTCGGCATGAAATGCGACACCGCCAATTCAATCGCCCACACGCCTCAAGGCGATGTCATTGATGTGGTCTTGAACCAACTGGACGGGGACAATGTGGACGCGATCGTCCAGGTCGGCACCAACATGTCCAACGCGGACCTGTTTCCGACCCTTGAAAAGCACCTGGGTAAGCCGATGATCCCGATCAACGTCGCCACCATCTGGCATACCTATCGCGCCATGGGTATCGATGACAAGTTCATCGGTCGAGGTTGGCTGTTCGAGCGTTTTTGAGAGTGTTTCAAGAGACCGACCTCGGAGCAATTTGAGCGTGCCACAGGATACACAAGTGGTCATCGTCGGCGCCGGTCCGGTGGGCTGTGTTTCGGCGCTCATCCTGAGTTGGGCGGGCATCTCGGTTCGTATCTTGGAAAGCGAGCCCGAGCTTATCAAGGACCTTCGGGCTTCGACCTTCCATCCGCCGACCCTCGACATGCTCGATGAATTGGACCTTTCGGCGAAATTGGTCGCAGAAGGCTTGATCACGCCGTCAATCCAGTTCCGCGACATGGACAATGGTGTGATAGCCGAATTTGATCACGCGCTGATCAAGGAAGAAACGGCCCATCCCTATCGACTGCAGTGCGAGCAATTCAAGCTGACCCGCCACAGCGCGGAAATGATGAAAGGCTATCCGGATACTGCCATTTCGTTTTCCAGCCGGGTCACCGAAATCGATCAGGACGACACCAACGTCATCGTCACCTTTCGCACGCCGGACGGCCCGCAAAGCTGCACCTGCGACTACCTGATCGGTTGCGACGGTTCGCGCAGCAGCGTCCGCAAAATCTGCAACATCGGCTTTCCGGGGTTCACATATCCCGAGCAATTCGTTACCGCCAGCGCCATTGAACCCATCGATGAGATCGTCCCCGGCATGGGACACGTGGTCTACGTCGCGCACCCAACCGAATGGGGCGCGATTATTCACGCGCCGGAATTTTGGCGTTTCCTATTTCCGATCTCGATGGAAGTGACCGAAGAGGAAGCCTTCGACGAAGACTATCTTCAAACCCGATTGAAGCGCTTTGCCCCCTATGAAGGGGATTATACGATCGATCACCGCACCATTTACGGTGTCAATCAACGCGTTGTCGAGAATTACCGCCAAGGCCGGGTTCTGCTTGCCGGCGACGCGGCCCATGTCAACAACCCGCTGGGCGGCATGGGCATGAACGGCGGCATTCACGATGGACTGAATGTTTCAAAGAAGCTGGTCAGCATCCTCAATGACGGCGCCGGCGACGAACTGCTCGACCTCTATGACCGCCAACGCCGACCCATCGCCAACGAATATGTTCAGGCTCAAACCATCCGCAACAAAAACAACCTGGAGAAAAAGGACCCGGCCGTGCGCAAACAACGCCAGGACGAGATGCGCGCGGTCGCGGCCGATCCGGAAAAAGCGAAAGCCTTTCTATTGCAAACGTCCATGTTCAACGGTGTGCGCCGTTCTGAGGCTATCGAGTAGTCAGCTTGAACGTCAATCAAGCCCCAACGCCGTACTGTCCGGCGCCTGCTAAAGCGCAAAGTTCGGTTTGATGTCTGTGATACCCGGAATTCCGCTCTCGACGGCCGGACGCCGGTGGAAGCCTGCGGCATGGTTCGGTCCGCGAATATGATGGATAAGCCTGACCGCTTACCCTCAGCCCACAGGCTCCACGACAACGACAAGACATGATGATCAGGATTTCGGCGGCACGATCAGCAGATGGAACGCTTTTCAAATGGACTTCCAAACCGTCCTGCCATGTGGGGCCAGCTCAGTCTGCGCGCGGTTACTCGCGCCGACCGCCTGAATGTCGAATGACGGAACATGGAACGGAGATCACTTGTTGTACCATTGCTGGATGGCCTGCCATGGACGGCGCAAATCATCACCGCCATAGATGGCTTTCCGGCAGCCCTGGTGCGGCCGGGCGAAGTTGGCCGGCACCACACGACGGCACTTGGATCCTCCGGCTTTGGCCCATCAGCCGATAGCGTGAGCCTTGACGCCGCCCGCGGCATTGATGCGGACCCGATTGCCCAAGCAGGCGCGTGCGGGCATTTCTCGGGTTCCGTCAGCATGCGGCGCGAGTTATGGTGGTTTTCTTGGCGGACCGCTGATCTCTGGAAGACAGGTATGATTGACAAGGAACGCGTATTGATCGCCGGGGGGGGACCGGTCGGCTTGGTTGCTGGCTATGCCCTGGCCAAACAGGGGATTCCGGTTACCGTTTTCGACGAAAACGACGAACTGCAAGAAGACCCGCGTGCCGCCACCACGCATCCGGCAACCCTGGAATTGCTCGACGACTTGGACGTCGTCAAAGACGTCATCAAGCAGGGGCTGGTTTGTCCGATTTTTCGTTTTTGGGACCGGCCGACCGGAGAAATGGTTGCCGAATTCGACCATGGGATGCTGAAAGACGACACCGCATTTCCTTACGTCGTCCAATGCGAACAGTTCAAGCTGACCCGCATCCTGCTTGAGCGAATGGCGACGTTGCCCGATTGCGAGGTTTTGTTCTCGCATCGTGTGACCAGCGTTCGGCCAGGCACGGACGAAGTTTCGATCACGGCGGTGACGCCCGCCGGAACCGAGACCCACACCGGACGCTACCTGATCGGATGCGACGGCGGCCGCAGCACTGTGCGCAAGCAAGTGAACATTGATTTCGAGGGTTTTACCTGGCCGGAGCGGTTCTTGGTGCTGACCACGCCCTTCGATTTCGAGGCCGAGCGCGGCATGTGCCATCGCAACTATATCGCCGACCCGGACGAATGGTGCAATTGCTTCAAGGTTGCGGGCGACGGACCGCCGGGGTTGTGGCGAACCGTCTATCCGGTCGATCCGGAAGCGCCCGAGGATGATCTATTATCTGATCGCTTCGCGCAGCAAAAACTTCAGGATTTTTTCCCGACTGGCGTTCCCTACGTCATCGTGCACCGCAATCTATACACGGTTCATCAGCGGGTGGCCGCCACGTTTCGCAGGGGCCGCGTCCTGATTGCCGGTGACGCGTCCCATGTCAACAATTCGATCGGCGGCATGGGATTGAACGGCGGCATTCAGGACGCCATGAACCTGGCCGAAAAGCTGGGCGCCGTATGGCATGACGATGCCGATGTACAGCTGCTTGATTTATACGATCTGCAACGCCGCACATTCGCCGTCGATTTTGTGCAGCAACAAACCATTCAAAACAAAAACCGCCTGGAGGCCAAGGACCCAGAGAAACGCAAACAAGCCCTCGACAACCTGCGCCGGACGGCTGCCGATGCTGAAAAATCCCGCCAATTCATGCTCAACACATCGATGATCGCCGCCATGCGAAGCAACAAACATATAGATTTACCTTCAATGCCATCGCGCGGCAGCTGATTGAGCGGCCCAGAAAGACATTGCAGTTTGAAACACCCGCTGACAGGTTTAACCAATGGGTTGCCATGACCAGTTGAGGTCACAGCTATGAAGAGACCTATCGACCGCCTCTAAATTTCGTCCGCTCCTGCGGGCACAAGAGACATTCCCAACCCGAAACTGGCGTTGCGGGCTTTGCGTCCGCTATTAATACCGTCTTGCATTAAGTGCGACTCATTTAGGGGATTCCCAAAGGCTCAAAAGTCTGAATCAATGAGGTG
>CAZQPC010000132.1:0-12793 GCA_964595005.1 uncultured Magnetovibrio sp.
CGAAAACCCTGGAAAACCGTCTCTATGGGTCATTATTAATGCAACTTGGTATTAGGATATCGTCGGGGCCGTAGGCGGGCTTTGGGAGTTTGTCCGGCATCGGCCGCGATGATGGCTGATAACTGGATGCCGGCACCCGCATGTCGAGGGCCTGGTGGGGGCGTTCGGTGTTGTAGACGGTCCGCCAGTTGTCGAAGGCCTGTTGTAAGGGCGTGAAACCGGCGAACCGCTTGAGTGCGAATACCTCGGCCTTGAGGGTCCGGTGGAAACGATCGTTCTTGCCGCGCCCTTGGGGATGGTAGGGCCGGCTGTGGATGAGATTGACCCCGAGCTTCAACAGCCACACCCGAAGCCGCGTCCATTGTCCCTGACCACCGGTCCCCCAGGGATTGCCGTTATCTACATAGAAGGCATCAGGCAAGCCGTAGGTACGGAAGACCGCCGTCAGCAAGGGCTTCACCGTCTCCCGGCGCTCGTTCCGGCAAGCTTGTAGACAAAGCGCGTAGCGCGAATGGTCGTCCAGAACGGTCAGGGGATGAACCCAGGCATCGTTCGCCAGCTTGACCCGGCCCTTGAAGTCCATCTGCCAGAGCTGGTTCGGCCGGGGCTTCTCGAAACGCATCGCCGGCCCCTTCAGGCCTGAGGTATCGACAATCCGGCCATGGCGGCAGAGCACTGCATGAACCGTCGATGCCGTCGGCGCCGCGATCCCGTCGCGCTCCAAACATCGGACGATCTTGCGCGCCCCCCAGGCCGGATGGGCATTGGGATCGTCAGATGCCTCCTCTTCACCCACGTGGCCGGTTTCGACACGATGAGGGGTGTCGTTCATTGGCGCCATGTTGCGATCAAAGCCTTGCAAGGTCAATGATACCGGCCGGCCGCGCCGATCACGACACTTGCCATGCCCGGGGCGGTGTATTGGCCTTGGAAGACCATGGCAAGGGACAGCGTGTTCCAGGGCTGGGTTAAAATATTTCCTGTTTATGGGTTGAAATTCATATCAATTTAGTATATATACAGAACATGCGCTGCGGACGAGCGGCAGTTGCACGCTATTTTACATTGTGAAGATTCTCCATCTTGGCGTTTTGGCCCATGCCAAACGGTTGGCAATGCCGGGACGGAGACCCGCCGGGACTGATGCGCCAAGGGATTGATGAGCGTTGGGCCCGGGGGTTTGTGAACGGATGCCGACTTGACTGGGCGACGGCGTGGCTGGCTAGGTGCCTTTCTCCTTGGCATTTCCGCGAAAACGGGAATCCGGGATGATGGACTTGGCGGTTGCGGCTCTGGATTCCCGCGTGCGCGGGAATGACGGCGCGGTTCCGCCGAGGGAGGCCAGAACGGGTCGGCGCGCGCTTTGAAAAATGGATACCTTTGCTGACTTCTGTAACCTTCATCACAAGAACCGTCACAAAAGTGTCCATGCCTAAAGCCTTGATCTCTTTGAATGCCTTTCAGGCCCGGTCGAAAAAATGGATGAAAATGGATACCTTTGGACACCAATGAGGACTTTTGGACACCTTTCGATGGGGATTGACGGGAACTTCGGCATCCCCAAGCGTGAGGTCTGGGGATGGACGGGTTGGCCAGACCGATGTGTCCTTACTGAAGTTGCTGCGGCGGTTAGACTCATCGGTCCCGCCAAAGACCGAGCATCAAAGATACTCGGTCTCCTCCCGGGGCCATCCCGGGACCTCACGCCTTTATGCTTGGCGGATGCACGTCAATAGACTTCACCGGTAAACTCAAACCGCACACGCTCATCGAACTTAACGATGGCTTTAAGGGCCCGTTTCAGCTCCTGCGTTTGCCACCGCGTCAGGGTGCCGGGATGGACGAAGTTGGAGACGGCCTTGCCGGCCTCGTAGGCGGTGAGTTGGCTGATCAATAAAATTTCCGACATCAGCCGGTAGGCATGGGCCAGTTCGTCGTGGTCGTCACGGTCGAGCAGGCCCTTTTCGTCGAGCGCCGCCATGCGGTTCAAGGTTGACGGCGCCGCGATCCCTTCGCGCAAGGCCAGCAGACGCATGCCGGTGACCAAGGGCAGCGTGCCGGAGTATTTCAGGTTGATGTGGCCGCGATAGGCCTCGGGCTCGCTGACCGTCTTGAAGCGGCCGAACCAGCCGAGCGCCGGGCCCGATCCCTGGCCGCTGCCGCACATGGCCCGCAACAACGCCTCATTGCCGGCGGCCAGATCGGTGACATGGTGGCGGAGTTCTGCAGCGTACGCATCTTCACCGTAGACCGAGCGGAAATCAAAGAAGATGTCACAATGGCGCAGCGCATTGGGCTTGCGGCCCTGGGTCCAAAGCTTGGTTTGCTCGACCCATTCGGCGCGCCGTTTGCGCCACAGGGGATTGGTTGCCATGACATTGCCCAGGCACAGCGGCAGCCCGGCGTGGTCAAGCCGCGTCGTCATGCGCTCGGCCAGTTCGATGAACCAGCCGTCGATGGCGGTATGATCGGCGTCGGCGTAATCATCAAGGATAAAGCCGTTATCCTGGTCGGGATGCACATAGTTTTCGTCGCGCCCGCCGGAGCCCATGACGATCACCGCGAAGCTCACCGGCGCCGGCCCCAGGCCATCGGCCTCCATGTCGCGGCAGCAGCGGCGGACGATGCGCCGGTAAATATCATTATTGACATGGGTGAGCAGGGCCTGGACGTCCGTCGCGGGCAGGCCTTCGTCCAACAGTTGACGGGCCAGCGTGGCCTGGGCGGCCTTGATTTCGCGCAGGCCGTCGTCGCTGTCGTCGCGGGTCAGGTCATCGATCTGGCCCATCAGCGGACCCGCCGCATGGCCCAGCGCATCATTCAGATCGAGCATGCCGGTCAGGCGTCCATCATCTGAAACCACGGGCATGTGCCGATACCCCAAACGGCGCATGCGGGCGACGGCGTAATACAGGTATTCGCCGCCGCGGATCATCTCGACCGGCGATGACATGACGTCCCTGGTGGCCTGATCGGCGCCGGCGCGCAGCGCGATGCGGCGCACCACGTCCTGTTCGGTGACGATCCCGGCGACCCGGCTCTCGTCATCAATGACGATGGCGGCGGATCGTTTTTCCGTCGCCATGCGGCCAACGGTGTCGCGGAGTACGGTATCAGGGGCGACGGCGAGGACATCGCCGCGGCTGAAATCATCGACCAGTTTTGAAAACACATCAATTCGTGTTGCCATTGCCGCCGTCCCGTTTATGAGCCGTCTTTCGCCGCCGCCTGGGTCCGCCAGGCTTCCGCCAGTTCCACCGGTTTCATCTGTTGGCGCAACTCGTCGCGCACATGCTTCCATTTGAAGCGCATGGAATTGATCACGATGTCGGTGTCGAATTCCTTCAGTTGCGGCGCGATGGGGGCCCATTCGATCAACGCCCGGGGGCTGCGGGCAAAGGCCGTCTCGCGGTCGTCGATGTCGGCCCACTTGGTGCCGCCGGCCCGAATATGAAAAGCTTCATGGGCGGTTTCGAAACTCTTTTGCCGGCCGTCCGGGATCTCTTCTTCGTTGAGAATGGCGGTCATAACATGGTCTGCCAATTTCGTCAGCTCGTCGGCGGGGACGTCGGCAAGGCGGCCGATCCTGGCGATGGCGTAGACCGTCAGGTCGGACAAGCAGGCCAAATAGATTTCCCATTTGGCGATGTTGATGGATTCGACGAACACCTCATCTTCGAACAGAGAGGTGTAGCGCGTGCCGGCGCGGGTCTTCAAATATCCGTAGAGGGTTGCCTGGGCCATGTACTTGGCCCGCTGTTCAACGAATCGCCGGAGCTCGTTTGGCGTCGTAACGGGATCACGGCGGCGTTGCAGGCCCAAAGTTACGGCCACCTTGGAGCTGGCATTAATTAAGCGATTCCAACCGGTTATAAGAGATTCATTCATACCATTGTACATTTAAATTGCGTTCAACGTGCAGAAAATGTTACCTATTTTCCTAATTAATGCAGCCTGACTCGATCAGGGTGTCAATATGCGCACCGGCAATTGCTACGCCGGTGTAGTTGAGAATGCACCAGGGAGAAATGTACTGATTTCTAGGGATCAGTACATGTCCAAAGTTTACGGCCTTCGGGCCACCGGCCTTGGACAGGTGCCTGCCCCACAAACCGGGGCAATTTTTGTAGCAGGGGAGAAGCTATATGTCTGACGTATCTGCTGAGACACAAGAGGCCTATTGGGCCAAGACAAAGAGGCTGACCTGGATCGTTCTTGCGATCTGGTTCGTCTTTTCATATGCCGTTCATTGGTTCGCCGATTCGTTGAACTCAATGTCATTCTTGGGATTCCCGCTCGGTTACTACATGGCCGCGCAAGGGTCCTTGTTCATATTCGTCGTTTTGATCTGGTGGTTAGCTCGAAGCCAGGAAAAAATCGATGAAGAATTCGGCGTTGCCGAAGAAGACGCGTAGGAGGGCGGAACAATGAAGGGAGATTTTATCAGTAATCTACCCAAGGTCTATGGGATGTATACGGGCGGTTTTATCGTCTTTATCCTGATCATGGCAGTCTTGGAACAAATGGGCGTCAGTGCCGAAACCATCGGTATTCTTTTCGTCGCCTTCACAGTGTGCATCTATGCCGGTATCGGCTGGCTGTCACGGACCATGCAGGTCGATGCCTACTACGTCGCCGGCCGTCAGGTGCCGGCGCTGTTCAACGGCATGGCGACGGCGGCGGACTGGATGTCCGGCGCGTCCTTCGTCGCCATGGCCGGCGGCATCTACTTCGGCGGTCACGGCTATCTGGCCTTCGTCGTCGGTTGGACCGGCGGATACGTGCTGGTCGCATCCTTGATGGCACCGTACCTGCGTAAGTTCGGCTGCTACACGGTGCCGGATTTCGTCGGCACGCGCTATGGCGGCAACCTGGCCCGGTTCTTTGCCGTGCTGGTGCTTGTGCTGGCCTCCTTTACCTATGTGACGGCGCAGATCAACGCCACGGGGACAATCGCTTCCCGGGCCCTGCAAATTCCGTTCGAAGTGGGGGTCTGGTTCGGGCTTCTCGGCATTCTGCTGTGCTCCATGCTGGGCGGAATGCGGGCCGTGACCTGGACCCAGGTGGCGCAGTACATCGTGCTGATCATCGCTTACCTGATCCCGGTGTTCTGGATGTCCAACAAGCAAGGCTTCGGTCTGATCCCGCAGTTCGCTTACGGCGATGCCGTGATGCGGCTGACGGAGTTGGAGACCTTGCATCAGCTTGGGGCTGTTAAGGCCCAGGCGGTGGCCGGGTTGAAGGCTTTGTCGGTACCGCACGCGGCGGCCGGTGATCCTTGGAAGTTTGTCACCTTGGTTGCCTGTATGATGCTCGGCACGGCGTCTCTGCCGCACATTCTGATGCGTTACTTCACCACACCTTCGGTGAAGGCGGCGCGCCAGTCCGTGGCATGGTCCCTGTTGTTCATCTTCCTGCTGTACTTCACGGCGCCGGCCCTGGCCACGTTCACGAAGCTGCAGGTTCTGGATCCCCACCTGGCAACCGGTATCATCGGGAAGGCGCTTTCCGATGTGCAGGCGCTTGATTGGGTGCAGAAATGGAGCAATGTTGGCTTCCTGAAGATCATTGACGCCAACTCAGATGGCTTGGTCCAGATCAACGAGTTCTTCATGCGCGGCGATATCGTCGTGTTGGCAACGCCGGAAATTGCCGGTCTGCCGTATGTGATCTCCGGTCTGGTCGCCGCCGGTGGCATGGCTGCCGCCATGTCGACGGCTGACGGTCTTCTGCTGGCCATTGCCAACGCCCTGTCCCACGATCTCTACTACAAGATGATCGACCCGAGCGCCGACACCAAGCACCGCTTGATCGTCGCCCGTGTCCTTCTGATCGTGATTGGGGCTGCGGCGGCCATCGTTGCCAGCTTCAAGCTGACCTCTATCCTTGGGGCGGTGGCCTGGGCGTTCGACTTCGCCATGTCCGGGCTGTTTTTCCCGCTGGTTCTGGGGATCTGGTGGAAACGGGCCAACCGTCAAGGCGCGGTTGCCGGTATGGCACTCGGTCTCGCCACCGGGACCTGGTATCTGTACATGGTCAAGTGGGGTGGCATGGAGCCGTGGATGGGCATCGACCATCTCCGGTTCGGCATCATCGGTGCAACCGTGAGCCTGGTGGCAATGGTGGTCGTGACGCTCATGACCCCGGAACCCGATCAAGAAACTCAAGACATGGTTGACGAGATGCGTATACCGAAAGGCAAAACGATTCTCGACGAGAGTCACTAAGCCTTTTCCATCGTCAAGAAATGCCGGGGCGGAGCTTGTCTTCGCCCCGGTTTTTTTGTATCGCCAATGTCACGGCATTAACCGGGAGCCGCCAATGGCTGAAGCCTTCCCCATTTGGGTCATCGTCATCGATTACATTCTTGGCGTTGTCATGTGGACTTTGCTCGGCCGTGCCGCCATGAATATTTTTCTGCCCGAAGATTCCCAGTTCTTTTTCATGAAATTCTTCGTCCGGGCGACCAATCCCTTATTGCATTTGTTCCGGCCGGTGACGCCGGGGTTTCTCATTCCGCCGATGGTTCCCTTGTTCGTCGCCTGGTTCTTTTTCATGACCCGGTTCTATATCACGCCCTGGCTGTTGGGTTACGATGTCATGGGCATGCTTTCGTTCCCCCTGGAAGGCGAGATCGCGCGGTCCATCTATGCCTTCGGCAGCAAACTCGGCCAATAGCTGGTGCCATAGTCAGCACCAGGGAAATTCTCGACTATTGGACAGCGCCGTTGAAACCCTTATTCGGTCCCGATCTGTGCGCGAAGCATGGGGCCGTGCGCCGAAGCGCGGTTGAAATGCCCGGCCCTCTGCTGTAGTGCAGACACTCAATATCCTCTTCCAGGACGATCCATGACATCCATCCTTTTCCTCGGTCTGTTCATCGGCATGCACCATGCCATTGAAGCCGATCATATTGCCGCGGTGGCCAGCATTGCGGCGCGCCAATCGTCGGTGCGGCGGATCGTCACCCACGGCGTCGTGTGGGGCCTTGGCCATACGATTACCTTGATGGTTTTCGCCGGCGCCGCCATGTATCTGAACCTGGCCGTCGGCGGCCAGCTGTCCATGTGGCTGGAGGCCGGTGTGGGGGTGATGCTGATGGCGCTGGGTGGTCATCTCCTGTACCGGCTGTATCGCGACCGCATCCATTTTCACGCCATCGCCACGGCCAAGACACAGTGCATTTTCATGCCCACTCCCACCGCGGCGAGGTCACCGAACATCAATCCGCCGTCCACGACCACGAACACCCCAAAGGCCTGCCCTACCGAACGTTGCTGGTCGGCATGATGCATGGCCTGGCGGGAACGGCGGCTTTGCTGGTGTTGACCACATCTATGGTCGGTGACGCGAATTTGGGCCTGGCGTATATCGCGCTGTTCGGGGTCGGGTCCATTGCCGGCATGGCGGCGCTTTCCGCTGTCATCGCCATTCCCTTGGGATATTCGGCGCGCGCCCTGACCTGGGCAAATCGGGGATTGCAAGGGGCGGTCGGCGCCGCGACGGTGATCCTCGGCTGTATTGTCGTCGGCCGCTTTCTAACGGCCTGAACCAACCAATTTATAGCTGCCGTCCGCCAGATACCGCGTCGTCGGCAGGGAAAGCCGAAAAACCGGGTCGCGGACGCAAGCCGCCAGGAATGCCAGATTGGTCGGCAGCCCCTCGATTCTCACATTTTCAAGCACCGAAACCATAAGGTCGATCGCGGTGCCGCGGTCCGGGCCGCGGACGATGGCGGTTGCCATTCCGCGCTCGCCATCGATCGAAATGTCGTCGCCGGCGCGAATAGCTGTCTCCATGCGCAGGCCTTCCATGGTGTCGGGGAAGCTGCACGCGGCGACGTGTCCGGATGAAGCCGCAAAATTGTCCGCCGGTATTTCAGCGTTGATCCGAAACTCGAGCGCAGCGCCATGCGTCTCGATATCCGACTGAAGCGCCGGTTCCAACGTGCCTGCCGCCAGTTCAATATGAGAACCGATGAGATCAATCCCGGTGATCATCTCCGTGCTTCGGAAGGCCGCCCCGGGAGAGGTGTCAAACGCCAGAGTTTCAAAACTCTCCTGGTCCCGGTCATAGGTGAATTCGACCGTGCCGGGGCCGAGGAGTCCCATTTCCTTGGCGATGGCGATGGCCGTTGCTTGCATGCCTTCACGCGCTCCGGCAGGCAGGTGCGGGGCCGGGGCCTCGGCCACGATATGGCGTGTCGGGTGCCGCACGGAACAGTCCCTGTCGAATAATTGAACCATACTGCCGTCGGCGAAGCCAAACAGCGACACTTCAATATGGCGCCGGCCCTGCAAATCTGGCCCGTCTTTAAAGTTGGACATGGGAATCCCAAGGGCACCCAATCGGGCATGAAAAAGGTCCGTGGCCCGGAGGTGGGCAATCGTTTCAGGGCTCGGCCCGATCCAGTGCAGACCGGCGGTCTCAACGGCGGTGGCCAGCGCCAAATCCCTGGCAAGGTCTCCATACCCGGGATGCAGGGCATCTGCGCCGGCCTTATGGGCCGCATCGAGAATTGCCGCGCCGCCGGGACGGTTTGTCTCTGCCGCCGGCAGGAAAGCAATGGCGTTGATGCCTAACTCCCCGCAGTTCTCCACAATCTGGGCGGCCATGGGGTCGGCGCCCGCGACCAACACTTTTTCTATTGTCATGATGGTCCTTCTTCAGCGCTATTGATCGGCCATCAGTCCCGTATCGGCGGCCCAATCTTCCATGTTACGGGCCCATTCGCGGGCCGTATGCGGGTCGATGTCGAAGACGGTGAAGCGGTGACCTTCGCGAATGCGGATGCGCAACAGGCGCACGTCGTTCTCCATGGCGACGTCCAGAAGTTCGATCTCCTGACCGAACGGTGCCGCTAATTTGGTCATATGGCTGACGGTCTCGTCGTTCATCGGTTGCCCCAGGTGAAAGCGGATTCGACCAGAAACTCCCAATTCCTTGGCGTATCCGGATAGTCCGGCTTGATATCCATTTCCAGCATCGCCTTGCCCGCCGCCTCGGCGCGTTCGCGGATTGCCGCAATCAGTCCGTCGAAGGATCCGACCTGGGGGTTTTGGACGATGATTTCACTAAGCCGGATGAGGTTGGACACAGCGCTCACCTTTCCTATATGGGGTTGATTGTCATGAGATGATGTCGGCGACCCGATCACGAAAGCGGGCCCGGTAAACGAGGCGCGCCTGACTGGATTTAACCGCGTCATCAAATCCGTCACGCCGGTGCAAAACGTTATTGGAGATCAGGCCCTGACCCGGCCCGAGGGCATGGTGCATGGCAATGTCCTCGCCCGCATCAAGATAATCCCGGAGGAATGCCCGGGCCGCCAAGGTCTCTGGATCGTCGCGCCAAATGGCATGGCGTGTGCGATGGGTGTAGCGCATGATCAAGCACCCGGCGAGCCACGTGAATACGGGGCCGCTGACCGCCTCGCGAACGCCGTCGGGTTCCAGATCGTTGGCCGGTATGGTCAGCGTTTCGGGGTGCATGAGGGCTGCCGCCCAGGCCGGGTTCTCGTCATGCAGACGGATATAAACCAGTTCCGGATCAAGCACCGACAAGGCACCGCCGTGCCCAGCCGGCTGCACACAATGCAGGACCATCCCCTGGACCCATCGGCCGAGGGGATTATTGTAGCCGTCCGTGTGCCAACTGAGCGGTTTGTCCGTATAAGGGATGTAGGCGCCGCGCCGGTCCGCCGGCGTATTGGCAACGCTCAGTTCCGTGACACCGTTGCCTTCGGTCAGCAGGGGACGTTCAATGTCACGCAGCCCGACCTGAGCGGACATGGCCAGCAGATCAGCGCCGTCCATGGTGCCCGCTGTCTCATAGACCGCAAAGTTGTGGCGTCGGCACCGCGCCACGATGTCGCGACGTTCCGTGTCGCTAAGCCGCCGGGGCTCGGCAATTGGAACCGGCGGCGGCATATCCCTGGGTAACCAGTCAGCCAACTTCGCTAGCCGCCATTGGCCGTAGTCTTCGGCGCCATTGGGCGCCGGCCGGACCGTGGCATGTTCAGCGATGTTGGTCGACTTCACGATGCGGTTGCCTTCACATTAAATGACCCGCTTTGGCCAAAGGGTCCTGCCTGTTCGCGGTGCAAATATTACACTCACATTCACGATCGACATAATCAATGTTGATAATTTATATTTTTTGAATATGATAGTGATCTGGCAGGGAAGATCGGTCCAATCCGGCACAGTGAAGACCACGTGAGTCATCAGGGACCTGCCGCCGAAACTGGGAGACGCAATTGGTAAGTGGCCGGCTTTCCAACAAGCGAGTGGAGGTGAACCGTGTCCAAAAAGAAGCATCAGACGAAGCTTCTCGACGAACTGGAAGATGGCCCCTGGCCCAGCTTCGTCAAGGGTTTGAAGCGGCTGCGCGATTCCGACGACAAGCAATATGCGCCCATGATGAACGACCTGCTGGGCCAGTTGGAACATTCCTATGAGACCACGCGCGGCTACTGGAAGGGCGGCACTGTCAGCGTTTTCGGTTACGGTGGGGGGATCATTCCACGTTTCTCGGAAGTTGCCGAAGAGTATCCCGAATCAAAGGAATTCCATACCCTGCGCGTTATGCCGCCGGCCGGTATGCACTACAGTACCGACTTGCTCCGCAATATTTGCGATATCTGGGAACGCCACGGATCCGGGCTCATCGCGTTGCATGGCCAATCCGGCGATATCATGTTTCAGGGTGCGACCACGGAGAACGTGCAACACGCCTTTGACGAGTTGAACGAGATCGGTTTCGATCTGGGCGGTGCCGGTCCGGCGCTGCGCACGTCCATGAGCTGCGTCGGTCACGCGCGCTGCGAAATGTCCAACTATGACGAAGCCCGGGCACTGCGCTCGGTGATCAACGAGTTCTTGGACGAGATGCACCGCCCGGCGCTGCCCTATAAGTTCAAATTCAAATTCTCGGGCTGTCCCAACGACTGTGTCAACGCCATCCACCGCGCCGACTTCGCGGTCATCGGCACCTGGCGCGACGACATGAAAGTCGACCAGGACGAAGTGAAGAAATACGTCGGCGATGTCGGCCGCAAGTACATGATCGACAACGTGATCACGCGCTGCCCAACCAACGCCTTAAGCCTCAATGATGACGACACCCTGGACGTTGACAACAAAAGCTGCGTGCGCTGCATGCATTGCCTGAATGTCATGCCGAAGGCTTTGTCGCCGGGCGATGACAAGGGGATTTCAATCCTCATCGGCGGCAAGCGGGCCCTGAAGATCGGTGATCAAATGGGCACCGTGGTCGTGCCGTTCATGAAACTGGAATCGGACGAAGACTTCGAAAGGTTCACGGAGTTCGCCGAACGGATCATCGAGTTCTTCGCCGAAAACGCGCTGGAGCACGAACGCATCGGAGAGACCATCGACCGCATCGGCATGCCCAGTTTCCTGGAGGGCGTCGGCGTCGATATGGATCCCAACATGATTAACCATCCGCGAACCAACTCCTATGTCCGTACCGACGACTTCGACGAGGCGGCGGCGGCGTGGAGAGAGCGGAAAGCGCGACGCGACGCGGGCGAAGACAATATCCGCGACGATTTCGTCGCTGCCGAATAGGGATGACGGAATATGGCTGAGAAACAAAAACCCCGGCGGCCTGTTGAATGCGGCGTGCCTGATCCCATGCTGTACATGCATCCGGTCCTGAAGGCCAATTATGGGAACTGGGACTGGCACAACCGGCTGCGCCCCGGCGTGCTGCATCATGTTTCGAAAACCGGCGCCGAGGTTTGGACCGTTCGCGCCGGCACCCAACGCCAGATGGATGTCTATACCATCCGCAAGCTCTGCGATATCGGCGATGAATATGCGGAAGGCCACGTGCGGTTCACGACGCGCTCCAACATCGAATTCATGGTCTCGACGGAAGCCCAGGTGGAGCCGCTGATCGGCAAGTTGCAGGAAGAGGGCTTCCCCGTGGGCGGCACGGGTAATTCCGTATCGATGATTTCCCATACCCAGGGTTGGCTGCATTGCGACATCCCGGGCACGGACGCATCCGGCGTCGTCAAATCACTGATGGACAAGCTGTATGATGAATTCGTCAAGGAGGAAATGCCGAACCGTGTGCGCATCACCACGTCGTGCTGTCAGATCAACTGTGGCGGCCAGGGCGACATCGCCATCAATGTCCAATACACCAAGCCGCCGGTGATCAACCACAACCTGGTGGCTAATGTCTGCGAGCGCCCGGCCGTGGTTGCGCGCTGCCCGGTGGCGGCGATCCGTCCGGCCATGGTCAACGGCAAGGCGACGCTGGAAGTGGACGAGAAGAAGTGCATCTGCTGCGGGGCGTGCTATCCGCCGTGTCCGCCCATGCAGATCAACAGCCGCGAATCGACGAAAATTGCCGTTTGGGTCGGCGGCAAGCATTCGAACGCGCGCTCCAAACCGACCTTCCACAAGCTGGTGGTGGCGAACCTGCCCAACAATCCGCCGCGCTGGCCGGAGGTCGAGGAAGTGGTGATGAAAATCCTGTACGCCTACAAGGACAACGCCCGCGATTGGGAGCGTATGGGCGAATGGATCGAAAGGATCGGCTGGCCGCGGTTCTTCGAAATGTTGGACATGCCGTTCACGCATCATCACCTGGATGACTTCACCGGCGGCCGCCAGGCGCTCAACGCCTCGGCCCATATCCGCTTCTAAGGCTTGAAGCCACCAACGGAGCGACCGGCGAATGAAGATCGGAATCCTCGTCAACGAAGGGCCCTTTACCCATCAGGCCTCCGACAGCGCCTATCATTTCACCAAGGCGG
>CAZQPC010000133.1:0-12510 GCA_964595005.1 uncultured Magnetovibrio sp.
ACTTTAAACCCGGAGAGTGACCAACCTAACGCAATTACACCGTGTCCCCGTTTTCGCTGTCCCCGTTTTCGGGCGCTGTCCCCGTTTTCCGTGAAAAGGATATACTGTCCCCGTTTTCCGTCCCCGTTTTCCTACTGTCCCCGTTTTCCCGTTCGTCCGAATAACACCGCTCGCGCTGCTCGTACCCCCGCGGCACGGCCGGACCGCCGTGCGCCGAGAGACGCCGCTCCATGCCATTCCCGATGCAAGAACCTGGCGGACATACCACCGCGTTCCCGTTGTGTCTGCGTCCGGCCTCTTTAGGCCGGTGCGCGAATTCTTCATCATGATACGACGAAGCGGCATCGAGAGAGTCAAACTATTTCACTGTTAAACGCGAATTGCATATGAGTGTATGAACTTTAACGAACACTCCAGCATCTGTTTTCTGTTGACAATTGAATCCATTTATGGTAATTTTTCCTATTACTATAATAATAACCACATGAATAGGACTGACATATTGCCCTCTAATATCCTTAGCCGCCTGATCACTCTGTTGATCCCCCTCCGGGGATCGGAAGCCGGCCATCGTGCCAGTGGCACGGGGCAGGCGGTTGGAGAGACGCGCTTGCGCGGGGAACGCCGAAACCGAGGTCTCCACGAGGGGCCGCGCGGGCGCCGACCCGGCGCCATCCCGCCCGCGCGTCGAGAATGCGGCACCGATCCCGGGAAAATGCGAATTTTTGCACCGATTTTCGCAAAAATCATCGCAAAGGCGGACATGGTTAAACCGTTGAATTCATTGAAAACCTTCTCAAGTCATCGGCGTAAATGCGTACCTTTGCGGTCCAATGCGTACTTCTGGATACCAAACGTAGGGGACATTTTGGGGCAAGGGCGATTGGCGGGATTGGGGATGGCTAGATATGTCCTCTTCGTGTTGTCATTCCCGCGAACGCGGGAAACCAGAATGATCGGCATGCCGGTTGCGGCACTGGATTCCCGTTTGCACGGGAATGACAGGGGAGAGGCGGATACGGGAATGACTGTTGAGAGATGGAAAATGGTTTCGTTTCGCATGGACGAAGATGCCCGACAGGCCGGCCGCAAGCTCAATCATGTCATCGGCGATTTTATGCGGCGATTGGCGGCGCGGCCATTCCCCGCACGCATGGGCCCCCGCCGGCCGCGAGGGCGCGGCGAAATTGCCATTTTCGAAGCGCCGCGTTAGATTGGCGCCAATTCGGGGCCATGGCATGGCCGGGCCCCATGATCGGATTTGAAGAGGAAACAACTGATGGCCCGCATTGCCGTATATGAACCCGCCGGTTGCTGTGCCACCGGCGTTTGCGATCCCGGCACCGGCGACATGATGGCGCAGTTTGCGTCCGCCATGGACGGCCTGAACAAGCAGGGCGTCGAGGTCGAGCGCTATGAACTGTCAAGCCGCCCCGATGCCTTCGCGTCGAACGAGACGGGCAAGGCGGCGCTGGAAACGGACGGCGTCGAGTGCCTGCCGCTGATCATCGTCGATGGCGAGATCGTCTCCAAGGGGGCGTATTTGGACAAGGCCGGCCTGGGTGCCAAGGTCGGCATCGAGATTACCGGCGACGCGCCGGCGGTGTGTTGCGGGCCCAGCGAAGATGATGAAGCGGATGCCAAGCCTGAATTGAAAGAAGACAGCCCTGAGCTGAAGGATTCAAGTAGCAGCGCCTGCTGCGGATAAGGAACCTCTCCATGCACGTCCTCGAACAACCGACACCGACCCTTTTCTTCACCGGCAAGGGCGGCGTCGGCAAGACATCGCTGTCGTGCGCCACCGCCGTGGCGCTGGCTGATGCGGGCAAGACCGTGTTGCTGGTCTCCACCGACCCGGCGTCCAATATTCACGAAGTGTTCGGCCAGGATATCGGCACGGCACCGACGGCGATCGGCGGTGTTGACGGCCTGAGGGCCATGAATGTCGACCCGGAAGCGGCCGCCGAGGCCTACCGGGAAAGCGTCGTCGGGCCCTACCGGGGCGTGTTGCCCGACAGCGCCATCGAAAGCATCGAGGAACAGTTCGCCGGCGCCTGCACGGTGGAAATCGCCGCCTTTGACGAGTTCGCCAAGCTGCTGGCCAACGAAGACGTCACCGCCGGTTTCGACCATGTGGTTTTCGACACGGCGCCGACCGGGCATACGCTGCGCCTGCTGACCCTGCCGACGGCCTGGACCGGGTTCATCGATGATGCGGCCGCCGGCACGTCGTGCATCGGGCCCCTGGAAGGCATGAAGAAACAGCGCGTGCTGTATGAAGGCGCCGTCAACGCGCTGGCCAACAAGGATGAAACGACGCTGGTTCTGGTCACCCGCCCGGACCGCGCCGCCGTTGATGAAGCGGCCCGCACCAGCGAGGAACTGGCGGAGATCGGCATCAGGAACCAGGCCCTGGCCGTCAACGGCGTGTTCAAGGCCATCGATGCGGGCGATGCCATCGCCGCCGCCATGGAACGGCGCGGCGGCGCGGCCCTGGAAGATCTGCCTCGGGCCCTGGCCGGTCTGACGCGCCATGATCTGGCCTTGAAATCAGGCCAGGTGTTGGGCGTCGCGGCGCTGCGCGCCCTGCTGGCCGATGCGGATCTGGAACCGAGCGAGGCGGTCGACATGGTGGCGCTGCCCGATGACCTGGGCAGCCTGATCGATGATCTGGCCCGGCACAACAACGGCGTCATCATGACCATGGGCAAGGGCGGTGTCGGCAAGACATCGGTCGCCGCCTACGTCGCCGTCGAACTGGCGAAGCGCGGGCACCGTGTGCATCTCTCGACCACCGACCCCGCCGCGCATGTCGCCGAGACGGTCACCGAGGTGCCCGACAATCTTGAGATCGGCCGTATCGACCCGGAAGTCGAGGTCGAGAACTACCGCGCCGAGGTGATGTCGACCACCGGCGCGAAACTGGACGCCGCCGGGCTGGCCTTGCTGGAAGAAGACCTGAGCTCGCCGTGCACGGAAGAGATCGCCGTGTTCCGGGCTTTTGCGCGCACCGTGCATGAGGCCACCGACAGCATCGTTGTCATGGACACCGCGCCGACGGGGCACACGATCTTGTTGCTGGACGCGGCCGAGAGCTATCACCGGGAAGTCGGGCGCTTGACCGATGGAGTGCCCGAAGCGGTCGCCAATCTGTTGCCGCGCCTGCGCGATCCGGACTTCACCAGGGTTCTGATCTGCACCGTCCCGGAAGCAACGCCGGTGCACGAAGCGGCCGACCTGCAGCGCGATCTCAGGCGGGCCGGCATGGACCCGCAAGCCTGGGTGATCAATATGAGCCTGGCGCCGCTGAACGTCACCGACCCGATCTTGGTGGCGCGGCGCGGCCAGGAAGCCCGCTACATCGCCGAAGTGGTCAACGAGCACGCCAACCACGCCGTGCTGGTGCCGTGGCGCGAGGCGGCGGTCTGGGGTCTGGGCGAGGCCCGGGGAAATCCCACGGCCAGCGACGCCGCGTAAATTCAGGAGTAATTGAAATGTTCGGAAACTTGACCCATTTTCCCTGCCGGGCATATTATAAGCCTGCTTATAATAATCGGGCTGGTTTTAACCCATGCAGGTAATAAGGAAATTCCGTATCCCTAACGCAGAGAAAGGCGCGCGCCAACGATGACCGGCAGTAAATATTTCCTCGAACGCAGCTTGGGCTTTCTGCTCGGCGACAGCTCGCGCCTGTTGCGCAAAAGCTTCGACCGGCGCGCCCGGGCGATGGGCATGACCCGCGCCCAGTGGCGGGTGATCGCCATCCTGCGCCGCAACGAGGGCATCAACCAGACGGCGTTGGCCGACATCATGGACATCGAGCCGATTACGCTCGGCCGCCATATTGATCGCCTGGAGGAATCGGACTGGGTCGAACGCCGGCCCGACCCGGACGACCGCCGGGCCTGGCGGATCTTTCTGACCGACAAGGCACAGCCCGTCCTGGCGGAGCTTGAACAGTTGGCGATCTCTGTCCGCGATGACGCCATGATCGACTTCACCGACGCCGAGCGCGAACGGTTCATTGATGACCTGATCCGGATCAAGGGCAATCTGGCCGCCGCCCTGCGCCGCGACGCCGAAGAAGCTGACGCGGCGCCATCGGCGGCGCCCACCGACACCGTGGCAGCGGGAGGGCATCGTGGCTGAGGAAGCCCCTGTATTGGAAACACATCGAAAGGTTCGCGGCGCCGGTGTCGGGCGCCGCATACGCCGCGTGGTCACGGTGACCCTGTTTTCCCTGGTGGGTCCCGTGGCCATCGGTGCCGGCGCGCTCTATGTCTACGCCACCGGCGGACGCCTGGTGAGCACGGAAAATGCCTATGTCAAAGCCGACAAAATCGCCATCAGCGCCGATATTTCCGGGCGCGTCGTCTCCGTCAATGTGTCGGAAAACCAGATTGTCCGCGAAGGCGACGTGCTGTTCCGCCTTGATGAAGAGCCGTTCCGGATCGCTGTCCAGCGGACCGAGGCCATGCTGGCGGCATCGCGCCAGACCATTGCCGCCCTGAAGGCCGAATACCGCCAGAAGATCGCCGTACACAAACTGGCGAAGGGCGATATCGCCTATTACCAGCGCGGCGTCGACCGCCAACGCGAGCTGCACGGCAAGGGTTTCGCCTCGCAAAGCAAGCTCGATGACGCCGAACAGAACCTGCGCGCGGCGCGCGACCGGCTCGGCGCCATTGCCCAGGACATCGCCCGGGTGCGGGCGCGCCTGGGCGGGCGGGTCGATATCAAAGCCAATGACCACCCCACCGTGCGCCAGGCCCAGGCGGCCCGGGACACGGCGGCGTTGGCCCTGAAGCGCACCGCCGTCAGCGCGCCGGGCCGCGGCATCATCACCAACTTCGGCCTGGAAGCCGGTGAATACATCGAAGAAGGCAAGCCCATCTTCTCCCTGGTCGGCACCGGCAATGTCTGGGTCCGGGCCAACTACAAGGAAACGGAACTGACCCACGTGCGCGTCGGCCAGCCCGCCGAGCTGCGCGTCGATACCTATCCGGACCGGGTCATCGAGGCCGTCGTCGCCTCGATCTCGCCGGCCACGGGGGCGGAGTTCGCCCTGCTGCCGCCGCAAAATGCCTCGGGCAACTGGGTCAAGGTGGTGCAGCGCCTGCCGGTGCGCCTGGAGATTACCGACACGGGCGCCATCCCCAACCTGCGTGCCGGCATGAGCGTCATTGTTGAGATCGACACGGGCCACAAACGCCAGCTGCCGTCCTTTGTCGGCAGCGCCTTCGCCTGGGTCAACGAACGCCTATGACCACCGGGGCGGCCCCGGAATTCACCCGCCTCAGGAGGGCCCTGATTACCATCACCTTGATGGCCGGGCCGATCATGCAGGTTCTCGACAGCTCCATGCTGTCCATATCCCTGAAACACATGCGAGGCTCGCTGTCCGCCGCCCAGGACCAGATCGCCTGGGTGCTGACCACCTATCTGATCGCCGTCGCCGTGACGACGCCTTTGTGGGGGGCGCTGACGGAGAAGTTCAGCCGCAAGGGTCTGTTCTTGTTCGGCATGGTCGGCTTCACCATCACCTCGGCGCTCTGCGGGAGCGCCGACAGCCTGACGGAAATGCTGATCTACCGCACCATCCAGGGCGTCTTCGGCGCCGCCCTGGTGCCCCTGTCGCAGGCCGCGCTTTACGACGTCTACGACAAAAAGGACTATGGCATGGCGCTCAGCTGGTGGGGTATCGGCTTGATGTTCGGGCCGATCCTGGGACCGACGCTGGGCGGTTATATGACCGAATGGTACAGCTGGCGCTGGGCATTTTTTCTGAACGTGCCGGTCGGTATTGTCGGCATCGCCCTGACCGTCTGGTTGTTGCCCCGGAGCCCGGCGAAAAAGCGCCGCCAATTCAATTATTTCGCCTTTGCCACCCTGGCCTTGGGATTGGCGGCCCTGCAGTTCGTTCTCGATCGGGGAACCCGGCTGGACTGGCTGCAATCGGAGATCATCATCGGCCTCAGCTGCGTCGCCGCGGCGGCGTTCTGGCTGTTCTTGATCAACTCCTTTTATTCCAAACACCCCTTTGTCGATCCCTTGCTGCTGGCCAACCGGAATTTTTCCATCGGCCTTGTCTTGCGCGCCATGTTCGGGTTGATCCTGTTCGGCAGCCTGATCCTGGTGCCGCCCTATCTGCAGAACATTGCCGGCTATCCGCTGATCGATTCGGGTTTGATCATGGCGCCGCGCGGCATCGGCACCATGGTCTCGGCCTTTGTCGTCGGGCGCCTTGTCAGTGTTGCCGACCCGCGCCACCTGGTCGCCGGCGGGATGACCATGGCGGCCGTCTCCATCTGGTACATGTCGTTGCTGACGCCTAACTCTTCGGCGGCCTGGATCATTTTCCTGAATGTCGTCCAGGGCGTCGGATTGGCAGCCATTTTCATTCCCCTCAATACCATCGCCTTCGCCACCATGGAGCCGGACCAGCGCGACCAGGGGGCTTCCTTCTTCGCGCTGTTCGGCAATATCGGACGCAGTATCGGCATTGCGGTTTTGTCGAGCTACCTGGTCAGCCAATCGCAATCCAACCGGGCCCATCTGACCGAGTTCGCAACCCCCTTCAACGACCTGTTCACCCACATGCCCATGCCCGATGCCTGGGCGCTGAGCACCACGACAGGACTGGCCGCCGTCGAACAGACGATCAGTTTCCAGGCGTCGTTTCTGGCCTATATCTTCGATTTTCAATTGCTTGCGATCATTCTATTTTGCTGCCTGCCGCTGACGCTTTTGCTGTCCGACGGCAAACAGCCGGCGCAGGCGTAACGCCCGCTTGGCGCCCATCGACCACAAGGGAGACGCGACGTGAAGATTCTGATCTTGCCCGGCGACGCCATCGGCCCGGAAATCACCGCCGTCACCCGCCAGGCCCTGCAAGCCCTGGACGCCAAGTTTGATCTGAAGCTTGAGTTGGTGGAGCGCGACATCGGCCTCGCGGCTTATGAAAAAACCGGCCGCACCATGCCCGACGACGTGATGGACGAAATCCGCGCCACGCCGTTCACCGTTTTAGGCCCCGTGTCGACCATGGACTATCCGCCCGAAGACGAAGGCGGCGTCAATCCCTCCAAGGCGGTGCGCACCAACCTCGATCTCTACGCCAACATCCGGCCCAGCCGGACCCGCGCCGGCGTGCCGTCCGTGGCCCGTGACATGGACCTGATCGTCGTCCGCGAAAACACCGAAGGCTTCTACGCCGACCGCAACATGTTCGCCGGCAACGGCGAGTTCATGCCGACCCCGGACACGGCCATGTCCATGCGCAAGATCACCGCCGCCGGTTGCCGGCGGATCGCCCGGACGGCCTTCGAGCTGGCCCGGACGCGGCGCAAGAAGCTGACCGCCGTGCACAAGGGCAACGTCATGCGGATGACCGACGGTTTGTTCCTGCGCGAGGTCCGCGCCGTCGCCAAGGACTTTCCCGACGTCGAGGTCGACGACGTCATCGTTGATGCCATGGCGGCCCTGCTGGTCCGCCGTCCGGAAAGCTTCGATGTGGTGGTCACCACCAACATGTTCGGCGATATCCTCTCCGACGAGGCCGCCGAGCTTGCCGGCGGGCTGGGGTTGGGCGGCTCGATCAACGCCAGCGAGACGCAAGCCGTGGCCCAGGCCGCGCACGGCTCGGCACCGGATATCGCCGGGCAAAACAAGGCCAATCCGACGGCCCATCTGATCTCGGCGCAATTGCTGTTGAAGTGGCACGCGGACCGCAGCGGCAACAACCAACTGGCCAGCGCGGCGGCGCATCTGGAAGCGGCGCTCGACAATGTGCTGGCCGATCCCGCCAACCACACGCCGGACCTGGGCGGCACCGTCGGCACCCGGGAATTCGGCGACCGATTGGCGAAAGCCGTCTCCGGATGACCACCCAATTGACGGCACAACGGATCGGCTTTGCCTTTCCGCGCCGACGCCTATAGGGTGCGTCCCCGAACGGCGGAAGTCGACGCGAACGACGACACTGAAGAAGCGCTCAAGGACAAAACCGATGCCCAAATTCAACACCTCCCAGCGCGGCTGGAACTTCCTGCAGACGCCCGGCCCGACGAACATCCCAAACCGCGTGCTGACGGCCATGCACCAACCGGCGGTGGAGTTCCTCGGTCCCGAGTTTATGGATTTCGCGACCCAGCTGTTCGACGACCTGCGGCCGCTCTTCGGCACCACCGGCGACATCGTCATGTACGCGTCCAACGGCCACGGCTGCTGGGAAGCGGCGCTGACCAACACCTTGAACATCGGCGACAAGGTTCTGATCCCCGAAACCGGCCGCTTCGCGCTGAGCTGGGGCGACTTCGCCGGCAAGCTGGGGATCGACCACGAGGTCGTCCGGAACGACTGGCGCAAGGCCGTCGATCCGGCCGCCATCGAAGAACGCCTGCGCGCCGACACGGACCACGAGATCAAGGCCGTGCTGTTGGTGCACACGGACACCGGCACCGGCATCACGTCGGACGTCGCCGGGGTGCGCGCCGCCATGGATGCGGCCGGGCATCCCGCGCTCTTGATGTGCGACACCATCGCGTCCCTGATGACCACGGAATTCGAGATGGACGCCTGGGGCGTCGACGTCACCATCGGCGCCGGCCAGAAAGGCTTCATGCTGCCGCCGGGCCTCGGCTTCAACGCTATGAGCCCGAAGGCCCGGGCCGCCGCCAAGGCGTGCACGCGGCCGGGCAGCTATTGGGATTGGGACGAGCGCCTGGAATCGGAAGAGTTCTACATGTCTTTCTGCGGCACCGCGCCGGAACACATGATGTTCGGCCTGCGCGCCGCCATCGACATGCTGAACGAGGAAGGCCGAGAAAACGTCTTCGCCCGCCACTACCGCCTGTCGCGCGCCGTGCACGCCGCCATCGACACCTGGGGCGAGGAAGGCGCGCTCTCGAACAACGCCGTCAACCCCGATGAGCGCTCGAACTCCGTCTCGACCATCCTGGTCGACGAAAGATACGATCCCATGGACGTGCGCCGGGTCTGCCGCGAGAAATTCAACACGGCGCTCGGCAACGGCATGGGCAAGATCATGAAGGAAAGTTTCCGCATCGGCCACATGGGTGATTTGAACGAGCCCATGGTCTTCGGCGTCCTCGGCGCCGTCGAAGCCGGCCTCCAGGCCTGCGGTATTCCGCATGGGCGGGGTGGGGTGAACGCGGCCATAGACTCGCTGGCGGGGTCGAACCTTTAGGTTCGACCGTTCGGCATCTTACAGCGTGAGGTCTGGGGATGGCCGGGTTGGCCAGACCGATGTGTCACACCACCTTCGCAGCAAGCCTCACGCCCCTCCGGAGGATCACATCGCGCTTACGCGGCGACGTTAAGTCGCCACGGTCACGATGTGATGGCTGGGTTGGCCAGACCGATGTGTCACACCACCCTTGCAACAAGCCTCGTACCCCTCCGGGGGATCACAACGCGCTTACGCGGCGACGTTAAGTCGCCACGGTCACGATGTGATGGCTGGGTTCGCCAGACCGATGTGTCACACCACCCTTGCAACAAGCCTCGCGCCCCTCCGGGGGATCACAACGCGCTTACGCGGCGACGTTAAGTCGCCACGGTCGCGATGTGATGGTGGGACCAACGGGCCCTAACCGAGATAGCAACTTGCAGAACCCTCCCTCCGGGGGATGAAACGGACTTACGCGGCGCCGTATGGCGCCACGGTTCCGTTTCATCGTACGAAAAGTACACCGAAGTCAGCATTCGTACACATAAGTACGCATTTCCATTAACCTTTTCGGCGCCACCTCAATAGAATCAACACCTTAGCATGCGTGTTTTTGCGAAGGTTTTTGCGAAGAAATATCCAAAAGTCAGCAAAAGTACACATTTTCCGTATCCCCGCTGTCATTCCCGCGCAGGCGGGAATCCAGAGCCGAAACCGCCATGCCCTTCATCCTGGATTCCCGCGTAGGCGTTCCGCCCCCTTCGGGCCCGCGGGAATGACGACAGGAGAGATACGCGGCCGACAGCGCTCCCGCGCCGCTTTCGCCGCAACGCATTTCTCAAACCACCGAGCCCAACGCCCATCAATCCCTTGGCGCATCAGTCCCGGCGGCGCTCCGTCCCGGCGTACGCCTTCCCGGAGCCATCTTCACAAGGTCAAATAGCGTGCAACTGCCGGTCTTCCACAG
This sequence comes from uncultured Magnetovibrio sp., assembly GCA_964595005.1. Lineage (GTDB taxonomy): Bacteria > Pseudomonadota > Alphaproteobacteria > Rhodospirillales > Casp-alpha2 > UBA3470. Next base: position 10,158 of record CAZQPC010000133.1, read on the forward strand.
CGCATGTTCTCTATTTAGACCTTTTAAATAAGAATGTCAACCTAGGAATTGGAAATTTCTGATTAATTCACAAATCAGAACCTGACCCGTGTTTCTTGTTGTTTCTTGTGACCCCTGTTTCTTGGCTGTGCGGAAGTCACGCATATCGAAACTTTAAATCGGATCCCTTGCCGGCTAATATCAGTTCTCGCTCAAGTGGGGCTACAGAACCATTTCACAACAGAAGTGAGAGACGATGCGTAGGACATTTGCCTTCATCGTATGCGTCATGGTGGCGCTGGCTACCTCAGTATCAAATGCGGACTTTGATGAGGGGCGGAGGCTTTACGACAGCGGCCAGTATGCAGCGGCAGCTCTAATATTGAGACCGCTGGCAAATTCAGGAGATAGCGACGCCGAAAATCTGCTGGGTGTCATGCGCCATCTTGGCCGAGGCTTGGAGCAAGACATTCAAAAAGCCATCTATTGGTATCGAAAGGCGGCCAATAAAGGCAACGTGAAAGCACATGGAAATCTTGGGTTCCTTAGGAGTATCGGTTTTGGTCTCGAGCGTGATCTCCAAAAGGCCGAGGAACATTACCGATTCGGTGCTGAGCGAAATTTCGCTCCTAGCCAATATAACCTCGGCTTGTTGTATCTCGACGGCCTGGGCGTTGAAGCTGACATCAACACTTCAATTGGGTGGATCAGAAAGTCAGCACAACAAGGTTACAAATTCGCCGAGTTTAAGTTGGCAGAGTTATACGATGCTGGCGATGGGCTCCTTCGTGATTTGAAGCGGGCGTTCGACTTGTACCTTCGCGCCGCCAATCAGGGGCTCGAAGTTGCCGAGGCTGCAATTGGGTTGATGTACAGAGATGGCGACGGGGTCCAGCAGAACCATGAAATGGCTGTAAATTGGCTCGAGAAGGCGGCGACAAAGGGGAATGCCAAGGCACAGTTCAATCTCGGGGTCATGTATTTCCGTGGAAACGGTACGCAGAAGGACAACACCAAAGCGTTCAATTGGATCGAAAAGGCGGCTCAGAAGGGGTTCATGCCTGCACCGATAGTCGTTGGCTTGTTTTATTCCCGAGGCGAGGGTATCGAGAAAGATTTTGTGCAAGCATACAAGTGGTTTGCGATTGGTCATCGACTGAAGGACAAGCAGCATAAAATGGCCGGTTCCGCAAAGGATGAATTTTGGCGAATCAGGAACGATATGACGAATGCGCAAGTTCTTGACGCCGAGAAGCTTGCTCAAGATTGGATTGAGAAATTTCAGAAGCAGAACCTACGCCGACGCTAATTGTCTCTTTTGGGTCACATGCGGAAAATTGAGCGCATACGAGACCGCGTCCACTATGTTCTGAATTTCGGAAATCATTTCATACTTTTACCAATCGTCTTTCACCCCGCATGCACAATCCCGTACCCCACCCCATACGCCAGCGTATCGAGATAGAAATCGACACTCGGCGCCTCGCCGCCGCACGCCAGATTGGCGGCAACCGCCGCGACCCAGGTATGGACCTCAGTGAAGCCGACGCCGGCGGTCTCGAACAACTCGTCAAGTTTCCAGTCGTCCAAATCGGTTAAATCACCGCCGGCGATCACCTCCAAAAACGCCCGGTCCGATTCCGGATTGAGGCGGATGTCGGATTTTGTCCGCGTCCCGTCGGCCAGCATCTTGCCGCCTTCGACATGACCCTCCAGCAGTTGCGCGAACCACTCGTCGCTCGTATAGGTGCCGCCGTCCGGCCCCTCCATCTGCCAGGCCTCGATCTCCGGCGCGCCCTCGCCAATCAGAGGGTAGTATTTGGTCGGATGGTGCGACAGCCCGCCCGACGCCAGGAACAGCACGCGCTTGTCCAGCGTCCGCGCGAACCGCCCGACCGCCTCGCCGAACAGGCGCGAGCGCTGGAACGGCAGGAACGGCGTCGGCATGCAGCCGATGAAGATCGGCACGCTGGGGTACGTGTCCAGCCCGCCCATGACGTTCCTCATGGTTTGCGAGAAGCCGTGATCGACGGTCATCTTCAGGGATTGCGCCGGATCGAAACCCTCGGCGCGCAGGAATTCAAGCAGGCCAAGCCCGGCGTCCGCATCGACATCGAGCGGGCCGGGGAAGCCGCCGACATCGTCAACCGCCGCCGCTTCCCCCCGCCCGATGCAGAAGCTCGGCATGGCGCGCAGGTGAAACCCGGCGTAGTGGTCGGGCCCGAAGACGAAGACGATCTCCGGGCCAAAGGCCTGAACGGCGGTGCGGCGTTCGGCCAGGATGGCGAAGATCTGGTCCTCGTAGACCGGCTTTTCGGGGCGCACGTAGAGCATGGGCGAATGCGAGGTGCAGACCAGATGCGAGGTCATAACG
>CAZQPC010000134.1:0-12388 GCA_964595005.1 uncultured Magnetovibrio sp.
CATCAACGGCCAGCACCAACTCAAGATCGACGGTTTCAGCAACGTCGGCGCCAGTATTGAAGGGAACCATGGCGCAGATCGCGAGCACCGCACCGAGCGCGGCCAAACGGCGTTTCACGAAATGCGGCATGGTGCGGCGGTTCCCGATTAAGCAGACGCGGGATTAGACCACGCCGTTGATCGAATGACGACCATCAGATTGGGCCATAGACGGGGCTGCCGGAATTTTTGTCATTGCGACTCGCCAACTGCCCCGCGAGACGATAGATAAACGGCGCAACAACACGGCATCGGATTTTCGGAGCGCAACACCTAATGGCCGACGTCATCATCTGCGTCCATAGGACGGACGGTGCATTGAACTGGAAAAATATCCGCACGGGCGGGATTTGAGGCGCCGCCATGGCTGCGGATACCAAACTGTGTAAGTTGACGGACATTGCCGACGGCGGTTCCGATGGGTTTGTCGTCGATACCATGGATGGGCGCTGCGGGCTGATGGTGATCCGCCGCGGCGACGCGGCCGTCAGCTATCTGAATTCGTGCCCGCATATCGGCACACCCCTGGAAATCCAACCGGGCCGCTTTCTGGACCGGGATGGTGAGCACATTTTGTGTACCACCCACGGCGCCCTGTTCCAGATCGATGACGGGCTGTGCATCGCCGGGCCCTGCGTCGACGACACGCTGACGCCCATCCGGATCGAAATCCGCGACGGCGCCGTCTATGTGGACGCGGCGACACTGCCGACACTTTGGCCGCCGCGCGCGGACCCGCCCACGGTGGTGACCTGAGTGCGCGTCATGGGTTGTGAATCGGACGGTTTTTGCCATAATCCGGACAAACAGACCGGGTCCCGAATCGATAGGATGCTCGTGCGAAGCATGGGGACCGACACCAGGCAAGGGAGATCAAAATCATGAGCGATACCGTAACCTATCCTGTCCCCGACAGCGTCGCCGCCGCGGCCCATATCGACAACGATGGTTTTCTGGAAATGTACCAGCGCTCCGTCGATGACAACGAAGGTTTCTGGCGCGAGCAAGGCCAGCGCATCGACTGGATCAAGCCCTACACGGAAATCAGCAACGTCAACTGGACAATCCCCGAGGTTTCCGCCACCTGGTACGCGGACGGCACCCTGAACGCATCCTACAACTGCATCGACAGGCATTTGGCGGCGAAGGGCGACAAAGCGGCGCTGATCTGGGAGCCGGACGACCCCAACAAGGCCAGCCTGACGATCTCCTACAAGGATCTGCACGGCCACGTTTGCCGCTTGGCCAACGCCATGAAAGACCTGGGCGTGAAGAAGGGTGACGTGGTCACCATTTACATGCCCATGGTCCCGGAAGCCATCTACGCCATGCAGGCGTGCTCGCGCATCGGCGCTATTCATTCGGTGGTTTTCGGCGGCTTCTCACCGGACGCCCTTTCGGTGCGCATCAACGATTGCGATTCGAAATACGTGGTCACCGCCGACGAAGGTTTGCGCGGTGCCAAGCCGATCCCGCTGAAGGCCAACACGGATGCCGCCTGTGATCTGGCGCCGGGCGTCGAAAAGGTCATCGTGGTGAAAGCCACGGGTGGCGATATCAAATGGGTCGAGGGCCGCGATGTCTGGTACCACGATATCGTCGCCGGCGCCGCCGACCAATGCGAGCCGGAGGAAATGAATGCCGAAGATCCGTTGTTCATCCTCTACACGTCGGGCTCCACGGGGACGCCGAAGGGCGCCATGCACGGCACCGGCGGCTACTGCGTCTATACGTCGCTGACCTTCCAATATGTGTTCGACTACAAGGATGATGACGTCTTCTGGTGCACGGCCGACATCGGCTGGATTACCGGTCATTCCTACGTCAATTACGGCCCCATGCTGAACGGCGCCACCCAGGTGATTTTCGAAGGCGTGCCCAACTACCCGGACGCGGGGCGCTTCTGGGATGTCTGCGACAAGCACCAGGTCAGTATTTTCTATACGGCACCGACGGCGATCCGCGCCTTGATGGGCGCCGGGGACGATTTTGTGACGCGCACGTCGCGGTCGTCCATCCGCCTGCTGGGCACGGTCGGTGAGCCGATCAACCCGGAAGCCTGGAACTGGTACTACGAAGTGGTCGGCGACAGCCGCTGCCCCATTGTCGATACCTGGTGGCAGACGGAAACCGGCGGCATCATGATTACGCCGCTGCCGGGCGCGACGGCCTTGAAACCGGGAGCGGCGACGCGGCCCTTCTTCGGCATCAAACCGGAACTTGTGGACACGGAAGGCAACGTCATCGACGGCGAAGGCGAAGGCGCATTGGTTATTGCCGGATCCTGGCCGAGCCAGATCCGCACGGTCTACAAGAACCATGAACGGTTCATGGATACCTATTTCGCGACCTTCCCCGGTAAGTACTTCACCTCAGATGGATGCCGGCGCGACGCCGATGGCTACTATTGGATCACTGGCCGGACCGATGATGTGTTGAACGTTTCCGGCCACCGCATGGGCACGGCGGAAGTGGAATCGGCGCTGGTCGCCCATCACGACGTCGCCGAAGCCGCCGTCGTCGGCTATCCCCACGACATCAAGGGCCAGGGCATCTATTGCTACATTACGCTTAATGCCGGTATCGAGGGCACCGACGAGATGAAAAAGGACATGGTTGCCCAGGTCCGCAAGGAAATCGGGCCCGTGGCCTCACCGGACCTGATCCAATGGGCGCCCGGCCTGCCGAAGACGCGTTCCGGCAAGATCATGCGGCGAATCCTCAGGAAGATTGCCGAGAACGATTATTCCAATCTTGGCGACACCTCGACCCTGGCAGAACCGGCGGTCGTTGACGATCTCATTGAGAACCGGCAAAACCGCTAAGCGGACCGCCGAAATCGGAAACGCGACGGCGGGGCCCAAGGCTCCGCCGTTTTTTCTTTTTCATTAAGTACCGTGATTATCCGCTACGCGCCGACAGAAGGCGTTCGACCCGATGCAGGTTATTGCGGATCACTTCGGCTTTCTTCTTGCCGCCGGAATTTTCGTAAATCTCCACCGCGCCTTCAAAACAGGCCGAGGCCTCACGCAGCAAGGCGGCTTCGGCATTGCGCTTCGCCAGGGAAAAACACGCCGCCCCCAAATTGTTGGCGGTCTGGGCCCAAAGCAGCGGCGCCCGGTCTCGCTTGCGGATTTCCAAAACCTGCCGGAACCGCTTCACGGCCTGCTCCAATGTGGCATTGCCGGTCACCTGTTCACCCATGGCCAACAGGATAACACCATATTGATTGGTTACTTCAGCCCAACGGCCCGGCAGGGCTTCCTTAGTATAGACCGTCAAGGCCTCTTCAAAGGACTTGCTGGCTTCCTGCAGGTAGGCCGCCCGTCCGGACCGGGCGCTCAAGCGGTAAAGCACCAGACCGTGGTTGATATGGGCCAGCGCCCAATCGTAGGGATGGGCGACGCGGCTCAGGGTCTCGGTGATCTGCTGATAGGCGATGGCGGCACGCTTCATGTGTTCCGTGGCGTCTTCGTCCTTGCCTTCTCCCTGCGCCTTCAAAACGGCCGCGAAATGACTTTGCGCGACGGCCCAGACTTCGGGCTCTTGTTCGGCGGAGATCTTTTTCAAGGCCATGCGGTACACGGCCCCGGCGTTGCCCAGTTTCTTGCCCCCGCCGCCAAGGCGCGAATGCGCGGCGAAGGCGTTCCCGAGGGTGGTCAGGATTGCCGCATGGCGGGCCGGCGGCAAGTCCGGCGGTTCTCCTTCGATGAAACCGCGGGCCGCTTGCAGGGCCGGTCCGAGAAATTCAGCAATGCGCCCCCGCGAGCCCTTGAAGGTTGGGCCGACCGCGGCCAATACACCAGCGTGCAACACCGGCACATAATCCTCGCCGAATTGAAAAGGCAGTTCCAAGGCGTCGCCCAGACCGACGGCACCGGGCAGACTGTCGGCGCTGGGGGCGAAGGGCAGGAACCGCAACCGCGATCCGCCTTCAACGACCTCGCCCCAAATCAGCAAATCGGCGCCTTGCGCGTGCATGAGCTGCCGGCCCTGATCGGCGGCACCCAGCAACTGTTGGACCAGATCACCGGTCTTGTTCATCTTCAAAACCTGATTGGAACGAAACGCCTCCAGGCAACCGCATTGGCTGAGCGCGTCGGAAATACGGCCGGTTTCGCCACCGCCCCGGTCACCGGCAAGATCGGCGAGAAGGACTTTCGGTCCGCCCACGACGTCCGCGTCAGAGGGCGCAAAATTCGCCCCCGAGACCCTCTCCATGGCCGGGCCACGGCGTTTCGGTTTACGCCGGCGCGCCGAAAAAGATGGCAAGATGATGCTGAACAGGCCGCGGAACATGACTCCCCCAGATCGGCTTCGTCCGATCACGTTCTTATGGGCGGCACAAATTGTACCACTTTTGTGACGCTTGCCTTACGGATTCCGCATTTTTGCGGCGCCTGTCAATATGAGAGTTCGATTTTTTGCCCGCCGGCCAAAATTCGCCGAAATGCGTTTGCCCATAACCGTATCAAAAGTCGATACATCGGCCCTTGCGTTCCCAATCCCCATAGCGCGTCGGTTCCGGTCCTTCCGGCCCGCCGACCTCGTCCGTCACTTTCGGTTCATCTTCCGGCGTCGACGGTCTTCGCGATGGCGGCACGTCATTCCCTTGCAGGGTGGAGAGGCTTTTACGAAGACGTGGCGACGGGCGTTTATTCGACCGTTTGTTCAGGCGTTCGGTCGCTGCGTCCTCATTCACAGGCATGGCCGGTCTTCTGCAATGTTATTCCAAGGCCTCTACAATTGATCCGAATACACAGCCAATGCAACTCCCTTGCACTCTTGCACTCTTGCACTCTTGCACTCTTGCACTCTTGCACTCTTGCACTCTTGCAAGGATTGGCCCATGAACGCCCCATGAGCAAGAAACAGGCTTTGCAGACCCGGGCCACGGCCGTTGAACTCATTGATCACGTTATTCGCCAGCGGCGTTCCCTGGACCTGGAGCTTGCCGGACACGCGGCGCTGCAGCGGATGGACGTCCGCGACCGGGCCTTCGTGCGCAATCTGGTGGCGACGACGTTGCGGCGGCTTGGCCAGATTGATGCGCTGATCGACGCTTGCCTGGCCCGCCCGTTGCCGCGCCGTGCCGAGATGGTCAGAAATTTTCTGCGCATCGGTGTCTGTCAGTTGTTTTTCACCGAAGTCGCCGGGCATGCGGCCGTTTCCACCGCCGTGGAACTTGCCAAGGCCGCTGGTCATACGGCTCATGTCAAACTGGTGAACGCCGTGCTGCGGCGGCTCAGCCGCGAAGGTGCCGGTCTTGTCGCGGATCAGGACGCAGCCCGCCTCAACACGCCCACTTGGCTTTGGGATTCCTGGCTGCGGGCCTATGGTCCTGAGACCTGTCGGCAGATTGCCACGGCACATCTTTCGGAAGCGCCATTGGATATTTCTGTTTCCGGAGAGCCGGCCCACTGGGCGGATGTATTGCAGGCCGATGTTCTCCCCTCGGGAACGCTGCGGCGCAAAGCCGGCGGCGATGTGTCAGCAATGCCTGGTTTTGCGGCGGGGCAATGGTGGGTCCAGGATACGGCGGCCCGGATGGTCGCCGGCCTGCTCGGCGATGTTCGGGGAAAGCGCATCATCGATCTTTGTGCCGCGCCCGGCGGCAAGACGGCTTATCTGGCATCTCACGGCGCCCAGGTCACGGCCGTCGACCGGTCGGGCGCCCGCCTTGGCCGATTGCGCGAGAACCTTGAGCGTCTGTCACTAAGAGCGGAGATCGTCACAGCCGACGCCACCCAATGGCGGCCGCCGGAACTTGCCGATGCTGTCCTTTTGGATGCGCCCTGCAGCGCCACAGGAACCATCCGCCGCCACCCCGACATTATCTGGAATAAATCCGATGCCGATGTGCAATCCTTGGCCGCAGCGCAATTGAGACTGTTGGCGGCGGCGGCAGAAATGGTGAAGCCCGGCGGAACCCTGGTTTTCGCCACGTGCTCACTGCAACCGGAAGAAGGCCATCAGCAGATCGACGCCGTTCTATCGTCTGGCGCTGCGCTATCTCTCGACCTGATTGAGATCGAAGAGGCCCCCGGCCTTGCGGAAGTCATCGATGATCAGGGCATGTTTCGGAGCCTACCGTGCCACTTGCCGAATGACGGCGGCATGGATGGTTTTTTTGCGGCCAGGTTTTTTAAACTTTAGATATGCAATCTCTTTGATTTTCGGAAATAACAACGTAAAACACTCGACGGATAAGGACGTTTTTTTATGAGCGAACACGAAAGTTTTCATGAAGGCTTTGATCATGGCGAAGCGGTGCGTGCCGGCTCGGAGCGTGTCTTTGGTGCGGTGTTTGCCGTGGTGTTTGCCGTGGTCGCCTTGTGGCCGCTCATTGACGGCCACGCTGTTCGCCCATGGGCGGCCACCGTGGGCGGTTTTTTCGCTGCCGCCGCATGGCTGCGGCCGTCTCTCCTGGCCCCCTTGAACCGGCTATGGTTCCGGTTCGGCCTGTTGTTGCACAAGATCGTCAACCCCCTGGTCATGGGGTTGTTGTTTTTCCTGACCGTCACACCCATTGCGTTGGTCATGCGGCTCGTGGGCAAGGATCCATTGCGTTGCAAAATTGATCCCGACGCGTCGACCTACTGGATTGAGCGCGACCCGGCGGAACTGACGGCTGAGTCCATGAAAAATCAGTTTTGAGGCGATGAAATGAGTTTTCTTGCAGAACTCTGGACCTTCATGAGAGTCCGCAAGAAATACTGGCTGCTGCCGGTGATTGTCATGATGGTGGTGTTCGGCGGGCTGGTAGTTCTATCGCAAGGGTCTGCCGTGGCGCCCTTCATCTATACGATATTCTAGACGGGGACCATTTTGCGGATCCTTGGCGTATCGGCGTTCTATCACGACAGTGCTGCGGCCCTCATTGAGGACGGCACCATCGTCGCGGCCGCCCAAGAGGAACGCTTCAGCCGGAAAAAGCACGATGCCGGCTTTCCAGCCCAAGCTATCGCCTACTGTCTCAGTGCAGCCGGCGTAACCCTGGACGAAATCGATCACGTCGTCTTCTACGACAAGCCATTTCTGAAGTTTGAACGCCTTTTGGAAACCTACATGGCCTTCGCGCCGCGCGGTTTCCGGTCTTTCAAAATGGCCATACCCGTGTGGCTCAAGGAGAAGCTGTTTCAAAAGGACTTGCTGAAGAAACAGTTCCAGAAGTTCGATCCCGAGTTCGATTGGCAGGCGAAATTGCTGTTCGCCGAACATCATCAAAGCCACGCCGCGTCGGCATTTTTCCCGTCGCCCTTCGATGAAGCCGTGGTCCTGACCATGGACGGTGTCGGAGAATGGGCGACAACGTCTGTAGCCATGGGCAAGGCCAACAAACTGGACGTGACGAAGGAAATTCATTTCCCCCACTCCTTGGGATTACTTTATTCCGCCTTCACCTATTACACGGGCTTCCGGGTCAATTCGGGAGAATATAAAGTCATGGGCCTGGCACCGTATGGTGAGCCAATCCATAAGGAAACGATCCTCGAAAACTTGGTCGACCTCAAAGAAGACGGAACGTTCCGGCTCGATCAAAGCTATTTCGATTATTGCACCGGTCTGCGCATGACGAACGCCAAGTTCGACAAGCTGTTCGGCGGCCCGGCGCGGACGCCGGATGAACGGCTGACCCAAAAGCATATGGATCTGGCGGCGTCCGTTCAGGCCGTCACGGAAGAGGTCGTGCTCCGGCTGACACGGTCATTGGCGCACGAGACCGGCGTCAAAAACCTGTGCCTTGCAGGGGGCGTCGCCCTGAACTGTGTCGCCAATGGCAAGGTCTTGCGCGACGGCGCGTTTGAAAACATCTGGGTGCAGCCGGCGGCGGGAGACGCCGGCGGGGCGCTTGGCGCGGCCTTGGCGGCCTATCATCTGTTTAAGGATCAGCCCCGGGAGGTTCGTCCCGGTGAAGACCGAATGGCCGGCTCGTATCTTGGCCCGGCTTATTCAGACGATGAGATCGCCACCCGATTGACGGCCGCGGGAGCCGATTTTGAAAGCCTCAGCGACGACGACGTTGTTGACGTGACCGCCGTCGCCCTTTCCGAGGGCAAAGCCGTCGGCTGGTTTCAGGGCCGCATGGAATTTGGTCCGCGGGCACTTGGCGGGCGTTCCATTTTGGGCGACCCAAGATCACCCAGCATGCAGAAAACCTTAAATTTGCGGGTCAAATATCGGGAATCCTTCCGGCCTTTCGCGCCGTCGGTGCTGCGCGAAGATGTCGCCGATTGGTTTGAGATTGATGCCGACAGCCCCTACATGTTGATGGTCGCGGATGTCGTTGAAGACCGGCGCCGGATGATGACCGATGAGGAGAAGTCCTTGTTCGGCATCGATAAGCTGAATGTGCCGCGTTCCGAAATTCCCGCCGTTACCCACGTCGATTATTCAGCCCGGATACAGACGGTGCACCGAGAAACCAACCCTCGATATCACGCCTTGCTGTCGCGGTTCAAGGAACTGACCGGGTGCCCGGTGCTGGTGAACACCAGTTTCAACGTCCGCGGCGAACCCATTGTCTGCACCCCGGAAGACGCGTTTCGATGCTTCATGGGCAGCGATATTGAGGTTCTGGTTGTCGGCAACTGTATCCTCCTGAAGGAACGCCAGAACCCCGAGCTCAAACTGGATTACAAAAACGCTTTCGCGCTGGATTGATCGTTGCGAAAGGGAATTGTGTCGCTTTATTCCGTGTCTATGAACACATGCACCGGCGCTCTGTCCTGATGAAGAATCCTAGCCAACGGGAGATCCCGGGCCGAACCATCGGATTTGGCACGATGGTACGCTTCGTGTTTCGACGGCCCGGATACACATATGACGATCGACTTGCTGGAGAGGATGGCCGGCAGTGTCAGACTGATACGGGATGTCGGCGGTGCCGGCGCCGTCGAGGCGACAACCCCAATATGATTTGCGCTCAGTTCCGGCCCCTGCGGGAACAGCGACGCGACATGAGAATCCGCGCCGAAACCGAGATACACCACGTCCGGTGGCCAAGGGGTGTCGGCAAGCCGCGTCAGGAAATCTTGATTGCTCTCTGCCGGACCGTTGTCAGCGACATACATTCCGTTGAAATTTGCCCGCGCTGCCCGATCCACTAGAAGATCGCGGCGGACCAATTGTTCATTGCTTTCGGAGTTTTCCGGCGGCACCCATCGCTCATCCGTCAGGCTAACATGGACGCTTGGCCATGCCAGCGCCGTCGCCGCCAATCTCGGAAAGACATGCTTTGGCGTCGTCCCGCCTCCGACGGCCAGCGATGCGACACCTGCGGATTCAATTTGAGCCTTAAGAAAACGATGAATGCAGCCAACCAAACCATCGACGGTATCTTCAAAGGACGCAAAATGGTGCTCTGTCGTCCCGGCGCCGGCGGGCATGGTCAAAGTTGCCAATAACGCACTTTTGGACCGAACTCACGGTGCCGCCACATACCCTTGATATCGGCGAGCAAGCCGTCGGGCTTAATCAGGGCGAGAAGACTTTCGGCAGAAATATCGCGGTATGCGTCGTGTTGAACGGCGCCGACGACGCCGTCATAGTCACTGCACGCGCTCAGGTCGCCGATCAACTCAATACCGTAATGGAGCCGGGCCTCGGCGGGGTGTGCCACGGCGTCGTGAACATCAACCGTGTGGCCGCCTGCTTTGAGGGCATCAATCAAATCGGCGATTTTCGAGTTCCGCAAATCGGTGACGTTCTCTTTAAACGTCAAACCGAGCACAAGAACCCGCGCCTTGTCAGGCAACTGCGCCGAGATGCGTCTGGCCGCGAAGATGGCCATACTGTCATTTATCCTTCGCCCGGAAAGAATGACTTCCGGATCGTGGCCGATAATACGTGCCGCATGAGCCAGGTAAAATGGATCGACGCCGATGCAATGCCCGCCGACGAGGCCCGGTTGAAAATCCAAAAAATTCCATTTCGTCCGGGCGGCGGCCAACACCGCCTGGGTATCAAGCCCGAGACGCTGAAAAATCATCGTGACTTCGTTGATGAAGGCGATGTTGATATCGCGTTGCGCGTTCTCGATGACTTTCGCCGCCTCGGCCGTGCGGATGTCCGGAGCGACATGAACACCGCCATAAAGAGCGCCGCCGTAGATGTCGCGCAACAATGCCGCGACCTTCGGCGTTTGCCCGGCAACGACCTTGGTAATGCGATCGATCGTGTGCTCTTTGTCGCCGGGGTTGATCCGCTCCGGTGAGTATCCCAGAAAAAAGTCTTCTCCGCAGACCATCCCGGACGCGCGCTCGATTTCCGGCCCGCAAACGTCTTCCGTTGCACCAGGATAAACCGTGCTCTCGAAGACCACGACACAGCCGGTGGATATGACCGCGCCGACGTCCCGGCTGGCAGCAACCAATGCCGACAGGTCCGGCGTGTTATCTTCATCGATGGGGGTCGGCACGGTCACGATAAACAAGTTGCAATTGGCCAGCTCATCCGAACGCGCCGCAAAAGCCAGGGATGATGCTTCCAGATCGGCGGGCGAAATCTCACCCGTGCGGTCCTCACCGCCTTTGAGATCGGCCAGCCGTTCGCCGTCCGTATCGAAACCAATCACCGGATAGTGGCGCGCCAAAGCCAGTGCCAGGGGCAACCCGACATAACCAAGTCCGATGATGGCGATGTGGACATCTGATGATGAAAAAGCAACCATTCCCTGAGGACGATTCCCGGATTCTGCTGATTGGACTAGCCCGCGTACGTTTGATGGCCGGTGGGGCTAAAGTCAATGGCAATAAAGATTGAGTTGCGTCCTTGTTTCGGCGACATAACCAGAGTAATCGATACTTTCCGCTGACCTAGGCTGGGTATCTGTCTTGCCTGTAAAATTCTCGTCAAATTTTCACTTCGCGTTCGCCTTGTTGGTCGGCATGTCGATCCCGACGATTATATTTGGGCGGGCCGTATTCGCCTCGGTGGTTGGGTTGGGTTTTGTCGCCCTGCTTGCGAGTGAGCTGCGCCAAGTCGCCTGGCCGTATCTCACGGCACAACGAAAGTCTCTCGCGGGTATGGTTGTGATCGTGACCATTGTTGCCTGGGCGATCAGTGCGTCCGGATCGGTATTTCCACTTCGCTCTCTCGAAGCCGTGTTGCGAACGGGATTGTTCGTTTGTATCGGCGTGATGATCTTCGCCGGACTTCGCGGTGATCGATACGTCAGCCTGTTCAGTATGCGGACACTGTTGGTAGTATCCGCGATCAGCACACTGCTCGGCATCCTATGGATGACTGTGCTTCCCGAACTTTATTGGTTTCTACGTATGAAAGGTTGGGTTTCGATACCGCTCAGATATGAACTGAAGAACTTTAGTTCCCTCATTGTCATTCTGTTGCCAATTTTGACTTGGCGCTTGGTCAGGGAAAAATTTCTTTTCCGATTCCTTGCACTTGTCACCCTTGCCGGCCTGGGATTTCTGGTTTGGGAAACCTACAACAGGGCCGCGATCGCCGGACTTCTGGCAATCTTGTTGGCGTGGACCTTCGCATCGTTGGTTCGGCGTGGAACCCGGAAACATATATTTACCGCGTTCATCGGAGTTTGCCTGATTTTCATTTCGGTTGCCATTTGGCTTGAAGCGACCCGGAAAGGCATGAGCGAAATTGCGCCCGGAGACGATTGGCTGTTTCCGGTGTGGCTGATTGATTTCCAGCGTCAGACCATTTGGGCGCATACCCTCGATATTTTTGAACGCGTGCCGTGGTTGGGAATTGGCGCCAATACCATCAATTTCACGCCCGGTGCGGACGCGCCCATGCCGGGCGATAAAAGTCTTCATCTTATGCCGGCCCATCCTCATAGCTGGTTTTTTGAAGTGCTGGCCGAAACCGGAACCATCGGTCTGGTTCTGATGCTCACCACTATCGGCACAATTACCTATCATCTTCTACAAAAATTCCGCCAAACCGGAGAAACCGGGTACTTGGCCGCATTGACGATCATGGCCGGATATTGGGCCTCGGGTTTTTTCAACTACTCCTATTGGTCGGCCTGGTGGCAGGTATGTTTTGTTGTCGGCATGGCGCTCGCGTTGGCTTTTCGCACGGATACGGGCGATAATCCTTGATCGCTGACAGCGCCGCGAGACATCGTATTCCTAATTTTGATTTCACATTTCCCTAATTGTCTTGAACCCCAAATCGATCGATCCCGCGAAAGACTTAAATGAACACCTTTGTGTCTCTTCCGTCCTGGGCTGACTTGGCATCCGCGATGTCTTCACAATGTCCGGCCGATGATGAATTGGCACATCCGTGGCTTCAAAATTGTGCCTTCGTGTCATGGTTTTCGCGTTCCGCCTGGGCCATGAAATCAATTTCGGAATGGTGGAAA
>CAZQPC010000135.1:0-12346 GCA_964595005.1 uncultured Magnetovibrio sp.
ATTGGCTGTTCATGATCCAACCCTGCGCCGAAGAGATGATGAACGCCGTGCCGGCGCGTTGGTTCATGGAACAGAAGCTGTCGAAGCCGGGCATCGGCTTGGGCTTCTTCGATCCAGCGGCGTTTGATGAATACGTGCGCTGCTTCAACGAAAAAACCATCCGCGGGTCGTGCGCTGACTACCGCGCCTGTGCCAGCTGTGACTTCGACCAGGACAACATCGATTTCGAAGCCGGTAACAAACTCACCATGCCGACCCTGGTGACTTGGGGTGCACGCAGCCACACCGGCACGGTCTGGGGCGATCTTGTGCCGATCTGGAAAAGCTATGCCGAAAATGTCACCGGCGGCCCCATCGATTGCGGCCATTACGTGCCGGAGGAAGCGCCGGATGAGCTGTACGCAAGATTGGCGGGTTTTTTTACTGCCTAGGACCGAACCCGTCTCCCGGAACCCACTTCTTCGTCATTCCCGGGTTTGACGATGGAGATGACGGCATTAAAGACGATTGTACCAGATGGAAATGTTCCGGGAGTACGATGCAAATCAGTTGGACACATCGGTCCGGCCAACCCGGCCATCATCATATCGTGACCGTGGCGACTTAATGTCGCCGCGTAAGTGCGATGTGATCCCCCGGAGGGAGCGTTCCGCAAGTCGCAAGCTGAGTAAATACACATCGGTCTGGCCGACCCGGCCATCCCCAGACCTCACGCTGTGTGCGGGGCAAAGCCCGTCAACCGGGCACCATCACCTCGCCGCGCATGATCAGGCGTGCGGTGCGCAGGATGCCGGCGCGGACGATTTGGATTTCCGGGCCGCTGCCGGATGTTTCCAGGCGCACCTCGATCTGGCCCGACGGGTGTTCGATGACGAAGTCGCGGGGGTTGGCATTGGACGCCTTAGCCAATTGATGGGCGATGGTGCCGGGCACCGACGCGGCCGACGACACACAGCACGCCCCCGTCACCGCATGGGTGGCGTGTAATTTCAGCGGCGTGAAGTAGCGCGAGGCGATGTCGCCGTCGCCTTGGGCTGCCGCCAGCAAGCCGACCTTGGGGATCACCTTGTCGGCGACGTCGCCGAAGCCCATGCGCTCGCCGGCTTCGCGGCGGATGGGTTCGATGCGTTCGATCAGTTTCTCCGTGAGGGCGTCCAACTCATCCCGGTTCTCATAGCCGGTGATGCCAAAGTCCGTGGCCCGCATGAGGATCATCGGCATGGCGACATCGACACAGCTGACTTGGGCGCCACCAATCTCATCGACCAGATTGCCGGTCGGAAAGAAAGCGCCGGATTTCGAGCCGACGATGTCCATGAAATTCAGCATGATCGGTGCCGCCGTGCCGGGCACCCCGTCGATTTGGGCGTCGCCGTCATACTTGACCCGGCCACCGGGAGTTTGGATCACGGCCTCGATACGGCTTGACGTGTTTTCATTGTGGATCAGGACGCGGGTTTCCCCGTCGCTCGCTGCAATCAATCCCATCTCAATGGCCGCCGGGCCGACGCCGGCCAGCATGTTGCCGCAGCTCGGGTTGGTGTCGACGATGGGCTTGTCGATAGTTACTTGGGCGAACAGGTAGTTGATATCGACGCCGTCCATCTCAGAATTGGAGATCATGGCGACCTTGCTGGTCAGGGTGTCGGCGCCGCCCAGGCCGTCGATCTGTCGGGTATCGGGAGAACCCATGGCGGCGAGCAAAATACCGTCCCGCTCAGCAATGTCGCCCGGCAGGTCGGATTGTCTGAAATAGGGCCCACGGGACGTGCCGCCGCGCATGAACAGGCACGGGATCGCCCGTTGATTCATGCCTGAGCCTCGGTCGCCTTCTTCTTTGCCTTGGCGCCCGACCAGGCGCGGAAGATCATCACCCCGAAACCGACGGCCAGGAAGCTTGCCGACACGGGCTCCGTGACGAACAGCCACATGCCGTCATCGGAAAGCAGCAAGGCTTGGCGGAAGGCCTCTTCCATGTTCTTGGCCAGAACGAAGGCGATGACGAAGGCGGCGGCGCTGAATTCCGTGCGGCGCATGCCATAACCGATAATCCCGAACAACAGCGCCACGGCCACGTCCAAGACGCTGGCGCGGCTGGAATAGGACGCCACGATGGCGGTCAGGAAAATGAAGGGATACAGCAGGCGCGGCGGCAGGTAGGCGATAATCCGCCCGATCAGCGGCCCGCCCCAATAGCCGATGACGCCATAGCCGACGATGCCCAGGAGGCCGGCGGCGAACAGGGAGAAGATGAGCTCCCGACTGTAGGCCGTGTCGAAAATCTGGGGCCCGACCTGAATGCCATGGATCAGGAACACGCCGATCAGCACGGCGGCGACGGTGCTGCCGGGAATGCCGAGCGTCAACAGCGGGATCATGGAGGGGCCGGAGACCGCATTGTTGGCCGATTCCGGTGCGGCGATGCCTTCAACGATGCCGGTACCCCAATCATCGGGGTTCTTGGCCCGGCGCTTTTCTTCACCGTAGGCGACGAAACACGCCACCGACGACCCCAATCCCGGCATCATGCCGATGAAGGAGCCCACAATGGAGGACCGCAACATCAGTGGAATGCAGCGCTTGAATTCCGCCCAGGTCATATGGTTGGCGCTGGGATTACTTTCATCGGTCAGGTTCATGTCGGAAAGCGCTGTCTTGCCGGATTTCTCCGCCTGGATAATCACCTCAGAGATCACGAACACGCCGATCAGCAACGGCACCAGGGCGAAGCCCTCTTCCAATTCATTAAAGCCCATGGTCATGCGGGCTTCGTTGGTGATCGTGTCCAGGCCAATCATGGCAATCAACGCACCGAACAACGTCGACAGAATGCCTTTGATGATCGACTTGCCGACCACGGAACCGATGACCACGAAGGCCATGACATAAATAGCGAAGTATTCCGTGGGACCAAAGGTCTTGGTGTAGCTGGCGATGTAGACCGCGCCGAAGATCAGGATGATCTCGCCAAAGAAATCCCCAACCACGGACGCCAAGGTCGCGGTCTTCAAGGCCTTGCCGGCCTCGCCCCGCAGGGTCATGGGGTAGCCGTCTTGCATGGTCGCCGCAGAAGCCGCCGTGCCCGGCGTGTTGAATAAGATCGCCGCGATGGACCCGCCATAACGTCCTGATTTACCGATGACATAAAGGAACGCCAACGCGGGCAAGGCGCCAAGATGAAAGGACAACGGCAGCAGCATGGCGATGGCGGCTGATGCTGTCAGCCCAGGCAGTGCGCCGAAAATGATGCCCACGAGAGCGGCCAGAAAGGTGAAAAAAAGGGCTTCGGGATTCGCCGCCAACGCACCAAAACCGGCTAAAAGATCTTCCATAATTTATGTCCCTCTAGAGACCGACTGGATTCAGTTGCCCGAGATCAGGCCGGAAACGGCGGTGAAGTCGATGAGGTCACCGGCGGGGTCATGCAGCCCCATGAGCCCCATGAAGATGTATTGATAGACAACTGCGCCAGCCAACGGATAACCGATCAAGGCTACCGGATTGCGGTTGCCGAAGGCCATCATGATCAGGGCCAGCCCGATCAGGGTGGACAGGAAATATCCCAGTGCCGCGAACAACGCGATGTAAAGAATACCGCAGCCGATCACCCAGAAGACGCGGCGCACATCCGCGTCGCGAAAGCCGAAATCGTCTTCTTCGTAAACTTCGATGGGGATCATTTCACCGCCCGGTGATGCGGGCGCGCTGCGGTTATCATTGTTGCGCATGGCGTTGACGGAAATCAGCGCACCCAGGACAAGCATGGTAACGGCGATGAACATGGGCACGAACCGGGGTCCGATGGCTTCATCGGAACTGGGATCAATGTCCCAGGCCAGGATGGCAAAGAATCCGGCGATCACGAAGATGGCGGCAGTGACACCAAATTCAATCTTCGTTCTGTATCGAAGCGTCGCCATACCGGGGTCTCCAAAATAACTAAAAAAAATACCTCCAGGGCGGAACGATAGGTGGACGTGCCGTCCTGGAGGTAAATGTCGTTGATGTCTCTATTTCTTCATCAGCTTGGTGACCAGGGGGCCAAACTTTTCATAGAGCGTATTCAGGTTGGCCGTGGCGCCGTCCGCCGTGATGTGGAACGCGGCCAAGCCGGACTTCTTCATAAACTTTTTGAAGCCCTTCTTGCCGGCGACGCCCTTGATGGCGGCTTTGACCTTGGTTTGCGCATCGGCCGGCATGCCCTTCGGTCCCCACACGCACATGGGACCGGCGACGTTGATGCCCGGCTGACCGGATTCGCTGAACGTGGGCACGTCCTTGTTGGCCGGGTCGCGCTTGTCCAATGGCACGCCGATGGGACGGATGTCGTTCTCGAAGCCCTTGCGCAAGTGCACACCGTTGAAGGCCACGTCGACTTTTTGGGCGACCAGGGCGGCACGGGCTTTGGACCCGCCCTTGAACGGAACTTTCTTGTTCTTCAGGCCCGTGGCGTCCAGGAACAGGTGCCCGATGAGGGCGTGCATGGTTGTCGCGCCCGACGTCGACCAGCGCACGGTCTTGCCGCTGGCTTTCATCGCTTTGACCCACTGGCCGGCGTCCTTATGGGGACTGCTGATATGGACCTGCAGCGAGGTCACCAACTGGGTCATGCATCCGAGACTGACGAAGTCCTTGCGCGGGTTGGCCGGCGATTTCTTCGCCGACAGATCGGCCGACGCAAAGGTGCCGGAATTGATGATGTAAAGCGTATAGCCGTCGGGTTTCGCCTGCTTGACGATTTTCGCCGCCTGCATGCCGGATCCGCCCGGCTTGTTGACCACGACCATGGGCATGCCGTTCATTTCCGGCACTTCATGGACGTAACTGGCGAAGCCGCGGGCCGTCGTGTCGGTGCCGCCGCCGGCCGAGAAGCCGACGTAAAGCTTGATCGGTTTGTCGGGATATTCCGCCTTGGCGTCAGTGGCCGCGGCAAAACTCATGGCGGCGCCGAGGGTCAGGGCGCTGCTGGTTTTCAAGATCGTTTTGAACGTCATTCTGCATCCTCCCAGATGTCTAGCGTGTAATCGCCTTTTGCTTTCCTATTCGAGGCCGTGCCAAAAAACACAGCCTCAACTCCGCCCCAACGCGGAGCGCCTGCCTGTCTCAGCAGTATAATCGGTTCTATTCTTATTTCTATTGCAATTAAGGGAACGTAATTTGCGAATTACGCAATGGATGCACGTTCATTGCCGAGAGCTATTTTTTTCCGATCAGGATGGTGGCGCCATCGGCGCCGGTCTTCTCGGTGTGCAGCGTGCCGGCGGCAAGCGTGCAGACCTCGCCCGGCAGGTGCGTATCGGACCCCGCTTCGGTGACCAATGTAAATTCACCACTGGTGACCATGACGAAAGCGGAAAAATCGTGGATATGCATGTCGACATCCAGGTTCGGTTCAAATTCGACAATCTGCGGATCGCCGAAACCCTCTGCCTGTGCCTGCTGTCTGAAATCCGCCTCATTCATTTCCGGCCTCCCCGAAAAATATGAACACCCATGGGCGGACCATAGCACGAAGCCGGCAACGGTCACAGACGAAACCTCAGCGTCGGCGGTATGGCCGCTTGCTTGAATATTTTGTTGCAAAATCTTCAGAAGGGACTGCTGGGGTCGGCGGTCAGGGCGAAGGTTTCCTTGCCGGGACCGAAGCGGCGCCAGCGGCGTTCCTCGGCTTCGGCTTGGATGATGGCCGGCGTTCTCTGACGATGGGCGCCGACGGCCTGTTCGGCCGACAAGGTATCGACCACCTCCCAAATATCGGCGCCACGGTCGAAGCGTACGGCATAACGCATATTCTGTTCTCTACTTTTCACATGCCCGTTTTTGGTTTCCGGTATCAAGTATGGGATGAAGTTGTTTCAATTTCGTGAATCTTTGGAAATCTCCGACGTCATGTTGGATCAATCGCCGCGCAGGCGGTCCAGGGCGCGGCGCTGCTGTTTGGTTGGGCGCCCTGATCCGGGTTCGCGGGCCGCGGGTTTACGCCTGATTTCCTCGGCCTTTTCGGCAGCGTTGCGCGGCGCCGGTGGAGACAGGTCTTCGTATAGGTCCTGGGCTTCCGTGGCCGGGCCGCGGCGCACCCCCAAATCCAGCACTTTCACGACCCGCACCTGATCGGCTTTCGGGAAGGTCAAAACATCGTCGGGCCGCACCAAATGATGCGCTTTCTTGACGATTGTGCCGTTCACCCGGAGCCGGCCTGAGTGGACAAACTTGGTGGCGATCGTACGGCTCTTGTAAAAGCGCGCGAACCAAAGCCAGATATCCAGACGCCGGCCCGTATCCGATGCGCTGGCCTTGGCCACCTTCAGCGGTTTCCCGCGACCAGGTCGCCCAATTTGGCGAACGGTGAATCGGGATTCATTTTGCCGGGCGGGCTCGGCGGCTTCGGACCGGTGCGACCGGGGCTGGGCTTTTGGCGGCGGAACACGGTTTCGCCACCTTTTTCCTGGCGCCGGTAACCCAGATGTTTCAGCACCTCGGCCATGTCATCAACACCACAGCCGATGAGGTTCATCAATTCCGCCGGCGCCGCGAAGGCACCGCCGCGGCTCAGTTCCCAGGCCCGCGATGCAACCCGTTCAACAATGTCAACCCGCACCGCCAGACCGCCCAAGGGCCGGTATCCGATGGCTTCGTAAAAACCGGGTGCAACGCCGGCGGCCATGGGAACGGACATGCGCCCGGGTGACGGCACCGGGGTCGCCTGGGTTGCCGCGTCCAGGTCATAAAGCAGGGCCCGCAACGCAATGGCGGCCGGTTTCAACAGATCGGGCACGAACAAGGACTCACGTCCGATATGGAATCCGGCCTTGCGCATGGCCTGACGCCCGGGCCGGGTCAGAGCGGCAATCTCGCCGGCGGCCATGGCCCGCGGCATGGACCCCAGGTGTTCGCGCAACTGGAACAGCAATCCCCGCGGCGGTCCGGGCGGCAATGCGTTGGGATCGGCAAACAGCGGCGCCAGTTGTTTTCGAAGTTCGGCCGCCAGCCAGCCGTCAAGGCGGCCGGTCACGCCGTCTCGTTCGGGGCCGCTCAATAAATCAAAGGCCGGTACGTGGACCCGTGGCCGGAGTGCGCCGTCGCCTTTGACGGGCCGGCCGACGGCTTCACCGTTCCATAGAACGGCCGGCGCTTCACCGGCCGGCAAGGACAGCGCAAAGGCATTGTGGGGCGCGGCGCGAAGGCGTGCCACCCGGGTCTCGATCTCGCGGCGCAGGACCTGGCCGGCGGCCCGGTCGATGGCCCGCGCACTGACCGCTTCGTCGGCGCCCGCCGTGGCGGCGTCGGCGATGAACCGAAAACCCGTCAGCTGGCCAACCGGGTGGCCTTCGACCAGCACTTCCCCATCCGCCCTGACGGCGCCCAAAATCTCCGCCTTGTCCTGCAGACGCTTGACCAGGACGGCGGTGCGCCGGTCGACGAAACGCTGGGTCAGGCGCTCGTGCAGGGCATCGGACAGGCGGTCCTCGATGGCCCGGGCGCGCTCCTGCCAATGGGCCGCGTCGGCCAGCCAATCGGCGCGGTAGGACACATAAGTCCAGGTCCGGACCCCGGCGATGCGTTGGGTCAGGGTGTCGATGTCACCGTCCAGCCGTTCCAGGTGAGCAACCTGGGCGGCGATCCAGTCCGTGGGGATGCGCTCATCACCGGTCCGGAGATGGCGGAAGATCGCCGACAGCAAGCGCGCGTGGGCGTCACTCATGACCTTGCGGAAATCGGGAATGCGGCAAATCTCCCACAACAGGCGAACGGCGTCCGGATTGTCGGCCAACCCGACCGTGTCGGGTTCCGACAACAGAATTGCCAAGGCCCGTTCATCATCGGCTTCGCGGGCCCGCACCAGGCCCGGTTGCGCCGGTGCCATGGCCAGGCTGCGGCGCAGCATTTCCGGCGAGCGGAATTCCAGGTTCCAGTTGCGCCAATAGACGCGCCGCAGGGGCTCGAACTCATGCTCTTCGATGGCTTGGACCATGTCTTCGTCGAAGCCGGCGATCTCCGTCGTCGTGCCGAAGGTGCCGTCGTTCATGTGACGCCCGGCGCGGCCGGCGATCTGGGCCATCTCGGCCGGGCTCAAGGTCCGGTGCAGGCGGCCGTCGAACTTCCGGGTGGCGGCGAAGCAAACATGGTCAATATCCATATTGAGGCCCATGCCGATGGCGTCCGTGGCAACCAGATAATCTACTTCGCCGTCCTGATACATGGCCACCTGGGCGTTGCGGGTGCGCGGGCTGAGCGCCCCCATGACCAGGGCGGCACCGCCGCGCTGACGGCGCACCAATTCGGCGATGGCGTAGACGTCGGGCGCCGTGAAGGCGACCAGCGCGCTGCGGGCCGGCAGGCGGGCGGTTTTCTTGACGCCCGTATAGCGCAGTGTCGACAGGCGCGGCCGGGTGACGAATTCCGTTTCCGGCACCAAGGCACGGATCAACGGCCGCATGGTCTCGGCGCCCATGAACATGGTCTCGAACCGGCCGCGCGCCCGAAGCAGGCGTTCCGTAAAGACGTGGCCGCGGTCCGGGTCGGCGCACATCTGCACTTCATCCAAGGCCAGAAACGCCACCGGGCGGGTCAGCGGCATGGATTCCGCCGTGCACATGAAATACCTGGCGTTTTTCGGCAGGATTTTTTCCTCGCCGGTGATCAGGGCGACCTGCCCAGCGCCCTTGATGGAGACGGCGCGCTCATAATTTTCCCGGGCCAGGAGACGCAGGGGAAATCCGATGATGCCGCTTTCATGGGCCAGCATGCGCTCCATGGCGAAATGCGTCTTGCCCGTATTGGTCGGGCCAAGAACGGCGACGATGCGCGGATGATCAGTGGAAATCTGCATGATCACAGGATCGCGCCTCGCCCGGGCCAAGGCAAGATACGTTGTTGGCGAAGGCCGGGTTGGCGAAGGCCGGCCGCATCGGTGAAGCCATTGTTGAATTTATTTTGTTCATATTATGTTCTGGCTTCTCTTTCGAATGACCGGGCTTCCTCATGGGCCTATCGTTATCCCATCAAACGCACAATGAATGTCAGTCGGGAGCGGGACGATGACGACACTTCAAATGGCAATCTTGGAAAAAGTTCTGGCGATATCCGTTTATGCGATGGTGATTGCGGCCCTGGCCACCTCCCGGCATTTGGCAGCGCTCGGTTGAGGCGCGGATCATGATGACCCCGCAGTTCCCCAATCCCCACGGCGCCCCGGACGAACAGATCATCACCCGTCTGGCGGCGGATGACTTTGCCGATTTCTCTTCACCCCTCAAGGGTGACGCGATGGCGGCGGCCCTAATCCCCAACGGCAGGCCCCGCCTGCCGGTCCCCAGGGCCGTCGCTATCGAACTTATTGGGGATGTCTCGGTTGACCGGGTCGGCGACGTCGCCATCGCCGATATTCTGGCGACCCACGACCGCCGGCTGATCCTGCATTCCCGGACCTTCGTCAAACAGGGCGGGGCCTGGCAGATCGTCACCCCGACGGCCCACTAAGAAAATTAAGCCCGCCGTCCGGCGCCCCCTGTTCGCAGCGGGGCGTCTTGCTGTAGTATCCGGCCCCACTGGTTTCCCCATGGCGAGGCGACCGACGATGAACGAGAGCAATGCCGAGCGGTCGCAAATCGAGGCCGTGATCGACGATTATTTCCAGGGCATGTACCGGTCCGACACGGCCCTGCTCGGTAAGGCCTTTCATCCTGACGGACGGCTGACGGGCTACGACGAAGGCAAGCTGATCAACAATCCCATTGCCGGTTTCATCAAATTCGTCGGCGGCGTCTCGGCGCCGAAAGACGACGGCGAGGCCTTCGACATGGAAATCCTGTCGCTCGACATTTCCGGTGACGCGGCGGCGGTCAAGGTCCGCGATCTCTACAAGGGGCTCAGGTTCGTCGATTATCTGACGCTGCTGAAATTCGACAACGGCTGGAAAATCGTCAACAAGACCTTTCATCACGCCCCCAGGGGGTCAAACGCGGCAGAGACCTGAGCCTCATTTGACGCCCTCCGCCGATGCCGCCGCCCGCTTGACGTGCCAGCGCACGAACTTGTCGTCGGCGAACTCACAGACCCCCCATTTCCCGGTGCTGTCGCGGCACGTGCCGGTGCCGTGGCGCTTGCCGTCGGCGAACATGCCCTCGTAGCGGCTGCCGTCGGGAAAGGTCAGCACGCCGACGCCCTGGCGGACACCGTTGAGGAAGGTGCCGTCGTAAACGATGCCGTCCTTGCCGACCCAGATGCCGCGACCGTGCTGCACGGCATCCTTCCATTCGCCCTGGTAGCGGCCGTCGGTCTGCATCAGCACCCCGTGGCCCTGGATGCGGCCGCCCCGGAAGGTGCCTTCGTAAACCTGGCCCGAGGCATAGCGCAGCTTACCTTGGCCATGGGCCTGACCGTCCTTGAACTGGCCCACGTAGACGTCGCCGTCGGTGTTCTTCGAACGCCCCTTGCCGTGCGGCACGCCGTTGACGAAATCCCCTTCATAGGTGTTGCCCGATGCATCCGAGCGCAGGCCCTTGCCGTGCATGACGCCGGCGAAGAAATCGCCCACGTAGCGTCCGCCGGCCGCCAATTGCAGGATACCTATGCCGTGGAAGCGGCCGTTCTTCCAATCGCCTTCGTACTTGTCGCCGTTGGCAAAGGTCTGCAGGCCGCGGCCGTTGCGCTTGCCCTCGGTGAACTCGCCTTCATAGGTGCTGCCGTCCTTGCGCACCCAGACACCGTTTCCCTGGCGCTGGCCGGCCCACCATTTGCCCTCGTAGCGCTCACCGTCCTTGCCTTCCCAGGATCCGTCGCCGTGGCGCAAGCCCTCGCGCCAACCGCCGAAGTAGCGCTCACCGTCGGCGGCATAGAAGCGCCCCTCGCCGTGCTTCAGGCCGTGCCGCCATTCGCCCACGTAGCGGTCCTTGTCCTTGCTGACGTAGCTGCCGATGCCGTGGGGCTTGCCGTTCAGCAACTCGCCCTCGTATTTGTCGCCGCTCTTCCAGGCGACGGCGCCGCGGCCGGTCTGTTTACCGTCGACGAAGGCGCCGGTGTAGGTTTTCTCGGCGTCCTCGTAGACGCCCTGGCCGTGCCAGCGGCCGTCGCGGAAATCACCGACGAAGCTGTGCCCGTCGGCGTCCGTCCAGCGGCCGCGGCCGTGCGGCGTGCCGTCGACCACGTCGCCCTGGTAGCGGTCGCCGCCGGGCCAGCTGATGGTGCCCTTGCCGGCCGGCTTGCCGTCGATGAAATCGCCCGTGTAGGTGCGCGTCGCATCCTTGTAGGTGCCGCGGCCGTGCCACACGCCGTCGACGAAATCGCCCTCATAGGTATAACCGTCGATGCTCTTCCAGCGGCCCTGGCCGTGCTGGATACCGGCTTTCCATTGGCCGTCGTAGACATCGCCGCGGGTCGCCGTGAAGACGCCCGAGCCATGGTTCTTGCCGGCCAGCCACCCGCCGTCGTAGCGGTCGCCGGCGGCGCCGACCCAGACACCTTGGCCTTGCGGCAGGCCGTCGACCCAGCCGCCGACGTAAATATCGCCGCCCAGGTTCTTCCAGGTGCCGTGGCCGTGCTGGCGTCCCAGCCGCCATTCGCCGTCGTAGCGGGTGCCGTCCTTGGCGATCAGGATGCCGTTGCCGTGGCGCAGCCCGCCGGTCATGGCGCCCTCATAGCGGTCGGCCTGGACGCCGCCCCGGTAAAGTTGCAAAACACCGGGCCCGGACGCACGGCCGTCGGCGCAGGGCCCGAGCCAGGTGATCCCCGTGTGCGGCGGGCTCGCCCAATCCCAGACCGAACACTGGGTGTTCGGATCCTTCAGCCAATCGGCGCCGGCATCGGCAGCCCCAATGGCGCACAAAAATGACGCGATAACGGCGCGCCTTGCCCAGGCAAACAGCCGCGCAGACCTGTATTCGGACAGCGAATCGCACATGATGTTTAGTTTAGCATGTTTCATCGGCGGCCGACGGTCATTCCCGCCGTCCTTTGGTCATTGGCACCGCCATTCCCACCAGCCTTCGGTCATTCCCGCGAAAGCGGGAATCCAGAATGTGGCCCGCCGTGCCCGCGGTTCTGGATTCCCGCTTTCGCGGGAATGACGGTGAGGGAACGGCAGGGCTGACAAATACGCGCGAATCAAAATATGGAAGAATGTTCCGCCGCCATCCAACATCTCCCGTACGAAATGTACCCAATTGTACGCATTCGTACGCAAATGTACGTATTTTTGCGAAATACGAAGCGCGATTTCCAATGAATCCAATGGCTTACCCCTGTCCACATTTGCGACGGTTTTTGCGACTTTGGTCGCATATGTCCGCAAAGGGAGACGTTCTTGACGAGGCTTGTCGGCGAACACCCACGTGAGGTCTGGGGATGG
>CAZQPC010000136.1:0-12302 GCA_964595005.1 uncultured Magnetovibrio sp.
GATCGCGAAGATTGACGGGGAGTAATGCACCCCTCATCACGACCGGCGATAAAGTAAATTTGCGTTTGCTGCCAGGCGACATCCGAGCATCAAATTCCGCTGCATCAATGGACTCAGAATGACGCAATTCTGACCTTTGGCGAGTACTGAGCATCGTGCGCTAATTGGCCGGATACAAACTCCAACCGGGCTTAAGTTTTCGGTTTGAACGCGATCAAGGAGATGTCGTCACGCCGCTCTTCATCGTGCTGGTATTCCTTGAAAGCGCGGAGAATGTGGATCCCCTGGTTCGCCATTTTCATGCGCGAATAATCCAGAATGGCGCCTTTCAGGCGGCGCTTGCCGAAGGCCCGTCGTTTGGCGCCGCCAACCTGGTCGATGAGACCGTCACTGGTCATGTAATAGGCGACACCTTTTTTCATCGCCAACACATGGTTTGTAAATGAATGGGCCATTGCCGTGCGCCGGTATCCGATCCCGGTCTTGTCCCCCTTGATCACGGTCATTGCTTTGCCCTTAACGCACCAGAGTTCGAAACGTGCACCGGCATAGGTGATTTCGCCGGCCACATCGTCGATCCGGCAGAGGCCGCATTCAAAACCATCGTCTGATTCACCGTCATCGCCCTCCTGGCCCAAGACAATTTTGACCAGTTGGTTGATCCGTTGCAGCAGCGCCGCCGGATTGCCGTCGGGAACGTCGATCAGCGCCTGGTCCAGCGCACCGGTAACGATCATCGTCATGAAAGCGCCGGGCACCCCGTGGCCCGTACAATCGACCAACAACAACAAATGCCCGTAATCACATTTCCGGTATAGATAGACGTCGCCCCCAACCACGTCCTTGGGCTCCCAAATGACCATATGATCGGCGAATACGGACTGCAGCAGTTCGGCATCGGGAAGCACCGAGCGCTGGATGCGGCTGGCATAGGAAATGCTGTCGGTGATCAACTCGTGGGCATTGGTGATCAATTCCTCGGCCTGCTTACGCTCAACCACGCGGCCGACCTGGGTGCCGATATTGTCGAGCACGGAAAGCAGAGATTCCTCCGGATCCACTGCTTCGGCGGAAAAGAACTCCATCACCGACGTGACCTTGTTGCCGACCAGGACGGGCACGGCGAAGGCCGCCCTGACGCCGATATCCTCGGCCAACTTGGCGCGCGGGAAATTTGGGTCTTTGGTCACGTCGGCAATCCAGGCCGACGAGCCGGTCTCGAGGACCCGGCCCGGCAGCCCGATCCCGCGCTCGAAGGAAATTCCGTCACTGATCTCGCGGAATGCGACGAAGTGATCCGGATCATCCACATGCCAGATGCCCGTCGACACCAGGGTGTCGGGCGCGGCGGGGCGGCAATGGAATACGTGCCCAATCGGCCACGATGTGTAAGCGCAAATCGCACGCAGGCAATCTTGCAATGCTTCTTCGATATCTTCGCTTTGATTGGCGCTGACCGCGATTTTGTGCAGCAGTTGGATGAGTTGTGTTTGGCGTCGCATGGCCTCTTCGGCCCGCTTGCGCTCGGTAATGTCGAGGTCGACGCCGCCCACCGCTTCAATATTGCCCTGAAGATCACGGATGGGAAATTTAATTGTCGTCAGCACCTGCGGCGTGCCGTCTTGGATTAAATCGGTTTCGTATTCTGCGATGCGGCCTGATTTAATCACCTCGCGGTCCTGGTTTTCAAATTCCTGCGCCTTTCCGGGCGGCAGCAGTTCGTGCAAGGTCTTGCCGAATATTTCGTCATCGGTGACGTCATAAATCTCCCTGTACGCTGCATTAATGAGGATATAGCGGCCGTCATTGTCGCGCAGGTAGACCGCCGCCGGCATGTTGTCGAGCACCGCCTGAAACCGCGCTTCGCTTTCCCTGAGCACCTCCTCGGCGGTTTTTCCGGCGGTAATATCAGTGACAATCACCACTGCACTGCCGTCGGCGGTTGCCGCCTTGCGCAAATCAAGGATACGGCGGCCATTGTCAATCGACAATTCGGCTTGCACGACATCAGAATTGGCCAGCGTTTGAAGCCGTACGCGGACGATCTCATCGATCTCGCCCGGTCCATAGTCGCCGCGCGCGGCATGGCCCCGGATAGCCGCTTCGACGGGGCCGCCAACCGTTACGGCACCATCGGGCAATTCGACCAATGAAAGATATTGATCGTTGAACAGCGCGTAATTTTGGTCGGCATCCAGCATATAGATGCCATCAGTCATGTTGGCGAGGACGGTTTTGAACCGTCTTTCGCTGTCTTGCAGGGCTTTCTCGGCGCGTTTGCGTTCGGTGATGTCGGTGGCGACGGCGACAATGCCACCTTCATCGGTGGGACTGCGAAGAAATTCGATCACTTGGCCGCCGGGCAGGATCTCTTCGGACCGAAAGGTCCCTCTGTCCGTGTATCCCTGAAGCCTTTGCTGGACCAGTTCGTCCACATCACCCGGTCCGTAATCGCCCCGTTCGGCACGCACCCTCACAGCATCGGTCAACGCGCCGCCGACACGTATGGCACTGTCAGGAATTGAAAAGATCTCAGTGTATTGTTTGTTAAAGATTTGAAACTTCAGGTCCTTGTCGATCATGAACATGCCGCCCGGCATGTTCTCCAGGGCGATTTGAAGTTGCGCCTGTTTGGCTTTTATTTCTTCCGTGCCATCTCGAACCCGCTGTTCGAGGTTTGCGTTGGCGTCCTCGAGACTGGCGGCAAGTTCCGAATGGCGCCGCAGGGATAGGAACCCGACAACGGAGAGCACCAGAAACGACGCCAGCACGCCAATCTGCAGGATCAACGCCAATTGGTTGGATTGATCCACCTGTTTTTGGTTGGCCTGAATAATTTCCCGCAGGGCGGTCGAAAGTTGCGAGCGATATATCGCTTTGTTGCGGCCGAAAACCGGTTCCGTCACCAATTCCAACGCATCGTCCCATTTCTCCGCGTCGATCAGCTCTATGGCTTCGGTTTCGGTGTCTTCAATGTCGCCCTGGATGTCCTCCATGGATTTCAAGGCCTGGCGGATTTTTTCATTTTCCAAACTTTTCAGGGTCTCCGCGAGGCGGGCCTTTTTCGAATCCTGAATGTCTTGGTAGTTGAGGACATATCGGTCGTCCTGCAGACCTGCCGCCATCCGCACCGCTGCCGTGGCGGCCCGGTCCGCATTGAGAATGTGTTCCGTGTTGATCGTCAGGATATGCAGGCGCCGGGCGCTTTCCTTCACTTTCGCGTCGGCATAGAACAGACCGATGAAGGCCAGCAGCAAGGTCACTGACAAAACGAGCAAGCTGGTGGAACCGCCGAGGAGTTTTGAAAGTCTGCCTGCCACAGAGTTTGCCCTTTGATTGCCGAATTTTCAGCAATTCAGGATAGTACAGAACTCCCCTGCTTGAAAAATTTGAATATTTCCCGCCGGCTTGCCGACGAGACTATTCGCTGATCGGGTGCCAGTGGATGACCACTGGCAAGATCGATCGTATCGTCGTCCCCGGGCTTGAATATCTAGATTGGCTTCATTGGGTCGGCGCCAGCTTGTCCAGAAGCTTCCTGATGGGCTTTTTCTCGGCCGGCTTGGGCCCCGAATTCTTCAGCTTCAGCCGGCGCGCCTCCGATTCGCGCTGCCAGCGCTGCTGTGTCGATTCCGCGGGTTTCGGCGGCGTGACCTTCGGCCCGACAACCTCGACGGGCTGCCATTTGCCGTCGGCGTCGTAACGCCAGGTTTTGCCGTTGGTTGTATCCAATAAAATCATCGGCGGCCCCGGCGTGATTTCATAGCGGCCAACGTCGGCGGCCCCGGCGGCCGGTGCGGCCATCAACAGGCCCATCAGAACGGCGAAACGAAGCAACCTCATGTGCGCTTCACCACCAGGCCGGTGATGTCGTCGCTTTGCTGGGCACCGGCGGCGTGGGCCGCGACGGCGGCCTCCACGGCCTCGACAAGGCCGGAGGCATTGAGACCATCGTTGGCAATCAGGCAACCCTCCAGCCGTTCTTCGGAAAATTGCTCGCGGGCATCATTGAAGGCTTCCGTCACACCATCCGTGTACATGTAAAGAAAGTCCCCTTCCGCCAATTTGATGGTTTCCTGGCCAAAATCCATGCCGCTCATCACCCCCAACACCGTGCCTTCACCGCCTTCATGGGTGATTAATGCAGCACCATTGCCGCCATGATAGGGCGGTTGGTGTCCGGCATTGGTAAAAGTGAAGGTATTGTTCTGGGCATTCAGGACACCGTAAAGGGTGGAGACGAACATGCCCGGGATATGGTGGTCACAGAGCAGTTCGTTGACCTGGGTCATCACCGTGACGGGTTCGGCCCCGGTCATGGCAACGGAGCGCAGCAGGGTGCGCGCCACGGCCATGTAGAACGCCGCCGGGATGCCCTTGCCCGAGACGTCCGCCATGACGACGCCGACCGGGCCCCAGGAATCGTCGGGATCCAACAGGAAGACGTCGTAAAAATCGCCGCCCATGACTTTCGCCGCCGTGTTGGCGGCGGCGATCCCGTAGCCCGGCGGACTAGGGAATTCCTGCGGCAGGATGCGCTTTTGGATGTCCGCGGCAATGTCCACTTCACGCTTCAAGGCGGAAAAATCCGATCGTTCCTGCCAATTGCGGCGGCGCCGGTTGACGTCGTCCAGAACCCGGTCAATGGTCACCGCCAGGTCATCGGCGGAGAACGGTTTAATCAGAAAGTCCGTCGCCCCTTCGTTCATGGCCTTGCGAATGGCGCGCAGATCGCCATCACCGGTCAGGGCAATGCGGGGGATACGCAGGCGGCGCTCGGTGATTTTCAGAAATACCGACATGCCGCTGATGGCATCGCTGTCGATGGCAACCAGGGCAATGTCGAAATCAGCGCCTTCGTTCAACAATGCGATGGCTTCGGTGTCGGAGCCGACGACAGTGACGTCCGTCGGGCCCGATTGCGCCGTATCCGTGCGCTCCAGATGCTCACGGATCACCGGTTCCGTCGTCGGATCGTCATCAATAATCAGGGTGCGGGCCATGGGTCTTGCCTCAGGGCCCGTAACTGGAGCGCGCCTGCATGCCCCAGCGATCATCGCGATAGACCAGAATACACAATGTCTCGTACACCCCGATCACGCTGCCGTCCTCGCGGTAGCGGGTGAAATCCAACGTGAAATGGGCCTTCAACGGACCCCATTGGATCAGCTGGATGTCGTCCCAAGTGCTGGAATGCCATCCGTCCTCGCGCTTCAGGCGTTCGAACATGTCCATGGGATTGCGGCCCGGCCTTTCCCAGACATCGACCCGGCCATTACCGATACGCATGTGCGGGAAATGCAGGCAGGCATCCATGCCCTGGGCGTCGTGGGCGTTCAAAGCGTCCATGAATTGCGCCAACAAAGCCCGTCCCGCTTTATCGACATCGTCGCGTGATAGTTCTTCGCTCATGGCTCGAAGTCTATAGAAAGTGCCCCGGGATTCCAGTGCGGGGATTCCAGTCTGGGGATTTCAGCCGCAGTCTTGTAAGCTCCGGCCAGCATCTTCAGGGAGATTTAGCAATGAGCGGCACCGCACGCACGGCTTTGATCACCGGTTCCGGGAAAAACATCGGCCGGGCCTGTGCCCTGGCTCTGGCCGCCGACGGCGTCAATGTCGTTTTGAACGGCTCCAGCGATGAACAGGCCTGCCAGACCGTGGCCAACGAAGCGCGCGGATTGGGCGTAAAGGCGGATGTCGCCATGGGCGATGTCGGCAAGGAGGCGGAAGCCCGCGAGATCGCCCAGCAAGCCATTCAGCACTTCGGCGCCGTCGATATTCTGGTCAATAACGCCGCCATCCGCCCGTCCAGCCCGTTCCTGGAGATGGCGGACGAGGAATGGACCCGGGTTCTGAACACCAACTTCCAGGCGGCTTTCTGGCTGGCCCGGGCCTGTCTGCCGGGGATGGTCGAGAAAGGCTGGGGGCGGATCATCAATTTCGCCGGCATGAACGCCATTCACGGATACAACGGCCGAGCCCACGTGTCGGCATCGAAGCATGCGGCCTGGGGATTGACCAAGGCGCTGGCCAAAGAATTCGGGCCCCAAGGCGTCACCGCCAACATCATCTCCCCCGGTCCCATTGAAGGCGAGCGCAAGGACCCCGGCATGGCCGCGCATATCGAGGCGATGGCGGCCCGCGTCCCGGTCGGGCGCCTCGGCACCGGCGAGGAAGTTGCCGCCGCCTGTGCCCTGCTGGCTTCCGACAAGGGCGCCTTCATCAATGGCCAACTGATGCAAGTCAACGGCGGCACCGAAACCTGACGGGCTTCATTTCGGCCGGCGGTGGCGTTCGTGGGACCTGAATTTATCGACGATGCCTTTCGATGTGCGCGCACGAAACGGTATCGTCTGAAAGGCGTACCGTCCTGACGTCGGAACGGACACGTGGAAGTGCAAATGCGGGCCGCTGGACTTTCCGGTGTTTCCGGAAAAACCAATGTGCTGTCCGGTCCTGACCTTTTGGCCGCGCTTCACAAGCACGCCATCTTTCCTGAGATGCTGATACCAAGCGTAGGTACCGTCGGCATGACGGATCCAAATGAAGTTTCCCTCCCCCCGCTTACGTGAGTTCGACCAGCCGCCGGCACCAGCGACCACGCCGCCGCGCGCGGCGTGAACCGGCTCACCAACGACGAAGTTCCAATCAACGGCGTAGGCTTCCATCTTCTTGTGGGTATTGTCGTTGTGCTGACCTTGCGAGACGCTATGGCGCCGGCCCGGCGCGAAGGGCAGTTCGTAGACGGCATTGGGATCGGGATTGGCGGTATCCGGCCGGCCCGGGTGGTAGGTGTAAGTGTAGGGGTAGTTACTGGCGTCGCCGCCCCCGATTGCCGTCAGATACGCCAGCCTGATGACGCCTGAGCGGTCGAATACCACCGGGCCTTTGCGAATGACGCCGGACACGCCCTTGGTGTTGTAGGTGCGCATGGTAAAAGTCAACGGCGTATCCGTCAGGACTTTCGCCCAAACCTTGATCGACGTTTTTTGCCGGGCGGCAAAAACGCAGAACAGGCGGCGGAAACATTGCGGGCCATTCCGATCTTCCGCTTCGACCACCTGAAATTCCAGGTTGTTCGCCGTGGCTGGGTGGGACGCGGCCAACCCGGCGGCCAGTATCACGGCGATCGTGAACGCGCGAATGATCATGCGGGCAACTCCCAACGGGCAACCGGATGGAAGCCCTACAACGCCTGACCCTGGCTGACCGAGGTGCTCGATGAGCGCGGGCTGAAGGCATAGACCAGGACCGGCACGTCGCCGCCGTTCCTAACCAGCACCTTATCGCCGGGTTTGGGATTCTTCAAAGACGCATATCCGATGCCATGCACGGTGAACCCCTGAACCACGTCCCGGTGACGCCCGGGCGCCTGGTGAACAATCGCCAGATCGACCGGTTCGGCGGCTTCGAACTGCAACTTCACCGGCCGGTCACCGCCATGATCGATCAGCAGGCGGGCTTCCTGATCCGGCGGCACGATGAATTGATAGGTCCAATCGACACGCGGCGTGGCGTTCTCAAACTGCACGTCGATGACGTTCAAGCGTTGCGGTTCAAAGGCCGCCTGCTGGGTCATCGACCGGGTCAGCACCGGCGTCACCGCGCTGAGGCCGATGGCCGCGACGGCAATACCGACGGCAAAACTCAAGGGCTGCACCGCAAACCCCTTCGGCGAGACCAGCCAATCCAACAGGCGCCGAAGCGGGCCCGGTCGGGCATCACCGCCGGCGTCGATAATTGAGCGGCGCACGGCATCGGCAAGACTGACGCCGGGTTCGGCGGTGGCAACACTGCGGCCGATTTCCGCCAGACTGTCCTCCAGGTTCACCAAGGCGCCCATTTCGGCGGGAATGCGACTGTCCAGCGATGCCAGCTGGTACAACTCCCGCATCTCGTCACGGGACAGGTCCGCATCCAGGCCGCGGCTTAACAGCTCGTCGATGCGATCCGGCTCAAATAGTGATTGATCATTCATCGCAGTATCCCGTTCCCTCGAACGTTTTGCACAAATCCGGCCGGCATTGATTGACAGCTCGTAGTCATGGGTCACCGCAGCGCCAAAATAGTTCGTCTGTACGGGGCATTTATTTTCCGCCATCAAGAAAGTCGTCGCGGCCTTCCCGCGCCAGCAATTCCCGCAACGCCTTGCGGGCCCGGAACACCCGGTTCTTCACGGTCCCCACCGGAACATCGGCGATTTCCGCGGCTTGTTCGTAGGTCAGACCTTCCAGGGCGATAAGCGCCAAGGATTCGCGCAGTTCCGCGTTCAGTTGATCAATCCCGCGCTGCACGGCCAAAAGTGATTCGCCCAGGGCTGCATTTTCCCTCGGTGAGGCGGCACCATCATCGAAGGTTTCCAACACTTCATCGGACTGAAAATTGTAGCGGCGTTCGGGCGCCCGGGTCCGGTAATTGCGCGATATGTTGAGGGCAATTCCCATCACCCAGGTGGAGAATTTTGACGCCCCGCGAAATCGATGCAGGTTGCGGTAAACTTCAAGGAACGTGTCCTGGGTCAGGTCCTCAGCCGCCGTCGCCGCCGACACCTGGCGCAGGATGAAGCGAAAGACGCGCCCCTCCAGACGGCCCACCAACTCACCAAAGGCGGCCGCATCGCCGGCGACGGCCCGGGCAACGTCCCAGGCATCGGGATCGTCATGACGATAAGACGCGGCCAGCGCGGTGGCCTGGCGTTGCGTCATATTTGAGCCCCCTCCGCTTTTGCTCCTCACGCCACGAATTTCCGCAGCAAATCAGATTTTTATTTCTTCAGCCATTTTTTTGGAATGGATTTGCGAACCTTGCAGGTGATCTTATTTTTCGCGCCTTTGACATCGACCCATTCATCCATTTTCACAGGTGCGCGGCATTCGGCCTTCCAACCGGGATGGCTCTTCTTTTTGGTCACGGGCACGAACCCGGTGACAACCAAAACCTGGGCCTTTTTTGATTTCTTGGAGACGCAGGTTTTCGCCGTGCAACAGGCTTGTGCCTTGGCTTTGATATCCGCATCAAAACCCTTGGAGTTCAGAGATTGGGCGTGAATCTGCACCTTCGTGTTGTTGGCGACGCAAAACGCCAAACTTTCCGTCGGGCCGGCCCACATGGCGCCAACCAACAAGATAACAGGTAGCGACCGCAGAACTTTGCCACGCACGATGGCGTCTCCCTTGAATGTCTTCGAACGCGTTCATCTCATCTGTAACACGCTCACGTGAAAGGTTCACATCGATTTGAGAATAGTTGATCCGACTTTCAGGGCAAGCCGTTATAGAAGAACCTGAACTTATGGGTCATTTGTGGTACTCACGTATGAAGCGACAGATTCCCCAACCGCCGGTCAAGCAGGATCGCGTGGCGGACCGAATTGAACGATGAAGGAGAAAACGATGTTCAGGAAATTAGGACTCGCCATGGGTATTGCCGCCAGCCTGGCGTTCGTGTCGGCGCCCGTAAGCGCCGCCGATGGGGCAAAATTATTCAAGCGATGCAAGGCCTGCCATACGTTGACCGGCAAAAACAAAGTCGGCCCAACCCTCAAAGGTGTGTTCGGCCGCAAATGCGGCACCATCACCAGTTTCAAGTACGGCAAGGGCTACAAAATGGCCTGCAAACAAACCCCCTTCGTCATCGATGAAGCTTTCCTCATGGAATACCTCATCAACCCGAGCAAGAAATTGACTAAGATGGTTGGTCAAAAGGTGCGCTCAAAGATGAACTTCAAGCTGAAGAAAAAAGATCAACGCGCCGCCATCGTTGCCTATCTCAAATCCCAATAGGCAACCGCGCCGCGGGCCGCCGAAGAAAAGCCGCCGGTGCAGGTCGAAATTCAATGCCGTCGGTTAAATAGCGGTCAGCATGACGCCTTCGATGACAAAGCCGTCGTCAGCCTTGAACCGTTCTGACACCATGCGCCGTGCCTCGATCTCGTCACAGGCGACAACGTCGTGCTTCTGGCTGTCTGCCCAATGATCTTCGAAAAGCGAGTGGCTTTGGTTCTCCTTGACCAAGGAGCGAACGATCTTGTTGTAGAGGGAAACTTCGTAAACCTGTTCCCCGTCGCATGGCTTATGTAACATCTGCCCAGACCCCTATTCCGTGTTCTCCGTCATCACACCGGATCCCCCTAGAAGAGCCTGTTCCCCCTCATTGAATTTATTGGCCGGCATTGTCTACCGAGAGCGGGTTAGGTTCTTTATAGACCGGAATTGTTAACAAATGATTTTTTGCTGTCAATCCAAGTATTCATACTTCGACGACTTTTTTTTACTTAAGCAGAGAATTCGGCGATTTAATTCGTTCTGATCCCCAAAAATTGACCGGCGGTCCGCTTGACCTCGCTCCGCTCAGCGATAAGCTCCGACACGGAACCACATTTGAAAGGCGTACGCGAATCCATGGCCCTGCAAATTACCTATCACTTCAGCCTCAATTCACCCTGGTCCTATCTGGGTGATGCGCGCCTAACAGAGATGGCGGCCCGTCACGGTGCCACGGTCGTTCACAAACCGACCAATTTCGGCATGGTCTTTCCGGAAACCGGTGGCCTGCCCTTGCCGAAACGCGCTCCGGCCCGCCAGGCCTACCGCCAACAGGAATTGGAGCGTTGGCGCAACCATTTGAACATTGCGCTGAATAAGAACCCTGAGTTTTTTCCGGCCAACGAACGGACCGGCGTCGGCATGGTCATCGCGGCCATCAACGAAGGATTGGACCCGGGCCCCTTGGTGAACGGAATCTTGACCGCAGTCTGGGCCGAGGAACG
The DNA here is from genome assembly GCA_964595005.1 of uncultured Magnetovibrio sp. Classification (GTDB taxonomy): domain Bacteria; phylum Pseudomonadota; class Alphaproteobacteria; order Rhodospirillales; family Casp-alpha2; genus UBA3470. The sequence goes on from CAZQPC010000136.1 coordinate 10,769, forward strand.
TAATATTGCCGATGAAGAAACGTTGCTGGCGATTGCCGACGACCGCGGCTTCGACGGTGCTTCCCTGATCGCGGTCGGTGGCACGGATGAGATTCAAAGCCAATGGGAGCAGTATTCCAGGGACGCCTTGGCTACCGGTGTATTCGGCGCGCCGTCCTACGTGTTGGGTGAGCAGATTTTCTGGGGTCAGGACAGATTGGAATTTCTTGACCGGGCACTGGGCGCCGCATGATGAGGCTTGGCATCTTGTTGATCCTGGCCATCACTGCCGCAACGCCGGCTGCCGCCGAGGGCGATCGCCTGCAGGGTCCGGCGACGGTTATTTCCGGAGATACCCTCGTTGTCCAGGGTCAACGCATGCACCTGTTCGGCATCGATGCCCCGGACAAGGGTCAGCCGTGCCAATGGCCGAACAAGGTCATCGATTGCGGCAACATCTCGCGCACCGCCCTTCTGGATCTGATCGCACCGGTGGAGATCGCCTGTCGGCGGCGCAACACCAACGCCGATGGAACCTGGATCGCAACCTGTAAGGCCGAAGGTTTCGACGTCGGCAGCAACATGATTTACACAGGCTGGGCCATGACGCCGCCGGGTGATCCGGCGAAATACGGAAAAGTTCAAGAAAATGCCAAAACCCGCAAACGCGGCATGTGGAAAGGCACATTTGAAATGCCTTGGATTTGGCGCAAGGCGCAGTGAACGAGATCTCTCCGGTGTCCTGGGTCTTCGGTTACGGCTCGCTCATGTGGAACCCGGGCTTTCCCTTTGAAGAACACGTGCCGGCGGAATTATCCGGTTATCACCGGGCCTTTTGCGTCTACTCTCATCACCATCGGGGAACATTTGAAGTGCCCGGACTGGTCATGGGGCTGGATCAAGGCGGCCATTGCGCGGGCGTCGCCTTCCGTGTCTCAGCGGACCAATGGGACGCGACGATGATCTATCTCGATGAACGTGAACTGGTTGGCGGCTATCCCTATGCCGCCAGCGTTGTCACCGTGAAAACCCCCATGGGCGATGTTGCGGCCCATACCTATATTCCAGATCCCCGCCATCCAAATTACGCCGGCAGATTGACGCCGGACGAAAGCGCCCAGATTATTCGGGCGGCGTCGGGTATCGGCGGATCAAACCGTGATTACCTCGTCCATCTGGTTCAAAAGCTTGATGATTTGAGAATCGATGATAGCGATTTACGTCACCTGCTGGACTTAACCGGCGGCGGCCCTGGAAAATGATGGCCGGCCGGCTGAATATGCTAAACTAAATCGATTCTTCCATTAACCGCCGCTTAATCCTAGATGGCGGATAATGACGGGCCCGGACGTTGGGTGGGAAACTAGGTGGAACAATGGCCGACGACGAACCGCAAACCGTAGGCGATGTCCTGGGCGCCGACATGGTCACGGAACTGGACGCCGTACTGGAAGTCAGCGTCGAGATTACCGCCGTACTGGGGACGGCCATGATGCCCATCAGCCAGATTTTGAAACTTGGCCGTGGTGCCGTCGTCGAACTGAACCGCGGCGTC
>CAZQPC010000137.1:0-12287 GCA_964595005.1 uncultured Magnetovibrio sp.
ATAGCCGCCTTTCAACTCGCTTTTGTCCGAATAGGCAATTGCGTGAACCAGAAAATCAAGACCGCCCCATCGAGACTCAATTTCAGTGAATACCGCATCCATGCTCGCCTCGTCGGTGACATCGCACGGCAACACAATGTCGGAACCCACCGATTCTGCCAATGGGCTGACGCGCTTCTGTAAGGCCTCACCTTGGAATGTGAATGCCAATTCGGCACCTTGGCTGTGGGCTGCTTTGGCAATTCCCCAGGCGATGGAACGGTCGTTGGCGACCCCCATGATCAAGCCCTTTTTTCCGGCCATCAAAGGTGCGGCGTCGGTCATATGTCCCTCATATCTTGGTTTTTCTCGTCCCTGCGGGGCTGTCGATGCGCCCGGAACCCGAACATAGAGCAAGGCGCCCAGGGATGGTAGAGGAAATGGAATTTCGATGTGACTTTTGCCTCGATATCCCAAAACCCGCTATGATCAGCGACCGGCAAGGAGACAATGGGAACCCGATGGTTGAGAACACCGAGACCTCTGGCAATCAATCGCGAGATGTGAATTTTTGGATGTCACATGCGCTGCCGTTCGCCAACTATATCTTCAACCGGTTCGTTGAAGACCGCGGTTGGCGTATGGCCGCCGGCCTCAGCTATACCTCGTTGCTGGCGATTGTTCCATTGACGGCCATCGCATTTTCGATGCTTGCGGCATTTCCCGTCTTTGAGAACGTCCGAGACCAATTCCAGGACGCCGTGTTCGCCAATTTGCTGCCGCAGTCGGCTGATTCGATGCGCGAGTATTTCGACCAATTCATCGGTAATACGACGTCCCTATCGGCGGTCGGTATCATCGCGTTGGCTTTGACGGCGGTTTTGCTGCTCGGCACGATCGAAGCGGACATGAATACCTTATTTCGCGTTGACCGTCCGCGGCCCCTAGCGTCGCGCCTGCTGGTATTTTGGGCGATGATTACCCTTGGCCCCTTGTTGTTGGGCGCCAGTTTTTCCTTGTCGACATATTTTTTTGCGGCCACGCAGTGGATGGCGCTCGACGTATTGAAAGGCCCGTTGGGATTTGTCACCCAAATGGTGCCTACGCTGATTATCATCGTTTTACTAATCTTATTCTACTTCACGATTCCCAATCGGCCCGTTCAAGTGTTGTCCGCCTGTGCCGGCGGAATTACGGCGGGCTTGTTGTTTGCCTTGTTGCGAAAAGTTTTCGGCTGGTACGTGGCGACTTTCCCCACATACCAAAATATTTATGGGGCTCTTTCGGTCATCCCCATCTTCCTCATATGGATGTATTTGTCGTGGACGGTTGTGCTCATGGGCGCAGTGATGACGGCATCGGTCAGCGAATGGCGCCGATCCGGCGGAATGCCCATGAGCGGAGAATTGCGCGCAGGCCCCAGGCTTTTGGTGGCTTTGCGTATCCTCGCTATGTTGAACGATGCCAGCCAGGTCGGGACCCGGGTCGGCCGGCGCGAGTTGCTTGGCAAGCTTGGCTGCGGCGAACAATCTGTCGATCAAATTCTCATTATGCTCCGGAATTCGAACTTCGTTGATCGCTCGGAACGTTCAGGATGGATTTTGACCCGCGATATCGATACGGCAACGCTTTACGACCTTTATAAGGCCTTGCGGTTGGCGCTGCGCGATGACGACATTTCAATCGTTGGCGCAGAAGGCTGGGAGGCTTCGTTGCGCGGGCGGCTGAGAGAATTGCAACATGCTCAGCAATCGGCTACGGCCGTCACATTAAAAACTGTGCTCACAGAAATACCGCTCGAAAAGGTAGACGCCGCAGAATAGCGCCGGCCTTACGTGTTGTCCTGCTTTGGCCGCACCGCATAATTGTTCTTTTCCGACCAGTCGGTGATGAAATCGACGAAGGCGCGATCAGGCTTTTTGGGCAAAATAACTTTCAGTGTCACATACTGATCACCGCGGGGCTTGCCGCCTTTTGGGCCGGTCGGCAAGCCTTTGCCTTTGAGACGTAGGATTGATCCGGAATTCGAACAAGCGGGAACCGTCACGCTGACGGGACCGTCGATGGTCGGCGCGTTGACCTTCGCGCCAAGGACCGCCTCCGGCAGGGAGATGGCTAATTCGACGTGGATATCCGTTTCTTCCCGGCGGAAAGTAGGGTCGGCGGCGACACCCACTTCAACCAGCGCGTCTCCATCGCGACCGCCACCAATCCCCGGCATGCCTTGATCCTTGAGCCGCAACATTTTTCCGTCCTCTGCTCCGGCCGGGATTGTAACCTTAAGGCGTTTGCCATTGGTCATGCTGACATGTTTAACGCAGCCTTTTGCGGCGTCGATAAACGATACAGTGAGATTGTATTCGACGTCGGTGCCGTCGATCTTCACCGTGGCGCCTTTGGATTTTTTCGAAGGGCGACTTGCCCGGCGGCTTGCAGGGCGCCGGTTATGTGAGGTCGGTCGGCGAGGGCGTCCCGTACCGTCAATCTCACCCTCATCGTATTGGCGGCGCGTCTCCGAATCCGAAAGGATCGCATAGGCCTGCGTTAATTCCTTGAATTCGTCTTCCGCCCAAGGATTGTCAGGATCGCCGTCGGGGTGTTTTTGTCGCGCCAACTTTCGGTAGGCGGATTTTATCTCCGCTACGCTGGCATCTACCGGCAGACCAAGTATTTCGTAAGGATCGTTGAGCAGCAACAATCGCGTCTCCATAAACTGCGCAGACTATGCCATATTGCTTCCCGTTGGTCCAAGGCGCGAAAGGGATAGTTCTAGCTGACGATTTTCCAAGTGCCGTCCGGTTCACGGCAGGCACGGCCAGTGGCGGTTTCCTCATTGCCATCGACGTAGACGGTCTGTTCGAATTCGCGGCAATACTGACCGTTCGCTTTCTGGTAAGTCTGGGTTGGCTTGATGGCGCCTGAATTGCCCGAATTCGGGTTGTTCCAGGTTGTCTCGGCACCGGTCTTGCCATATTCCAAGCCGTCCTGTGTATTGCGTTGCATCTGTGCTTTGTCGGCCCGGTCCAAAGATTTCCCAAGTTCCCCACCAAACCAGGAACCGGCAATGGCGCCAATCGCAACGGCGGCCAACTTGCCCTTGCCGCTGCCAAACTGAGACCCGGTCAGAGCGCCTAGGCCAGCGCCAAGAACCTTGCCGAGGGTTTGCTTGGGATTGTTCTCTAAATCCGTTCCGCAGCCGGTCAATAGGAATGCCGCAAGTAGCAGCATGACCATATGTTTCCAACGCGGCCGGCGCAAAGGGTATGCAGGATTCATAGAATTTCTCCGTCTTACGCTTTCAGGATAGCGCCGGTCGACATATATTTGAACCAATCAATACCTGAATGGTTCAGAATTCCGACCCTAAGGCTACACCCAGGCAGGTTAAATTTTAATTTCCATTGAGGTAGTGATGGCCATCACGACTGATGATCCAATCGAGCAGTTTAAGTTATGGTTTGCCGAGGCGAAGGAGGCAGAGCCAATTAACCCAAATGCCATGACCCTGGCGACCGCAGATGCTGACGGTCGCCCTTCGGCGCGAATGGTATTGTTGAAAGACGTGGACGCCGGTGGGTTCGTCTTTTACACGAATATTGGTAGCCGGAAGGCGGTTGATCTCAGAGCGAATCCATATGCAGCCTTGTGTTTCTACTGGAAGGCATTGGCCAAACAAGTTCGTGTTGAAGGTGCTATCGAACCCGTCCAGGATGAAGAAGCTGACGTCTACTTTGCCAGCCGGCAGCGCCTTAGCCAATTAGGGGCCTGGGCATCGAAGCAGTCTCAACCTTTGGAAGGCCGGATGGCCTTGGAAAAGCGGGTCGCCAGATATACGGCGAAGTTCAATATTGGCACTGTGCCGCGGCCTGATTTTTGGTCCGGGTACCGGTTAGTGCCGGATCGGATCGAATTGTGGAAAGAGGAGGCGTTCCGCTTGCACGACCGGACACTTTACACACGTTTGGGGGATGGATGGACGACGGAAAAGCTTTATCCGTGAGCGATAACGACGCGTCCCAAGTTCACGCTAACGTTGGCATGGTAGCGTCGGCGGAGGTGGCGCGGCTGATGCGTCTTGCCACTTATGCTTCCGTTAGCGTCGCGGGCGTTCTTATCGTCACCAAAATCGTGGCTTGGATTTTGACAGACTCCGTTAGCCTATTGTCGACGCTCATTGATTCGCTACTCGATGCGGCGGCGTCGATGATTAATCTGGTCGCCGTGCGCCATGCGTTGCAGCCTGCCGATGATGAGCATCGTTTCGGCCATGGAAAGGCGGAACCTCTGGCAGCGTTGGCACAGTCGGGATTTATCGTCGGCTCAGCTTTATTTTTAATGATTGAAGCCGGTGAACGGGTCGTCAATCCCACCACGATCTCAAACGCGTCGGTAGGATATGGTGTCATGGTGTTCTCCATTATCGTGACCGTGCTATTGGTGGCGTTCCAACGCTATGTGGTCGGCAAATCGGGTTCCGTGGCCATCAGTGCTGATTCCTTACATTATCAGACAGACGTCTTAATCAACGCCAGCGTCCTGGTTTCCATCTTTCTCGCCAGCGAACTGGGATTCACGGTTGCCGACCCTCTCTTTGCTATTGGAATTGCATTGTTTATTGTCCATACGGCATGGAAGATCGGTCTCAAGGCTCTCGACATTCTCATGGACCATGAGCTACCAGACGAGGATCGCCGCCGTATCGTCGACATCGCCTGTGCTCAGGACGGTGTTGACGGCGTTCATGATCTCCGGACGCGTTCTTCGGGGACACAGGTTTTTATCCAAATGCATCTGGAAATGGATGGCGATATGACGCTTCGCCAAGCCCATGAGATCGCTGATGTCGTCGAAATTGAAGTTGGCGCCGCTTTCCCCAGTGCCGAGGTCATCGTTCATCAGGACCCGGAAGGTGTCGAAGATGTCGAGCGCGAACATTCGTGACCATGAAGTCTTATGAAGCCCCTCAGCAGGCGGTCGTGGCGTTTCTGTCCGAGCCACAGACATACGATCTCTCGGATGGCGACGTGGAGGTCATAGAAACTCATATTTCCCGGGTTTTTTTGGCCGGTGAACGTGCTTTGAAAATGAAACGGGCCGTCAAGTTCCCCTATCTCGATTTCACATCATTGGAAAGTCGACGGCATGCTTGCGAGGCCGAAGTCGTTGTCAATCGCCGCACGGCACCGCAAATTTATCGCGGCACAATTGCCGTAACCCGCGAACGGGACGGCCAGCTAGCGCTTGGCGGCAACGGGCCGGTTATTGAATGGCTGGTCGATATGAACCGTTTTGACCAAGCGGGCCTGTTCGATCACTTGGTGCAAGAAGGCAAGATGCGGCGTCATCCGATGATTGACCTCGCTGACCATATTGCTGCCTTTCACGACGCTGCGGAAGTGCGATATGGCAACGGCGGGGCTGCCGGCACCGGCATAATCATCGACAATATCATCAGTAGTTTTCGTGATACCGGGTCCATGTTGGAGGCAAGTAAAATCGACGATTGGTCGGCGATCAGCAGCGACGCCCTGAACGCACACCGTGAAATTCTCGACGCGCGCCGACAGGCGGGCCGCGTCCGGCATTGCCACGGTGATATGCACCTCCGCAATATTTGTATGATCGACGGGAAACCGGTGTTGTTTGACGGCATTGAATTCAATGCAGATTTTTCTGAGATCGATACCCTATATGATCTCGCCTTTCTTCTAATGGATTTGGATTCCCGCGGTCATCGACGGCTCGCCAATGTATCGATGAACCGCTACTTCGACGTCACTGGCGAGGTCGCCGAGATGCCGGGTGCCATGGCCGTCTTACCGTTGTTTCTTTCAATGCGCGCGGCGGTGCGCGCCCATGTGGATGCGACCCAGGCAATGCAATTTGAGCGCGCTGGAATTTCAGACGAACGGCGCATCGCCGCGGTTCACTATCTTGATATGGCGATCGAATACTTGCGACCGGAACCAGCGCGATTGGTTGCCGTCGGCGGCTTGTCGGGTGGTGGCAAGTCACGGATGGCGCGGGAATTGGCACCATATCTCGGCGCGGCGCCGGGCGCCCGCGTCGTACGGACGGATGCGGTGCGCAAGCGGATCGCCGGGGTGCAACAGGAAACCCGCTTGGGATCGGAGGGATACACCGACGATATGCATGAGAGAACCTACACAGCCTTCTACGAAGAAGCGCGGCTGGCCTTGGAACAGGGGCAGGCGGTTGTTGCAGATGCTGTTTTCCCCAGTCAAGTTCAACGCATGGCCATTGAGACCTTTGCCGCGGAAGCAGAAATTCCGTTTCACGGACTTTGGATAGAGGCCGCGGAAGAAGTTCGTGTGGGGCGCGTGAAGGCGAGACAACGCAACATCTCAGACGTCACGGAAGAGATCGCGCGCGAACAGTCAGGCTACGATCTTGGCGAGATCACTTGGACCCGCGTTGACAGCGCCGGACCCAAGGACGCAACAATTGCCCGTGGAAAACACGCCCTCGGTATTACCTAAGATTCCCGGTACCGGCGGATCAGGGGCCGTGTTAGAATAATCTAACAAAGACAAGTCATTGGAGGGGAGAAGCAACGATGACCTTGCGAACCATTCTCGTCCCGGCGGACGGTACCGAGGACTCCAATCGATGCTTGGACATGGGGTTCCGAATGGGCCGGCGATTGGAGGGACATGTGGATGCCCTGCATGTTCGCGCGGATCCGAAGGACACGGTGCCATTGCTTGGCGAAGGCATGTCGGTGGCGATGATTGAGGATATGATGGATATCGCCGAGCAGGAAGGGGCGACCCGATCGTCGCAAGCCCGCCAAACGTTTGACGCGGCCGTCGAAAAATATGGTGCGACGATTGCGGACGCGCCCTCTGGCAGCGGATTTTCCGCCCGATGGGTCGAAGAGGTCGGCCGCGAGGATGATGGCGTCGCCACGCATGGCCGATTGGCCGATCTTATCGTTGCGGCGCGGCCGACGGAAGATTCCGACGTCTCGACCAACCTTACCCTGAACGCGGCCATCTTCGAGACCGGCCGGCCGGTACTTGTCGTGCCGCCGGATGAGGTGGCGGATCCGGGCCGAAAGATCGTCATCTCGTGGAATGGCAGCGCCCAGTCCGCCCGGGCGGTGGCTTCGGCCCTGCCGTTGCTGAAGTCGGCGGAAGCCGTCACGGCCTTCACTGTCGATAGTGGGCGTACGTCCGGAGAACGCGCGCCGGAGCTGGCCTCATATCTGCAATGGCACGGAATCACCGCCAAAACCCAGACCATATCGGGGCCCAGTTCCACCGTTGGGCCGAAGCTGATGGAGAATTTGAAGGCCGAAGACGCCGACCTGCTGGTCATGGGGGCCTACACACATAGCCGCATGCGCCAAATGATCTTGGGTGGCGTCACCCGTTACGTTTTGGAACAAGCGAGCGTCCCGTTACTGATGGCCCACTGATCGTGCGGCGCGCCCCATGGTTCACAAACGAATCGTCCAGCCCATTCTCGAAACCCTGGAGGGGGAGCGGGCCGAATATTTTCAACGCCTGATGCAGTGCCTTGAGGAAGACCCGCGGGTCGATGCCTTGCCGAACCTGATCTATCTTTCCCTCAAGGAGACCATCCCCTATTTGCCAACCTATCTTGAGGTCCCGGATCTGGCCGACGCCCTTGTGGTCTTTGTCACCAAAAACCGGCGCCGCCTGAACAAAGTCATTTTCGATCGAAGCTTTGTTGAAAACCGCGGCGACGCCGAACGGCTTCGCGGTGTCACCAATGAGTTTATCACCCAGACCATGGCCGCGGTGTTGGAAAAGTATGACGACGGCAAGGTCGCCGAAGAGGACCGCAAAACCTACCGGTTCTCCGGCGACTTTGACGAGGCCGACTTCCCCTACAAGGACTTGGACGAGTAATCAGCCGGCCTGTTGGGCCATCCATTCCCGTCGGTATTGATTGATCTCGGCGCTGTGGTGGCGCGCGGTTTTGTCCAGCGGCGGCAGGGCTTCTCCATAAAAGAAGTCGGGAAGCTCGTCGTCGTCTTCCGTGAACCCGGCGGCCTCATTGAACCGCGTCTCCAATTCCAGGGTCTGACGGCCCAGCTCGACGAAGAACGCCGGCTCAAATTCGGTGCCCAGGGCGTCATTGAGGGCCGCCGTGATGAGCTCCAGGTTGATGTTCGTCACCGAGCGGCCGAACACGCACAAGCCCAGCGAATCGGCGGCTCCACACAGCGCTTGGACCTCCATGCTGGCATCGGTCAGTTCCTGGGTCGTCTTGTCTTTCGTTTCAATGTTGAAAAGATTTCCCGCCGTGTGGTCGGCACCTTGCGCCGTCAGCATCATGGATATCCCGGTGACCTCGATCACCCTCGGGTCATAGGCGCTGATGGCTTGCTTCTTGATCACCGGAACACGCGTGAGGTTGTAATGGTCGCCGACCCGCGCCGTGCCCTGCGCCAGCAGTTGGCCGCGGTCCGTGCCGGTCCGAATGTCCGCCAACGCGGCCTCCATGAACGCCAGGTCCCCGTAGGCGCCTTCGCCCGCTTCCATCAACAGGGCGATCGTCGCGCCGGTCTCGATGGTATCAACACCGAGATCATTGGCGATCCAATTCAAGGCCGCGACCTCGTCGGGGTCCGACAAGCCACAGTTGGTGCCCAAAAGGCCAATGGTCTCGTATTCCAGCGGCGAGACCACTTCGTTGCCCTCCGCATCCGCATAAACGTTGGAGCATTTGATCATGCAGCCGGGCATGCAGGCATGGGTCGGGTCGCCGCCGCGTTCGATGTTCTGTTCGCGGATGAAATCGCCGCCCATCTTCAACGTTTCCTGGCTCGGGTCGACCAGTTGGCCGCCGCTGAAATTATTCACCGGCAGGCCACCCATATGGTTGATCAGATCGGCGACCTGTGCCGTGCCATTGCGGCCCAGGCTGGCGATCGCCAGGTCATCGGCCAATTTCGCGCCGTATTCGCGGATCGATCCCATGAGCTTCTTGCGGTCATGGAAGCTTGGCATTTTGTGTTTGTCGACGATGATCGCCTTGACCTTCTTCGACGCCATCACGGCGCCGACGCCGCCGCGCGCCGACAGACGCACCGGCCGGTTTTCCTGGTCCGAAAAGGCGATGCCGGCGATCAGGCCGCCGTATTCGGCGACCGGACCGCAGATGCCGATGGAGACCTTGTCGCCGTATTTTTCGTGCAGCAGGCCGGCGGACTGAAACAACCCCATGCCCATGTAGGGCGCGGCGGGCTCAAATGTGACGTCGCCTTCCTTCGGGATGCGGATGACCACCCAGTCATCGGACGCGCCGTTCAATGTCAGGCCGGCAATCTCCAACTGGCCCAGGGCAAAGGCAAAGGTGCCGCCGGCATTCGATTCCTTGATACCACCGGTCAGCGGGCTTTTGCAGCCGACGCTGATCCGGTTGGCATTGGAGAAGTTCGTGCCGGCGAAAGGGCCGGCGGAGAAGATCAACGGGTTTTCCGGAGACAGGGGATCGACGGTTGCCAGGTCACGGTCGAGCAACGTTTTGACGATGTGAAAGCGGCCGGCCCTGGCGAGCGCCTCGCCTTCCATGACTTCGGTTTCGACGGCGTGATTGTTCAGGTCAATATGAAGGTAGTTGCGCATGGCTGGGGTCCATCCCTCGGTTCGGAGAATGAGTTTACGAATACGGTGGGGCGGCGGCGAGCTTCGCCGGACATCTCATAACTGCGCCGCCCGTTCCGGAATTTCAAGACCGGAATTTTCAAGGCCGGCAATTTCAAGGCCGGAATTTCCGAGACCGGGAATTTCGACACACGTCATATGGCAGGTTGGCGCGCCGGCGTTCGCGCCGCGCCCTGGCGCGGCACGTCGACGGCCATAGGGAACGCGGGACGCGGGCAAATCAAGATTTAGGCGGTCGCCCGCCACCACCCACAAGATGTCCCATACGAGAAGTACGCCAAAGTACGCAAAGGTAGGCAAAGGTACGCATTTACGTCGAATCCTCGAGAGGTTTTCCAATGATTTTAATGGCTTAACCCTCTCTGTTTTTGTGATGATTTTTGTGACTATGGTCGCAAAAGTACGCAAAAGTACGCATTCTTGACGAAGGTTGACGGCAAACACCCACGTGAGGTCTGTGGATGGATGACGAGCGTCGTCGCGCCAGTGGCGCCGCGTAAACCCGAGGCATGTCGGCCAGACCGATGTGTCCCTTGGCGCCGCTTCCGACTCCGGAGGGAAGGCGGCGCATCTTCGATGCGGTGTCCTCGGCGGGACCGAGGGAGAATGCCATGCCGGCCACACCTCGCTCCCCGCGCGGTTGGCAAAGCGCAACCCGCTCTGGAGATCAAATCGGCGGCATGCCACTGTATCTGTCGCGCGATGCCTATTGAAGTGCCCAGACAATCCATATCACCTATTGCAAGGGTTAAAAATATCGATATAGGAAACAATACAGAATTAAAGCTAGAAAGTCAAGAAAAATTCCCAGATAGGGCGGAGAATAGCTGTCGTTATGATGCATGCGGTGGTGGGCAATTCTTTTTTCGTGGAAGGTGCCTTTGCCTCAAGCCATGATGGCGGGCGGAATCATTCGGACGGAGGAGGATATGGCGGGAATTCGCAATGCAAAACCTGCCGCCAAAATAACAAGCTTAAGATGATTCGCGGCTGGGATTTTTATGTCGCGGTTTCGGGGTGATCCGGTCCTAAAAAACCGGTTCGCTCTGACTACCGAGTTGGACCCGCAAAAGACCATTTCCGCAGCGCCAGAGAGCGCGTGCGATCGAATGACGGCCAGGGGAGTGAAGAGCGTTACCCGTGCACGCTCGCTTGCCATTCCTGCAACTGGGTGCGCGCGCCGTTTTGGTTGGGGTCCATGGCCTCGTCATGATTGACACGTGGCGCGCATAGTTCAACGACATAGCCGTTGGGGTCACGGAAATAGACCGAATCAATAAACTCGTGGTCGGAAATGCCTCGGGTCTCGATCCCTAATTCCTTTCCCTTTTCGAACATGGCATGCATGTCGTCCGCGCTCACCTCGAGCGCGATATGGAGATCGAAGTCACTTTGCTCCTTGAACTCGAACGGCCTGTCAGGAACTTCGAAAAACGCCAGGCATGACCCATCGTCCAGGGCAAAGAACGTGTGCAGGAACCGCGTAGCGTTGCCGGTCTTGGTTTCGTTCAACGAAATGGCGTTGACCAGGGGGAGGCCCAGGAAGTCCTCGTAAAACGCACGGGTTTCCTCCGAATCCCGGCATCGATAGGCGCTGTGATGAAGTTTCCTGATCATGACACCCTCACATAGGGTTGATCCTGTATAGCACCGGCCCACCCGTCGAATGCCTCGTGCACGGGGGCCCAGTTGGGTCGAGATTTCATGGTCTGCATCCAACGGGTGACGTTCGGATACTGGTCGAGCTTCTGGCCAATCAAGTCTCCCATGGAGACGAAACCGGCGCCAAGATAGTCGGCGAGGGTGATTTCGTCACCGCAGACGTAATTGTTCTCCGGACCGATCCAATGATCGTTGAGCAACTGAAGCCAGCGCGCACTGTTCGTGCATCCCCAGTCCAACAGGGCCGACTGCACGACCTCGGAGTCCCGCTTGAGGTAATCCAGGGTCTGCGGATAAACGAGGTTGTAACCGTAATCCATGTAGAAGCCGGTATTGAACCAGTCCATGCGCTCGTTGATCTGGGCGCGTTTTCGCGAATCGTCCGCCGGATATGTCGGGGAACCCGTCTTTTCGGCCAGGTACTTGAGAATGGCCGAACTCTCGGTCAGCGTAAGACCATCGTCTTCAAGCACCGGCACCCGTTGCATGGGATTGACCTTCAAAAAGTCCTCTTGCATGTGTTCGCCCGCCATCAGGTCGACGAAGACATTTTCAAGCTCCAACTGGTGATCCGCGCAGAACAGTATAATCGGCCGACACGTGGTCGATGCCGGAAACATGTACAATTTCATGGCTTTCTCCCTGTGTGCTCCTTTTGATACGTGGAGCAGCGATTTTTCGGCTGGTTTGAGTATTGGCTTTTACGGCCGATCACCGGTGTTTCCCGGTTTTCCCTCCAGCCTTCAACAATTGTACACGAAGTTTGCTATCGCTTCATTGGAATTTCCAAATATGGTTCGGCAATTGAGGACAAAGACGGCGACGGTTCTCCGGGATGGCGATGTTCCCGGTTTAACTGTCCCGGGTTTAACCTGCCTGTCCCCGTTTTCGTCCAAATTGCCTTGCGGTGACAATCACCCTGAGCAAGACCTCGCTTATACCAAATTGCATTAATAATGACCCATAGAGATCGTCCGTACAGCCCGC
>CAZQPC010000138.1:0-12224 GCA_964595005.1 uncultured Magnetovibrio sp.
CCGCCGGTACGGACAATGGCGACGGTACCTGGACCCTGGACGGCGGCGACCTGGACGGTTTGACGGTGACCCCGCCGGCCGACAGCGACGGCGACTTCCAACTTTCCGTCACCGCGACATCGACGGACGGCGATGATACGGCGACGACCAGCGGCACCATCGACGTGAGCGTGGCGGCGGATGCCGATGCGCCAACCCTGACCTTGGACGACACGGCGTCGGGCACGGAAGACGGTGCCATCGATCTCGACATCGCGTCCGGTCTGACGGATACGGACGGTAGCGAGAGCCTAAGTGTGACCATTTCCGGTGTGCCCGACGGCGCCGCCTTGTCCGCCGGCACGGACAACGGCGACGGCACCTGGACCTTGGACGCCGGCGACCTGGACGGCCTGCAGGTGACACCGCCGGCCGACAGCAACGAAGATTTCCAACTGACCGTGACCGCGACGTCGACGGAAGGTGACGGCGGCGACACGGCGACGACCACGGGCACCATCGACGTGGATGTCACCGGCGATGCGGATACGGCGAGCTTAAGCGTTGACGATGCCAGCGGCGCCGAAGACGCGGCCATTGCCTTGGATATCGATGCCGGCCTGACAGACACGGACGGCTCCGAAACTCTCAGCGTGACCATCTCCGACGTGCCGGACGGCGCCGAGCTTTCCGCCGGTACGGACAATGGTGACGGCACCTGGACCCTTGATGCCGGCGATTTGGACGGCTTGACCGTGACGCCGCCGCAAGACTTCTCCGGCGACTTCGATCTGACCGTCACCGCGACGACGACTGAAAATGACGGCGACACCTCGTCGACCTCCAGCACACTCAGCGTCAGTGTCAGCGAAGTTGATGACACGGTCGAAGGCTCGACCCTGGAAGTCAGTGACGCTGCGGGCACGGAAGATACGGCGGTCGCCCTGGATATCGGTGTCACGCAAGCGGATACGGACGGCTCGGAAACCATATCGGTGACCGTTTCCGGTGTCCCGGACGGGGCGTCCTTGAACGCCGGCACGGACAATGGAGATGGCACCTGGACGGTGGAAGGCGGTGACCTGGACGGTCTGGAGATTACGCCTCCGGCAGATTCCAACGAGGACTTCCAACTCAGTGTTTCCGTCACAACAACGGAAACCAGCACCGGTGATACGTCAACGGTATCGGGCACCATCGACGTTGACCTCACAGGCGATGCCGATTCGGCGACCTTGAGCGCCTCGCTGGGCGACGACACGGCGGACGTCAGCGGCGTCACCTACGATCTTGATGTCACCGCGGCGCTGTCCGACACGGACGGTTCGGAAACCCTGTCCGTGACCATCAGTGACGTCCCCGGTGGCGTGACCTTTGACGCCGGTACAGACAATGGCGACGGGTCGTGGACCTTCGAGGCCGGCGATCTCAGCGATCTGGCCATGACGGTGCCTGACGGGACCGATGCGTTCGATCTGAATGTTGCGGCGACGGCGTCGGAAGATGACGGCGACACCTCGACAACGACGGCGACAATCTCCGTCGACGCCACCGACACCAGTGCGGATGAAGCCGACCTGTCGGTTTCGAATGCCGCGGGCAGTGAAGATTCCGCCATCGCCCTGGATATCGACGCCGGCCTGGTCGACACGGATGGCTCGGAATCCATGTCCATTACCATCAGTGATGTGCCGGACGGTGCCGAGCTATCGGCAGGGACGGACAACGGCGACGGCACCTGGACTTTGGACGCAGGCGATCTCGATGGCTTGACCGTCACACCGGCGGCCGATTCCAATGAAGACTTCAGCCTGTCGGTTTCGGTAACGACAACCGAGGAATCAACGGGCGACACGGCGACGACGACCACCAGTTTGGACGTCGACGTCACGGGTGTCGCCGACGCCCCGACGCTCAGTGTATCCATTGAAAACTCCGGACAAACCAGTGCGGAAACGGATGTTGACGTGCCGGACGCCATTTCAACCGCCGCTTCGGGCGACGATTCCGTCGTCGTCTCCGGCGTGCCGGATGGCGCTTTTCTAAATGCCGGCACGGACAATGGCGATGGCACCTGGACCCTGGATGCCGGTGATCTCGATGGTTTGACCGTTATGCCGGCGGAAGGCTCGACCGATACGATTTCCCTGTCGTTCGACGTGCCAAGTTCGGAAAGCGCCGGCGATACGCTGACGTCCGACAACTTCAGCAGTGGCGTTGGCGACTGGGGCGGCGATGCCGAAAGCTCCGGCGGGCAGCTGATGCTGGAAGGCGATGCGACGACCTCTCAGACCTTTGACTTCGGCCCTGAGCATGCTGGTCAGACGATCACCATTTCCTTCGACATGGATGCCCAAAACGATTGGGAGGAAAGCGGTTCCTATCAGGATTATTTCAACGTCTCGGTGAACGGGACGGAAGTGCTGGAAACCTCCGAGGAAAGTTCCACGAGCCAGGAGTTCACCATCACCCTGGATGAGAATGGCCAGGCGACGGTGGAGATGAGCACCGATACGACGGCGTCGGACGAACGGGTGATGATTGACAATTTCGAGATCACCGCCGGTGATGACTGGGATGCCTCCCTGGCCTCGGCGGATTTGGATGTTGAGCCGGAAGCTGGCGGAACGGTCTACGATGTCGATCTGGTCGATATTCAGTCCAGCCTGACGGATACGGACGGTTCCGAAACGCTTTCAATCACCGTTGACGGGCTGCCGGAAGGAGCCACCCTGACGGCGGGGACGGACAATGGCGACGGCAGCTGGACACTTTCCGCCGACGACGTGGCGGATCTTGAAATGCTGGTGCCGGCCGGATCAGGTGATTTTGATCTGCAAGTCAGCGCCACGGCGACGGAAGACGACGGCGATACGAACACCGTGACAACCACCGTCACCGTCGTTGAGCCGGATACGGAAGCCGACGGCGCGACGGTTGATACCACCGCCGCGGCGGGCGATGAAGACACGGCCATCGCGCTGGATATCGACGTCGCCCAGGCCGATACGGACGGTTCCGAAACCATGTCCATCACCATCAGCGATGTGCCTGACGGGGCAGAGCTTTCCGCCGGCACGGACAATGGCGACGGCACCTGGACATTGGACGCCGGCGATCTGGATGGATTGACGGTGACGCCGGATGCGAATTCCAATGAGGACTTCACGATGTCGGTTTCCGTGACGACCACTGAAACCTCTACTGGCGATACGTCAACCACGACGGAAACCCTTGATGTCGATGTCACGGGTGTCGCGGATGCACCGAGTTTGAGCGCCGATGTCAGCTTCAGCGAGACGGTGGAAAGCGAAACGGACATCAGTGTCCCGCAATCGATCACCGATGCGGCCACCGACAATACGGAAGTGACCGTTTCCGGCGTGCCCAGCGGCGCGTCCCTGAGTGCCGGCACGGACAACGGTGACGGCACCTGGACCTTGGACCCGGCGGATCTCACCGATCTTACGGTGACGCCGGCTGACGGTGAGACGGCCGATATCGATCTCGGCTTTGACGTCAGCGGCTCGGGCGGTGACGGCGATACCTTGTTCTCTGACAACTTCAATAGCGGTGTTTCGGGATGGGGTGACGAAGCGGAAGATTACTACGGCGCCATGGAAGTCGAACAAGATGAAACGGCGACCCGGACCTTTGACTTTGGTGATGAGCATGCCGGTCAGACCGTGACCATCAACTTCGACAGCGACACCTGGGGAAGTTGGGACGAAAGCGGCAGCCATCAGGACAACTTTATCGTCTCGGCGAACGGCGACGAAGTCTTGAATACGTCTGATGAGGGAACCAACAGCAATTCAATTACGGTCACCCTTGATGAGAACGGCCAGTTGCAGCTTGAAATGAATGTCGACTCGACGTCTTCAAGCGAAGGTGTGGATATCGACAACTTCGAGATTGTCGCCGGCGATGATTGGTCTTCATCCCTTGCGTCGGAGACCGTCACGGTCGATGTGGAAGAGCCGGGCATGGTTTACGACCTGGATATTACATCCGGTTTGGCGGATACGGACGGCTCCGAAACCCTGTCCGTCACCGTCAGTGATGTGCCCGACGGCGCCTCCCTGTCTGCCGGCACGGACAATGGGGACGGCACCTGGACACTGGACTCCGGCGATCTGGATGGCCTGCAGATGACCGTGCCGACGGGCACGGATGATTTCGACCTGGGCATTGCGGCGACAGCCACCGAAGACGACGGCGATACGAACTCAGTATCCGCCAGCGTCTCCGTATCGACACCGGATTTGATGGCCGAAGATGCCAGTTTGTCGACATCTGATGCTTCGGGCGAAGAAGATCGGGCCATCTCCCTGGATATCGATGCCAGCCTAACCGATACGGATGGGTCCGAAACCATGGCCATCACCATTGACGGCGTGCCTTCCGGCGCGTCCTTGTCGGCGGGGACGGACAATGGCGATGGCAGTTGGACGTTGGATAGCGGTGATCTGAGCGATTTGACGATCCTGCCGGCGGAAGATTCCAGCACGGACTTCTCGTTGACGGTGTCGGCGACGACGACGGAATCTTCGACGGGCGATACATCGACCGTAACATCGACTATTGATGTCACCGTTGACGGGGTCGCCGATGCGCCGGAACTGAGTGTCGAGCTTGGCGATGCCACGGAAGTTGGTGGCGGCGCCACGCCGGTCAGTTATTGGCAGCTCGACGAAAACGACGGCAATGATACCCTAGTCGATGCCGTTGGCAGCAATGACGGTTCACCCGTCAACGACTTGAAAACCAACAACGAAACAGGCGTTTTCGATGGCGCGGCCGAGTTTTCCGGCGGCGGCAAGTCGAGCAGTGAAGAATATGTCGAAGTTTCCCATTCCGATGATCTGAAGCCGGAAAGCGGCGCCATGACGCTGTGGTTCAATGCCGATGATGCTGGCGGCGGCGAAGGCGGCACGTTTGCCTTGGCGTCATCCGATTCCGGTGACGACAGTGGGTCGGGCGAATTCGGTCTTTTCATCGAAGATGGACAACTGCGCCTGCATATGGAATCCAGTGACGAGAGCATGGATATCACGGGCGGAAGCGTGGGTGAAGATGAGTGGAATCAGGTCACCGTGACCTGGGGCGATGACGGCGCCAACGTTTATCTCAATGGCGAATTGGTCGCCTCCGATGATACCTGGACAACGGGCTTGGAAGGCAACGATAACCCCTGGACATTCGGCGCGAGCCAATCGGACAGCAGCGACGGTTCCGCCGACAGCATGGAAGACTTCTTCAACGGCCATATGGATGATATCGCCATTTATGATGAGCAATTGAGCGCCGACGATGTCCAGTCCCTTTTTGACGATGGTGTTGAAGACGTCATGAATGAAGGCGGCGAAGAAAGCTTGCAGTATCCGCTGGATATCACCGCCAGCCTGTCCGATACGGACGGTTCGGAAAGCATGGCGATTTCCATCGATGGCCTGCCCGATGGTGCCGTGCTGTCGGCCGGTACAGATAACGGTGATGGTTCTTGGTCGGTGGACTCTGGTGACTTGGACGGCCTCACGCTGACCGTCCCGGCCGATTCCGATGACTTCCTTTTGTCTGTCGAAGCGACCGTCACCGACGAAGGCGGCGATACCCGCACGGCGACGGAGATGGTTCAGGTTGATGTCGGCGGCGACGGCTTCGATGCGGGTACGGTGGGTACGGATTCCGCCGACTCGGTAACCGGCACCGCCGGTGCCGATACCATTTCCGGCGAAGGCGGAGACGACACCATCAGTGCCGGCGACGGCGACGATACGGTGCTTGGCGGTGACGGTGACGACAATATCGATGCCGGCGACGGCGACGATGTTGTCGATGCGGGGGCCGGTGATGACACCATCACGTCCGGTGCCGGTGACGATGATATCATGGGCGGCCAGGGCGATGACCTGTTCATCTTCGGCGCCGGGGATGGGGCCGATTACTTCCAGGGCGGCGATGGCTGGTCCGACACGGTGCAAATCGACGGTGTCGATAGCGGACCGGGCGGCGATTCCGGCTGGACCCTGCAGGTCGATGAAGGCGCTGGCTTCACCGAGACAGATGCGGGCATCGAATTCGACGCCGAGGCCTCCGGCATCATCACCTTGGCTGACGGCAGCGAACTGACCTTCGACGGTGTCGAGAAGCTTGAATGGTAAGAACGCCCAGCTGACGGGAAAGCCCCTCGGGATTCTGATTGCCCAGGATGCCGAGGAAGCGCTTCGGGATGCAACGTCGGCTTCGGACATTTGTGCAATTGTCGATGCCGCCGCCGATGCCGCCGCCGATGCTGCTTCGCGTCATTTGAAGAAAAATTCTTCAGCGGCCTCCCGTAAGCAAGTCGCTTGTGCCGATGGGTGTAGCCACTGCTGCCACATCCGGGTCGACAGCTCTCCCCTCGAAGTGCTGGCCCTTGTTCACTGGATCACGTCCAACGCGCCCGTCGGTGAAATTGAGAATTTACGTCGACGCGTGCAAGCCGCCGACAGCCCGACGCGTGGCTTGAGCGAACGGGACCATTCAGCGACCGGTGTCGCCTGTCCAATTTTGGCGGATGGTCTCTGCAGTGCCTATGCCGCCCGGCCGTATGATTGCCGGGGTTACGAATCCTATGATGAATCCGTATGTCGCCATCTCCGGGGCCGATATGATTTTCGCCAGATTCCCCAGAATAAGCCGCGCTACAATGCCTACCTACATGCCCGCGACGGATTGATTGCGGCAGCACGGCGGCTCGGGCGCGAAGGGTATCTGTTGGAGTTGAACGCGGCGCTGGCGATCGCCTTCGAACAGTCGGATGCGTTTTCCCGCTGGATGGACGGAGGCCGGCCGTTCGCCGCCGCAAGGATCGATGCAACGAATTAGGAAACGGCGCATCGCCGGGCAAAGTCTTCGTAGGTGAACGCACGTTCAAGCACTAGGCCCGATTCTGCCGAATGGGTGTAAATGGCCGGTAAATTGACGCCATTGAACCAATGCGATTGGCCGTGCGTATAGGCGCCCATTTTTTCAAACACCAGACGCTCGCCAATTTCAAGAGGGGTGTCGAAGGCGTAGGTGCCAAAGATGTCCCCGGCCAGACAGGTCGCGCCGGCGAGAACGTAACTGTGATCGGCGCCCGCCCGGGCGGCGCTTACGGGGGGCTGAAATTGGTAGACGAAAGCTTCCGGCATATGGTTGAGCGTCGTATCCAAGATCGCAATGGGTGTCGTCTGGGCGTCGATGATGTCGACCACTGTGCTCACCAATACGGCGGCATTCTGGACAAGTGCCGTGCCGGGTTCGATGAATACGCGCAGACCGTAGATCTCCTGCAGCCGCGACACGGCCCCGGCAAAGCCTTTAATCTTGCGAATCTTATCGAAATAATACCCGCCGCCCAGATTGAACCATTCGATCTGGTGCAGAAGGTCCGGCAGCGCCGCCTCGATTTGATCGATCGTTTCAGTCAGGCCGCGAAACGACCGATTGCCGCAAGCCGTATGGATGTGCAAGCCGCGAATGCCTTCGCATAAATCAGGTGTCGCATCGAGTTCATGTTTCAACACGCTCAGGGGAATTCCGAGTTTTGACCCTTTTCGGCAAGGGTCGATCCGGGGGTCCGCGACGATCGATAATTCAGGATTTATGCGAAGCCCAAGTTGAATCGAATCGTCGAATTGGCTCTTTAGGCTTTGCCACTGACGGAGCGAGTTGAACGTCACATGATCGCAGTCACTGCCGACCGTCTCGCGCTGACCCGGATGCAGGGCGGGGCTGGTGATGTGGACGGAACCCTTTGTACCGAGGACATGGCGGGCCAGTTGGGCTTCGAACGGCGAACTGCAGGCAAAACCGGAGACCTCCGGTGCGATGCGTTCCAACACCGCGCCGACGCCGGAAGCCTTAACCGAATAGAGGAGCGCGCAATCGTTGTCCGCCGAAAACCTGGCCAGTGCCGCGACCCGTTCGTCCAGGGTATCCAGGTCCCAGACAAGGGCCGGCGTTTGGATATGTTCATCCAGCAGATGTTGGCGCCTGTGAGGTCGTGTCTTGGCCGGGTTCATCTGGCATTATCCGATTGTGTGAACATCTATTGTACGGAATTGATAAAGTCTAGATAACCGTTCCGCATGAAACAATGCAGCCGAAAAACACAGAAAAGATGACCAGCGGTGCAAAAGAACTTCAGGCTTTGCGCCGGTTGGCCGCCGCCATCACGGATATGACCGCGGCCGAAGCGCCTGAAATTCTCGAATGGAATGCAAGGGCAGAAGCCTTGGCCGAGAGCGGTGATTTGGAGGCTCTGCCATCTGAACGGAAGCTGGACGAACTGGGTTTTGCGCTGCGCTCGGCTTGGCTCAGAATGGCCCATGAAACCTCTCATCATTATCTCATGGCGCCCCCCCATGAGCAGCCGAAATACATGCCGTCCGGCGAACGTTTTCAGTTCGATTACGAACGCTCCAGCCGTCCTGAACTGCTGGAACGCCGTGGCCTTGCCATGGCGCCGCCGCCAAAGGGTTGGAACGCCAAGTGCATGCTGTTCACCAGCGGCATGTCGGCCATCGCGACGCTGGTGCAGGTCTGTTGCGCGCATTTGAAAGGCGCCCTGCCGGATGAGCCGGCAAAGTTGAAGATGTTCGGTGGATATTTCGAAACCTGGCGTCTTTTGGACATGTTTCACAATCCGGCTCTCGACGTGGAATATCTGCAAACCAACGCGGCGCTTGCGAAAGCCATTTCCAGCGGCACGGCCGACGCGCTGATTATTGAACCGGTCGCCTATGACTGGGACATGACCGTGTTTGATGTCGACGCCTTCGCCGAGGCCTGGCGATCTGCGGCCGCGTGTCCCCAGGTTGTGATTGTCGATACCTCGCTGACCGGGGATCATTTTGGCTTGGATGATATCCTTGGCGCGTTTGGCGACCGGTTGCCATGGATGGTGCTGTTTGTGCGCTCGGGGCTGAAATTGGATCACGAAGGGTTGGAACTTTCCAACGTTGGCATCGTCAACATTTACGTGCCGCCGGGCAAGGACCGCCCGTTCAACTTCGAACACCTGAAACAGCGGTTGACGGTCAACCGCGCGGTGACCGGCGGCGGCCTCACGGTCAACGACACGGCCGCATTGGAGGCGCCGTGGTTCTTGAGCCGGGATAGTTTCCGCGGCCACGCGGCCCGTGTTTTCGAAAACAACCGCCGGCTTGCCGTGGCGGTGCGCAACGAGGGCGGCATTATCTCACGCATCGGCCATCCCGCTCTGCTTCCCGAGGCCCCCTGGAAATGGGCCGTCGCACCGTTCGTGGTGTTCCACTTGGCCGATGATACGGCCGGTCGCCACGGCCTGTTGGTGGCGATCTTGGTTTATGAGGCCCGGCGCCGTGGGCTTTGCTTCGATCTGGGGTCGAGCTTTGGGTTCCGCGGACATCGGTTTGAGGTGATCCGGCCGCTGGTCCAGATCCGCGAATGGGCGGGCCGCTCGGGCCTGTTGAAGATTGCCATGGGATCGCGCGACGGACCGTCCGTGGACGGCGTCATTGCGCTGATCAACGACATTCTGGGCGTCGCCGATTGGTCCGCTCTGAAAGCCGCGTATCCCGACGTCAAACCCTATGTAAAGGGGAATTTCGGCGTTTATGTTGAGCGTCCCCCGCGGTCCTGAGAATGCGGCTCGGCGCTGTATTTACGTGATCGTATGATTTAGCATCCGCCCCATCATGAGCGCCCCCATCTATCACATGTGCCGCGCCGACGAATGGCAGGCGGCGGAAGCTGCCGGGACCTACGGCGGATCATCCCAGGATATGGCCGATGGGTTCATTCACTTTTCCACCGCATCGCAAGTCCGTGAAAGCGCCGCCAAACACCGGACCGGCCAGAGCGGGCTAATGCTTCTGAGTGTCGATCCGGAACTGCTGGGCGACGCCCTGAAGTGGGAGCCATCACGGGGCGGCGAACTGTTTCCACATCTCTACGGGGCGCTGCCCGCCTCAGCCGTTTTGCGGGTTGATCCTTTGGATTTGGATGACGGCGGGGTGCACCTGTTTCCTGACCATATTGAGGCGACCTGAATGTACGGCCTGCTGCGCCCGCTGATCTTTCGCCTGGACCCGGAGCGCGCCCATGGTCTGAGCTTACGCGCCTTGAAGGCCGGGCTGGTATCCGGGCCGGGACCGGTGGCCGATCCGGCGCTGCAACAGACACTGTTCGGCCTGGATTTCGTCAATCCCGTCGGTCTTGCCGCCGGTTTCGACAAGGACGCCAAGGTGCCCGTGGAAGCGCTGGGGCTTGGCTTCGGCTTTGTCGAGATCGGCTCGATCACGCCAAAACCGCAGCCCGGCAACCCCAGGCCGCGCCTGTTCCGCCTCAGCGCCGATGAAGCGGCGATCAACCGTAACGGCTTCAACAGCGGCGGCGCCGAAGCGGCTGCGGCACGATTTGCCGCGTTGCCCGAACGGCGCCCCGGACCGGTCGGTATCAATCTCGGCAAGAACAAGGAGACCGAAGACGCCGCCGCAGATTATGTGGCCGGCGTTGCCGCGCTGGGTGCCTACGCCGATTACATGGTGGTCAATGTCTCGTCACCGAATACGCCGGGGTTGCGGGCGCTGCAGGGCAAGGCGCCGCTGGCGGCCCTGCTGCGGGCCGTTAACGAAGCCCTGGCGGCCCTCGAGAAACAGCCGCCCTTGTTGTTGAAGGTGGCACCGGACCTGACCGATGACGACAAGGCGGATATCGCCGCAGTGGCCGTGACAGAAGGTGTTGATGGGTTGATCGCCACCAACACCACCATTGCCCGGCCCGATAGCCTCCGTGACCCGCAGGCCGGCGAAACCGGCGGGCTTAGCGGCCGGCCGCTGATGGCGCTTTCAACCCAGGTGCTCAGCGATCTTTACCGCCTGACCGAGGGCCGGCTGCCGCTGGTCGGTGTCGGCGGGGTTGCATCGGCGGCCGATGCCTACGCAAAGATTCGAGCCGGCGCCTCTCTGGTGCAGTTGTATACGGCGCTGGTCTATGATGGCCCGGGGCTAATTCCGCGTCTGGCGCGTGAGTTGGCGGATCTCATCCGGCGCGATGGATTTGCCCATATTTCCGAAGCCGTCGGCGCCGATCATCGTTAGAACCCGTGCGTCGATGGGTCCTCCTTGATCCCCCACTTCTTTTGCAGGAAATGGAAGACCACGGGCGCGGCGACCACCATGAACACCACCCGCACCAGGTGATGGGTGGAAACAAAGGCGACATCGATCCCCAGCGCTAGGCTGATTAGTGTCATTTCGGCGACACCACCCGGCGCGAAGGCCAGCCAGATGGCGGCAAAGGGCAGGCCCGTCCAGGCTTCCAGGACGAGGGCCGCAACGGCGGCAAAGCCGACCATGAAGATGGTCGCCCCGGCGCCGGCAGCCATCACCTGGTAGAGCCGTTTTACCGAAACCCCGGCGAACCGGGCGCCAATGCCCGTGCCGATCACCAACTGGGCGATGTTGACGAATTCCACCGGCGGCTTGGCATCGGTCAGACCCGTAACGTGGACCACCGCGCTTAGGGTCATGGGGCCCAGAATTTGCGCCGAGGGCAGCCGCAGCATCTTGAACAACGGGAAACCCAGCATGCATCCAATCATAATCACAGCGTCCCGGAGCGACAGATCGACGACGCTGCCCAAGGATTGCAGGCCGCCCGGCACGTAACCTTCGAAGATGCGGAAATAGAAGGGGATGATCAGCACCGTCACCATGATCCGGATGGAATGGGTCAAGCCGATGCGCCGGTCGTCGCCGCCCATCTCGGCGCCGATGACCGCCATGGTCGCCAGGCCGCCCGGCGTCGCCGAGAAATAGGCCGACACCGGCCCGAACCCCATGACCTTGTGCAGATAGACCGCGACAACGGCGATCACCACGGCGACAAAGATCAGCATGGAGATGACGCTGGGAATCCACGATGACACCTGGCCCAGGGTTTCCGGCGTGAACGATGAGCCCAGCATGATCCCCAACACCGGCACGAAGATCGTGCGGATACGTCTCGAGCCCCGCACCGGCGCCCCGGCCAGGGCCGCCACGGTGGCGAAAACCATGGCCCCGATCATCCAGGCCAGTGGTACGGTCAGCCAATTGAAGATCAACCCGCCAACGGCGCCAAGCACCAGACTGGCCAGCATGTAGAAGGTCCAACGTGGCCAGCCTTCGGCCGGGACGGTCACCAATTCCGCGTCGCGCTGGGTCGTGGCGCCACTCGGCCGCCGCCTCGCT